>CALFPO010000074.1 GCA_937919165.1 uncultured Bacillota bacterium | reverse complement strand
GTCTTTCCTTGAGATCTCTGATGTCGCTGGCAAGGCACAGGATGGCCATGATTTCAGAAGCTACTGTGATGTCGAAGCCATCTTCTCTTGGAGTGCCGTTGGCTTTGCCGCCAAGGCCATCGACGATGTTGCGCAGCTGACGGTCATTCATGTCGACCGCTCTTCTCCAGGTTATTCTGCGAGGATCGATATTGAGGGAATTGCCTTGCTGGATATGGTTGTCCAACATAGCAGCCAGGAGGTTGTTGGCAGCGCCGATCGCATGGAAGTCGCCGGTGAAATGAAGGTTGATGTCTTCCATAGGAACTACCTGGGCATATCCGCCTCCGGCAGCACCACCTTTAACGCCAAACACAGGACCAAGCGACGGCTCTCTGAGCGCAACGACTGATTTCTTGCCGATCTTTCTTAGTCCATCCGCCAGACCGATGGTTGTGGTGGTCTTTCCTTCGCCGGCAGGAGTAGGATTTATGGCTGTCACAAGGATCAGCTTTCCATCCTTCTTGCCTTCATACTGCTTGAGCATTCTGTAGTCGATCTTGGCTTTGTAGTTGCCATAAAGTTCGATATATTCTTCAGGAATATCGACTTTCTTGGCGATTTCAGTTATCTTTTCTTTCTTACAGGCCTGAGCTATCTCAATATCTGTCATATGTATCACCTCGTTAAATTCGTTATTACCATTTTACTTTATTTGCGATGGTATTTGTTAATGATTCACTTGTTCTATAATATATATGATTCAGAGTAAGAGCAATGCGTTAAGTGCCAACGGATGGAACGTTGTCGTTGGACGAAGACCAGGTCGCGTTGTTGCTCTGCGTTCACTGGAGGTAGCATGAAAAAGATTGATACAAAAAAGCTTACGGTCGTATCGCTCATGGTTGCGCTCAACGTTGTGCTGTCGCGTTTCCTTTCCATCAATGCTTGGAACATCAAGATAGGCTTCACCTTCGTTACCGTCTTTGCGGTAGCCTATCTGCTAGGACCAATCTATGGGGCAATTACGGGAGCTCTAGGTGATCTTATAGGAGCCCTGCTGTTTCCGATCGGCGAATACTTCCCAGGCTTTACATTGACAGCTGCGCTTACAGGCATGATGTATGGCATCCTGCTTAAAGGAAATACAGAGACAAAGAATGTGCTTATCGCGACTTTCATCTCGCAGGAGATCTTGAGTCTGTTTTTGAATACCTATTGGATCCATGTGCTATATAACGCAAGCTTCAAGGGACTGTTTGTTACCCGCATAGTTCAGGCAATCATCTTGACGATTGTCGAGTTCTTCACGATAAAGCTATTAGGCAGATATATGCCGGCATTTGAAAGAAGGTTCAACCTGAAATGAACAAGATCGAAGCGATGGAATTTGTCACCAGCACCGACTGGAAGGGATCTTCGTTAGGTCTTGAGCGCATGCGCAAGATCATGGACAAGCTGGGCAATCCCCAGAATGATATCCATACCATCCATGTAGCCGGAACCAACGGCAAGGGATCATGCTGCGCAAGCCTGAAGTCCATACTGATGGATGCCGGCTATAAGGTTGGAATGTATACATCACCTCATCTTATCGACTATGAGGAACGTTTCATCATCGATGACAAGATGATTAGCGAAGAGGATTTCTGCGAGGCTGCCGAAATGGTCAAGAAAGCCACAAGCAGAATGAAGGATAGACCAACCGAATTCGAGATATTAACAGCGATGTGCTTTGTCTACTTCAAGAAGATGAAGGTTGATGTGGCCATCATGGAGGTTGGATTGGGAGGAAGGCTTGATGCCACCAACGTCATCGCCAAGCCTGACCTTGAGATCATCATGAACATCGGCCTTGAGCATACCCAGATCTTAGGTGATACTCTGGAGAAGATCGCCTATGAGAAGGCCGGCATCATCAAGGAAGACAGCGACGTGGTAGCCTATGACAACTGCAAGGAAGTGCTTGATGTGTTCAGGGAAGCAGCGAAACAAAGAAACGCAAGATTGAAGATAGCTGATTTCTCCAAGATAGATATCATCTCGGAAGGCATCGATAGGCAATGCTTCAGCTATGGAAAATATAAGAATCTGAAGCTCAATCTTCTGGGCAAACATCAGTTCTGCAATGCCGCAACGGTGATTGAGGCAATAAAGGTACTGAACGGAAAAGGATACAAGATAAGCTCAAAGAATATCCGCAACGGCTTCATGAATGCTGGCTGGGATGCCAGACTTTCGATTCTGACAAGAGAGCCATTGTTTGTGCTGGATGGGGCCCATAATCCTCAATGCGCAGCTGCATTGGCAGAATCGCTTCCTGCCATCTTGGGCAAGAAGAAGGCGGTCGTTCTATGCGGCATGCTGAAGGACAAGGACTATGAAAGCGTCATGGATATGATGATCCCTTTCGCCAAGGAATTCGTTACCCTGACGCCTGTCTCACCAAGAGCGCTTACCGCTAATGAACTGGCGAAGGTTCTTGAAGAAAAGGGACAGAAGTCCAGAGCTTGCGAATCTACTGAAGAAGGCATCAGGATGGCTTTGGATGCTGCCGGTGAAGATGGAGCAGTATTGGCTTTTGGATCGCTGTATCTGGCTGGCTATATCGAAGAGAAGTTCCCTGAAGCATATGCAGGATATCTAAGAAAACTTAAACGCGGAAAAAGAAACAATATGAGCGAAAGGACCAGAAAGTCCTATTCGAAGAAGATTGTTGAAGCGATACGTTCCAGCAAGGAATATCAGAAAGCCAAGAACATTCTCATATACAGCGCAAATGATGGTGAGGTAGACCTCTCATCCATTGCGAATGATAAGGATAAGGTCTTTGCCTACCCTATATGTCTTGAGGATTGTGAGATGATGGCAGCCGTTCCTAAGGGAGATTTCATCAAGAACAGGTATGGCATAGATGAGCCAGATATAAAGAATAGCTATATCATGGAATCCAAAGATATCGATCTTGTCATATGTCCATTGGTAGCTTTTGATGAAGACAAGAATCGTCTAGGAATGGGCATGGGATACTATGACCGCTATCTCAAGAAACTAGATAAGAAGTGTGACATCATCGGTGTGGGATTCGCATGCCAGAGAGCTGACAAGATATTCGCAAAGGATAGCGATATCAGGATGGATGCTATAGTGACCGAAAAGGGGACAATAGTTTGATGGGACAGCCCATTGGACCCCTTGATTACATGAAGAGATATAATAGAAATATATGAAAAAGAATTTGGCAAACATCATAACGGCATCAAGAGGCATATTCTCATTGATCATGCTGTTTGTGCCGTTTCAATCGACGGCGTTTGCATATGTGCATCTGTATTGTGGACTTTCTGATGTTGCAGATGGCTTCATAGCCCGTAAAACCAAGACAACAAGCAAGTTCGGTTCCAAGCTGGACGGCGCTTGCGATCTGCTGTTCTACACCGTCATGATGATCAAGATCTGGCCACACCTGAAGATGTATCTTCCGACATTTGGCTGGGTCATGATCTGGTTCATCTTTATCGTTAGATTGGCAAACTACGTCTATATAGCAGTCAGTAGGAGGGAGTTCTACAGTACCCACAACATTCTCAACAAGGCAACGGGAACGGCGATGTTCCTATTGCCGCTGGTGATAAAGTATGTACCTGGCATCTTTGTGAGATATAGTTTCCTGGTGGAGGCTATAGCTTTGGCGGCAGCGGTTGTGGACATATATCCGACAGTCAAAAGAGATATGAAAAGATGATGAGACGGATCTGATGATCCGTCTTTGCATAACAGATAGGAGGCGTTTTTATGGAAATGAATATCATGTATTGGATACAGTCATTAAGGAATCCTGGCTTGGATAACTTCTTTGTGGCCTTCAGCAACATCGTAGGATCTAAGGGAGAACTCTGGGTAATCCTGGGCATGGTCCTGCTTATTATTCCTAAGACAAGAAAGGCAGGACTTTGTGTGCTTTCTTCATATATCATCAGCTACTATATCGGCGATGGCATCCTGAAGGATATGATCGCTAGACCTAGACCATGTCACATTGATGAGACGGTTGCCTTATTGATAAGCAGACCTACAAGCTACTCATGCCCATCCGTGCATAGCGCTTTGTCTTTTGCTTCAGCGATGTCCATCTTCTATAGGCATAAGGGCTTTGGATCGCTGTTTATTGTTGTGGCAATTGTTGTGTGCTTCAGCAGAATGTATCTGTTTGTGCATTTCCTTACTGATGTATTGTTTGGTGCATTGCTAGGAGCGCTAGTGGCATCACTTGTCTATCTTCTTACGAAGCATATCTAATATATAATGGTTATATGAAAGACAAATCAATCAACAATGTCAGAGAACTATATCTGAGGCTGTTCCCAGCCCAGGCCTTTTCGACGCTTACAGGCTATCTGTCGGGACTGGTCAACGGACTAATTACCGGCAACCACCTATCAAGCGAGGCCATGGTGGCCCTAGGCTTCGTCAATCCTTTGACGACGATATATGGAACATTGTCGACAGTCGTCTATGGCGGAGCTGGAATCCTTTGCGGACAGTATATGGGAAGAGGGGATTCAGAGAAGGTGGATAAGGTCTTCTCTTTGTCTATGGTGCTGCTTGTGGCATCTGGAACATTGCTTAGCATTGCATCGTTTGTCTTCGCGAATCCGATAGCGCTTCTATGCGGCGCAAGCGGCAGCACGACAGCCGATACGGCACTATACATCAGAGGTCTTGCCATAGGCATCATACCTTTGCTGCTGGTGCCATGTCTTATGACTTTCCTGCAGATGTGCAACAGATCGAATTTCTCGCTGCTGTCTACCATTGCCTTGGCTGGCTTCAACTGCCTGTTCGGACTGCTCAATGTCAAGGTAACCCATGGCGGAATATTCGGGGTTGGACTTTCGACATCGCTTAGCTACTATGCAACCTTGATCCTGATAATCATCTATTTCCGTTTCAATAAGGGCCTGGTGCATTTCAAGAAGGATATCGCTTTCTCTATGACGGGCAGCATTCTCAAATATGGCTGTCCAAGTGCACTTGTATCATTGCTTTACTCGATCAGAAACCTGATCATCAACATATATGCTTTGAAGGTTGGAGGTGCTCCTGCCGTGAATGCCTTGGCGATCCTTGGCTCATGCGGAGGTTTCTTCGATACCTTCAACATTGCGGTCGCTTCGACGGCACTGATGCTGGCAAGCGTATTTGTGGGCGAAAGAGATTCAAAGTCCTTCAAGAACCTGGCAAGATTCGCCATCACCTTCGGTGTGGCAATCGGCTTTGCCAAGATGATCATCATCTATATATTCGGCACAAAGATTGGCCTGCTGTTTGGAGCTGAGGGCGAGGTAGTGGGATTATTCACTGACCTACTGCGCTACTACTCCTGGAGTATGCCTATCAACATGGTGTATGTTGTCTTGACCAATTCATACTGTGCGCAAGGCAAGGTGACATTGGCCAATGTCTTCAACATCATTACGGCCTTCATCGTTCCTGTGGCATGCATAATCATCTTGCCGAAATTCATCGGCATCACCGGCATCTGGCTGTGCTACTTCCTGGCTGAAGTGATTACGGTTGCGCTTATGTATGTCTATCTGTGCATCAAGAAGAAGGGTGTAGCCAACTCCCTTGAAGATATTCTCGATATGCCTAAGGACTTCTCTCCTGGCGTCAGGTATGTCAAGTCCATCAAGACCATTGAAGAAGTCATCGGCATCTCTAAGGACATCGATGAGCTCTGCAAGAGCAATGGCATCGACAAGCGCAGATCGTACTTCGCATCGCTGTGTGCGGAGGAGATGGCGGGGAACATCGTCGAGCACGGCTTCATCAAGGACAAGAAGGAGAACACGGTGGATGTGTTTGCCTATATCGAGAATGGAGATGTCAACATCCGTTTCCGCGACAACTGCATACCTTTCAATCCGAACGAAAGATTGAATATGGGCGATGATCCTATCAGCAACATCGGCATCAGGATGGTCAGCAAGATCGCCAAGGAAATGAATTACCAGACGACATTCGGACTCAATGTCCTGACCATCAGACTATAGAAGATTTGGAAGATAAAGAATATGAAAGAGAAATACGCAAAGATCGGGCTGAACTTCGAGATCATCTCAAAGAAGTTCCCCAACATAGATGAATACGAAGAGACGGTAAACGCCTATCTTTCTGATCCATTCTTCAAGGAACTGGAAGGAATGCTGGATGACGAGGACTATGCCATGGCCAAGGATGCGACCAAGGGCCTTTATATCCTGGCCAGCGACCTGTGCATCTATCCTCTCTATGAAGCGTTGCTTGAGATATTTGAGGATCTCGAATACGAGATGTATGAAGATGTGATGAAGCATTATATAGATATGATGGAAACCTACGAAAAGATAAGAGGTGCTTTCAATGCGTGATGCGATAGTTGTCGGTGCAGGACATGCGGGCGTAGAAGCCGCCATGGCTTTGGCACATGCAGGAAAAGATACCGTACTTGTGACCATCAAGCTTGACCATATCGCCAAGATGCCATGCAATCCATCGATCGGCGGTCCAGCCAAGGGTATCGTCGTAAGGGAAATCGATGCTTTGGGCGGTGTGATGCCTAAGGTTGCCGACAAGACAGCCCTGCAGTTCAAGATGCTTAATACCACCAAAGGACCAGGCGTCTGGTCGATGCGTGTTCAATCGGACAAGCTGGAATATTCCAGAACGATGAAGGAGCTTTGCCTCAATACTGAACATCTGGAAGTGATTGAAGACGTAGTGGAAGAAGTGATCTGTGAGGATAGAAAGTTCAAGGCTGTAAGGCTAAGGGACAACGGCATCATTGAGGCTAGAGCCTGCATCCTGACGACAGGTACCTATATGGATTCGACTGTCATGATCTCTTCCGATACCAGATCGGAAGGACCGGATGGCGACAAGACCACCAAGAATCTGAGCGAATCATTGCGCAAGCTGGGCATCAAGCTCTTCAGACTGAAGACCGGTACGCCACAGCGTGTACTGACAAGTTCGATCGATTTCTCAAGAACGAAATATGAGCCAGGTTTCGATGAGTTTCTGCATTTCTCGGAAGAGACAAAACCTGAAGATGTTCTGCCATATGAGAAACAGACACCTTGTTACCTGACATATACGACTCCAGAGACGCTGGAAATCATCAGAGAGAACCTGAACAAGTCCTCGATGTATTCAGGCGTGGTGAAAGGTGTTGGCCCAAGATACTGTCCTTCAATCGAAGACAAGGTCGTAAGGTTTGCCGACAAGGAAAGGCATCAGCTGTTCCTGGAGCCTGAATCGGCTTCCATGGATACGACCTATGTGCAGGGCTTCTCGACCTCCATGCCAAGAGATGTGCAGGAGAAGATGGTCCATAGCCTGATAGGCCTGGAGAATGCCAAGATCGTCAAGTATGCCTATGCCATCGAATACGATGCTGTCGATCCTCTGCAGGTCAAGATGAATCTTGAGCTCAAGGACATCGAGAATCTTTTCATCTCCGGACAGATTCTTGGAACATCAGGATATGAAGAGGCCGCCGGACTTGGCATCATGGCCGGCATCAATGCCAGACGCAAGCTTGACGGCGAAGAGCCTTTCATCCTGAAGAGAGATGAATCATATATCGGTGTCATGATCGATGATCTGATCACCAAGGGCACCAATGAGCCATACCGTCTTCTGACATCAAGAGCAGAATACAGACTGCTTTTGAGACATGACAATGCCGATCAGCGTCTGATCAGATATGGATATGAGAATAGGCTTATTTCCAAGGAACGCTATGACAGATTCCTTGAGAAGATGGATAAGATCAAAGAGCTCAAGGAATTCATCAAGGATGCCAAGATCGATAAGGATTCAGGCATCATCGAATACCTGAGCGAACTGGATTTTGCATCAGGCAAAATGTCATACAACGTCTATGAATTATTGAAAAGACCAGGCGTGGAACTTGGAAAGCTGCTTGAGCTGATGAAGGTCGATCATGACAAGGAAATAGCCAAGCAGGTTGAAATAGAGACAAAATACGAAGGCTATATCGAAAAGGCCAAAAGAGAAGCCGACAGGATGCTGAAGATGGACTCGATCAAGCTTCCTGAAGATATCGATTACCTGCATGTCGACAACCTTGCCTTAGAGGCAAGACAGAAGCTCGACAAGGTGAGACCACATTCATTGGGTCAGGCTTCAAGAATATCGGGCATCAATCCTAGCGATATTCAGGTATTGGCCATCTATATCAAGCAGAGACACTGATTTCTGCAAAGGAGGAACTATGAATCATCTGTATCTTGCCGCATTATCTCTAGCCATCATGGCCGTATTCATCTACTTCGAGAAGAAGGAGAAGTATGTATTGGCCGTAATATTCAAAGGATTGGCTTCATTATGTTTTGTGGTGCTTGGCGTATATTCGGCCAAAGGCGGAACCGACTTCAGCCAGAAGGTAACCATCGGTCTGATGCTGGGAATGGCGGCAGACATCCTGCTCAATCTAAGGATGGTATTCAAGAAGATGGGAAAGATTATCTTCCTGGTAGGAATTCTGGTATTCCTTTCTGGACATGTAATGTACATCTTGGCGCTTCTTCCTGAATGCAAGAATTTATTGGTGCCTTTGATCATCGGAGCGATTCTTACTGCCTTGATTCTGGTATGGATATTCAAGCAGATCACAGCTCAGATGGCTTTCAAGATCTTTGGCGTGTTCTATATCGGCGCCATTACCATCATGAACTGCATCGCTGTAGCCAACCTGCTTTCCAATCCATGCGGAAGGAATGTCATGTTTGTGATAGGAGCAATCCTGTTCCTTGTCAGCGATATCGTATTGATTCTGAATACCTTCGGCAAGGAGAGCAAGTTCTCGTTGCGCGTCACCAATCTGAGCCTCTACTATATGGGCCAGATTCTTATTGCGCTCAGCATGCAGCTGCTGTAGATATGAAATCAGAGAGGATAGAACTAGAGAACATCAAGAACTGTCGTGACCTTGGAGGAATGGTAACCAAGGATGGACACGAAATAAAGAAGCGTTGCCTGTACAGAAGCAACCATCTTTTCGGCGCCAGCCAGAATGATATGAAAAGACTTCATGATGAATATGGATTGCGTAGGATCATCGACCTGCGCAATGGCGTCGAGATATATCAGAAGAAAGATCCGGAATATGAAGGAATCGAGTATATCGAAAGATGCGTCCACTACAATGAATTCTTCGGCGTAACCCAGGATGAAGAATCGGTAAGGAAGATGAATGAGTTCTTTGAGAGGATGGATAGAGAATATGTCTATAATCCCGCCAGTGCCGGTACCCATATGGAAGACTTCTACAGGGAGCTTCTGGATGACTATGGCGTAAGAGCCTATGGCGAATTCATGCGCCTGGTGCTTGAATGCGAGGGTGCAGTGCTCTGGCATTGCTCATTGGGCAAGGACCGCTGCGGCGTAGCTACCGCCTTGGTGCTGGAGATGCTGGGAGTGGATAGGGAAGACATCATCGAAGACTACCTCTATACCAACATCTGTCTCTATGAGAGCGAAGAGATTCCATTCTCTCCTGAAGGTTTCCTGCACTATGCCCATAGATCGTTCATCGAAGCCTACTACAAAGAAGCTGAAATCCGCTTCGGCAGCATCGATGGCCTGTTCATGGAAATGGGTCTTGACGAGGACTTCAAGGAAAGGTTCAGAAAGAAATATTTAGTTCTTTAAAACAAACTATATTTTGTTTACAATAATTACAGGAGGATTTTGAAATGGCAAATTCTGCATTAAATTCAATAATGAAAACTCTGTTAAGCTCTGATGCTGTAACAGGAATATCTTCAACTAGTGGAGCATCTTCGAACGATGTAATGAACGTTCTGTCTGCTGCTCTCCCATCATTGCTTTCTGGTGCAAATACACAGGCTACTCAGAAGTCTACAGCTTCTAGTTTCGTAGAAGCACTCACAAACCACGCCGAAAGCGATACTAGCAACCTTACTTCATTCTTCAAGAATGTTGACGTTGCTGACGGCACAAAGATCGTTAAGCATCTGCTTGGCGCTGACACTACTGCAACAACCAAGGAAGTTGCAAAGTCATCAGGCCTTTCAACAAAGCAGGTTACTTCAATCATCTCAGCTGCTGCTCCATTGCTGCTGTCTCTGTTAGGCCAGCAGACAAAGAAGAAGGCTAAGAAGGAAACTTCTACTGATGTAGTAGCATCTCTTGCTAGCTCATTATTGCTGGGCGGCGGCAAGCTTGATGCTGGCTCAATCATCAAGTCGCTTCTGAAATAATTAGAAGACAAAATCAGCCAGGCAAATGCCTGGCTTTTTTTGTTGGCATCAGACAATGATGATAGAATGGTTATGTACAAGGGGGAAAAAGTAAATGATTAATGTAGGAATTATCGGTTCCGGCTTCATTGTTCCATTGTTTGTTGAAGCAACACAGGCTGTAAAGGGATTCCATTACAGAGGCATTGCTTCGCCAGTCGAGGAACAGCTGAAGAACCTTAAGGAGAAATACAACATCGATTACTATTCGCTGAACAACGAAGATGTAATGAATGATGAGAAGGTAGATGTGATCTATGTGGCAGTGCCTAATGGTCTGCATTATCAGATCGCCAAGCAGGCTCTTGAACATGGCAAGCATGTCATCGTTGAGAAGCCTTTCATGCCTTCATATAAGCAGGCCAAGGAACTTATCGATCTTGCCAAGGAAAAGAATCTCATCATATTTGATGCTGTAACCATGGTACATATGGCCAACTACAAGAAGATGAAGAAGCTGATCAAAGATCTCGGCGACATCAAGTTCATCGACATCAACTTCTCGCAATACTCTTCAAGATACGACAAGTTCAAGAAGGGCATCACCCTTCCAGCCTTCGACTATAAGCAGGCTGGCGGCGCTCTTATGGATCTTGGCATCTACAACATCAACTTCGTCGTAGGACTATTTGGCGAACCTAAGAAAGTCACATACGTCCCTAATATGCATAAGAAGATCGATACTTCTGGCGTGCTTGTTCTGGACTATGGCAAGTTCAAGGCAACATGCATCGCTGCCAAGGACTGCAAGGCTCCGCTCAATACCTGCATCCAGGGCGATAAGGCATATCTGAAGTCAGACTTCGCATCAAGCGTCATCGAAAGCTTCTATGTTGTCGCAAACGATGGCACCAGAACCGACTATGCTTTGAACAAGGAACCAGCCATTCCGCACTATCATGAATATACCGAGTTCAAGAGACTCTTCAACAAGAAGGATCTTGCCAAGGCTCAGGAATACAACGAGCATACACTGTTGACCATGAAGGTGCTGGACAAGGCACTCAAGTCTGGAAACATCAAGTTCAAGTAGAAAAAAAAGACACACGAACGTGTGTCTTTCTTATGGAATCAGATTTCAGTCAAGGACTGCCTTACGCAGTTCTTCTTTCTCTTCCTCGCTGCATAGTGCAGCATCTATAGCGTTCATGGTGAACTCCATGAACTGTTCATCGGTGAAGCCGACATTTCTCAACATATCGAACTCATATGGAAGGTTATTGTTGTCGAAGGTGCCATCATCGGTATTGATGGTGATCTTGACGCCTCTTTCATAGAGCTTGTGGATCGGATGATTGGCATAGGTATAGCCGAAGCTGTTGCAGTTGGATGTAGGACATACTTCAAGGGTGATGTCATTGTCGAGCAGTGCCTTGATATATGCTTCATCCTGTACGGCATTGATGCCATGTCCGATTCTTTTTGTGTTCATGGCGATGGCCTTGAGGATGTTCTCGCCATTGCCCATTTCACCTGCGTGGATTGTATATGGAACGCCTAGCTTCTGGGCCTCTTCATAGAGATATCTGTATTCGTTTAGGTCGCAATTGTTTTCATATCCCGCCAGATCGACACCCAATACATATTTGCCCAATAGCTTCTTTGTGGCCAAGAGAGTGCCATAGTTGAGCTCATGGTTTACTTTGGCGCTGTCGCCACGATGCAGGAAGCAGTTGATGATTCTGGCTTTGATATTAAAGTCTCTTTCGCCATCTTTGCATCCTTCGATGGCCGCCAAGATAGCCTCTTCCTGGCTTAAGCCCTTCTTGCCCAGCAATGATGGTCCGAATCTGAATTCGTTGTAGATTACGCCAAGTCTAGCCTGTTCTCTGCAGAATTCATATACGCAATCATGGATGCTTTCTTTGTCCTGCATGATATCCAGCGGCATATCGTACTTGTCGAACATGGTGCTGGATGAATCCTGGCCGGGGTGCATCATCTCATAGTATTTCTCGAATGATAGAGATGATGGAATCAGTCCAACCTTGATTGCCTGATTGTATTGCCACTTGAGATTTAGACTTCCATCGAGATGGATATGAAGATCGATATATGCCTTTTTCATAGCGTAACCTCCTGGATCATAGAACCATTATACAAAAAACCGCTCATAGTTGAGCGGTCAGTTTAGTGCTTGGAACCGAATCTTTCTAGAAGCCTTGCCATGGCCTCTTCTTCATTGATCTGTTTAGGGGCAGATTCCTTGGCCTGAGGCTTGTTGTAGGACTTCTTTCTTGACTTGAATTCCTTCTTGTCGGCATCTCTTTTAGCCAGGACATCTAATGGAAGCAACGAAAGCTGCACACGGCCTTTGGCTTCATCGACATCATATACGTATACCTTGACGATATCGGCTACCGATACCACTTCGCTTGGATGATTGACATGCTTGGTGGACATTCTGGAGATATGGACCAGTCCATCGTCATGAAGACCGATATCTACGAAAGCACCGAAGTCGACGACGTTTCTGACGGTTCCGGACAGCTCATCGCCTGGCTTGAGGTCCTTGAGCTCCAGCACATCGGACTTGAGGATGGCGCCATCGAACTGGTCACGGTAGTCTCTAAGCGGCATAGCTATGCAGTCCTTGATATCCTTCAATGTATATTCATCGATCGCAAGTTCCTTGATCTTTTCATCATCGAAGACAATATCAGGATCGCCAAGCTTGCTGATGTTTGAGACCTTCATGATCTTCTTGGCTACATCATATGATTCTGGGTGGATATTGGTGGCATCAAGCTCTTCATCTCCATCGATGATCCTAAGGAAGCCAGCACATTGCTCGAAGGCCTTTTCGCCAAGCTTCTTTACATCAAGCAGCTGTCTGCGGTTGGTGAACTTGCCGTTGCTGTTACGATGGTTGACGATCTCTTTGGCGATGCCTTTGTTCAGTCCGGAGATATGCTCCAGCAGTTCGACAGAAGCGGTATTGACGTCAGCTCCTACACGGTTTACGACCTTCATGGTTGCTTCATCAAGTCTTTCGTTTAGAGCCTTTTCTGGAAGGTCATGCTGATACTGACCGACACCGATAGCCTTTGGATCGATCTTGATAAGTTCAGCCAATGGATCCAGAAGCCTTCTGCCGATAGATACAGCCGATCTTTCTTCAACCTGGAGGTCAGGGAATTCGGCACGAGCCTCTTCCTGAGCTGACCATACTGAAGCGCCTGCTTCTGATACGATGGCATATTCGACATCAAGATTGTTTTCCTTGATCAGTTCGGCAACCAGCTTTTCCGATTCTCTGCTGGCTGTACCGTTTCCGATAGCGACAATCTTGACCTTGTATTCGTTGATCATCTTGAGCAGCTTGGCTTTCGATCTTTCGATATCGCCATCCTTGCGGAATGGATAGATCTTGTCTACTGTCAGCATCTTGCCGGTCTCGTCTAGGACTGCCAGCTTGCAGCCGTTGTAGAAGCCAGGGTCAAAGCCAAGGACAATCCTGCCTTTGAGCGGAGCCTGAGAAAGCAGCTTCTCGAGATTGAGAGAGAAGACTTCGATTGAAGCATTGTGGGCCTTCTCGGAGAGATCGCTTCTTATCTCGTTCTCGATTGAAGGCATCAGCAACCTGACGATACCGTCATCGATAGCGTCAATGATGACATCTTCCACATAGGTGTTCTTTCCTTTGAGATATTCGTTGTGGGCAAGATCCTTGAGGTGATCAAGGTCATAGGACATGGAGACAGTAATCACCTTTTCCTTTTCGGCTCTATCGATGGCCATGGTACGATGGTCAGCGATGTTGGTGAGCTTTTCGGTGTAGTCATAGTACATCTCATATATCTTCTTCTCGTCTTCAGCGTCTTTCTTGACCTTGGTTACGATGGCACCGGCACTGTTGACGATATCCTTGAACTTCCATCTGAGCTTGGCATTGTCCGATACATTCTCGGCAATGATGTCCTTTGCGCCCTGTACAGCATCCTCAACGTTCTTTACGTCATCATTGAGGTACTTGCTGGCTTCAGCAACCAAATCACCACTTTCGGGCAACGAAAGCAGATACTGGCTAAGAGGCTCCAATCCATTCTTGATGGCGATGGCTGCTCTAGTCTTTTTCTTCTGCTTGTATGGCTTATATAGGTCTTCAACCTGCGAGAGTTTGGTGCAGGCGTTGATTTCATTTCTCAGTTCATCAGTAAGCTTGCCCTGAGTTTCGATGAGCGCGATGACGCTCTCTTTTCTTTCAGCTAGATTGAGTTCGTATTTGTACTGTTTTTCGATATAGAGGATCTGTTCCTCATCCAGAGCACCGGTTGCTTCCTTACGGTAACGGGCGATGAAAGGAACTGTATCTCCTTCTTCCAGCATGCCAAGCACGGTAGATACCTGCTTGATGCTTATCTTAAGTTCTTCAGCAATTGTCTTAATTATTTGTTCATTCATAATCTTTTACTCCTAAAGCCTTATTATTGTACCATCTTTGCGAAACAAAAAATCTTAATTGTGCGTATATGCGAAAGCTCGTGAATATAAAAAATGTATCAGGATGTTTTTGCTATAATATTTGAAGAACAAGAGGACAATGTATATGGGAAAGAAACTGTTATCAGTATTATTGGCGGCATTCATGATGCTTGTATCCATGCCTGCAGTGGTATCTGCAGATGATACCATCTATGCTGTTCATGGGAATGTTATAGATGAAAGCGATACGTCGATAATTGGAGCTACCGTCACCGTTACAAACGATAGTGGGTATTCAGATTTCATGGAAACATCGAATCTTGGCTACTTCATAATTGATACCTTGCCTGGATTTGGCGAGTATACGATTACCATAACTATGGATAGCTGTGAAACCATCACTGATACGTTCACTTTAGAGGAAACTGAAGTTGATCCCAACATCTCATATAGATATATCCATTTTTACGATTGTCCTACACTGTATCATATATATCCTGTAACAGTAGATGTTAATGATGAAACAATGGGAACGGCTTCTGCTGAAGTTGCTTATGCAAAGGCTGGCCAGCAGGTAACGCTTACTGCTACCCCTAATGAATTTTATAGATTTGTTGAGTGGCAATCAGCAGATGCCACTATTGCAGACAATAAGTTTACAATGCCAGCTAGCGAGGCTGCGGTAACGGCTGTATTTGCCAGCAAGGACGATATAACGGTTGCTGATGTTTTGGCGACTGTGGAAGGCGGTTTCCCAACAAACCCTCTAAGAGGATGGGTGAATGGCTCTGGAAGCAGGCTGCATTGCGAAAACAATCTGGTAATAAACGGAAACCAAATGATAGGCAGGTCTGCGGTTGTGACTTTGATTGATGACAACTTCATATATGATGGACATTCTGGCAAATGGACATTCAACATGGAAAACGGCCATCTTGTAAGTGTTACAGTTTCCGAATATGAAGATGCCAGCAAGAACGGAACATATGTCCCAGCCACGCTCATCGATGAAATAAATTTCTCTTATACCGATTTCGATTTCGTGAACTTCACAACGACACTTCCTACCACACCTGATGGAAGCAATTACGGCTTTGATTTCGCCGTTGAAGATTCATACCGTCTTGTCCTGATGAATAATCTATCGCCTGTTGCGATCTCAAAAGATAATGGCACAACCTGGTATGATTATGCCGAAGTTCCTAATTTGGTAGATCCAAATAAATTGGATTTCAATATGGCTTCTATGATTGCCCTTATCAGACCAGGCAATAATTATGGTTTTGCTTCCGGTCTCACAGTAAAAGGCAATGACATTATTTACTACGATGCGGCTCGTTCTGGTGTTCAGATGGGAACGGTTGAAGCATATTGCATTGATAGAGATAATGCAGGAATCGACATCTGCATACAATTTGCTTCACCTGATAAGGTGCCAAACACCCTTACAATCACAAAAGCAGACGGAACCCCTGCAGTATCTGGCAAAGACTACAAATGGGTGTGCATTAAAGATGCATTCATTCTTGAAGTCATTACAGATAACCTGACTGTTTCAGGAGCCGATAAAGAAAACAACATAATGATCGAAACCGATCATGGTGTATCCAATTTGACCGTCAAAAACCTAATTCTAGAAACATCAAGAGAAGAATTGGAATGCATCAGGTGTCTCGATGATGCAACAATCAATGTTTTAGGAAATAACACCTTGACTGTTTCGTGCCTCTACGGGTCGGCCATATCTACAAGCCAATCTATAGTATTGACAGGAAGCGGAAATCTTACGGCAATTATTACAGATAGCGTGGATTCTTCCGTGCTATATGCAGGAGATATTACTTTAGATATGTCGGGCAATTTGGAATGCACAGGAGACTGCAATGCGATCTTATGTGAAAACCTCATCGTGACCGACAATATCGGAAAAGCAATACTTCGCAGCATGTCAGATCTTGGTGCGATAGCTTTCTGGCCTACAGGATCTGCTTCAATTAGTAGTGCAGCTATTGTGACCGGTTCAAGTGCTTTTGATGCTGCAGAATCAAATATCACTAAGGAAGTGATAATTGGAGATGAAGTAGAATCGGGAGAATTTGAAGATATCAAGCGCTATGAACTTAAAGATGCTGAAGGTACTCCTGCAAAGAGCGTACTGATCAAGGCAACAACCCCTATCGATTCTATTGATCTATCTGAAATAGGCGATGGCTGGATAGGTATGACCCTTGCTGATGCCAAGTCGATAGTAGATGCATTTGCCGCTAATGAGTTCGAGATGGACGAATATAGGCTCTACATAAAGAACGGAAGCGAACACAATGAGCTGACTGATGACGACTATGCGTTTGAAGCGGGCAGCACATATGAGTTTGCTGCGTTCCTTTCAGCCAAGAAGGGATACTTCTTCCCTGGAAAGGATGCCGAGGAAAACAACTATGTCGGCACTACAGTTCCGGAAGACATGATCCAGAAGACAATCATTGACAGCAAGGAACTGAATCCAGTCAAGAATAGCGATTATATCTTTGTGGCGTTTGAATTCAAGGCTGGCTATAAGATCATCGAAGGCAATGAAGCGGTCATAAATGTGGATGAGATCAATAGCTTCACATTCGCAAGCAATGCTCCTTACAACAAGTTCTTCAGCGCTGACAGCGGAAAGATCGTGGGCAAGGTTCTGATTGACGATGCGGAAGTCGATCCTTCGAAGTATTCGCATGCCAGTGGATCGACCGAGATTACGTTCGGCTCCTACCTGAGCAAGCTTGTCGATGGAAAGCATTCTTTGACAATCGTCTCATCGGATGGACAGGCATCTACGACATTCACGATCACCAGAAACAAGAAGCCAACACCACTAACTCCATACAATATTCCAAATACTGGAGTGAAATAGAGAATACAGATAATCATGAAAGGGGCAATTCGAAAAACGAATCGCTCCTTTTTATAATGAATCATCATTATTTAATCGGCAGAAACGGCATTGCATTGTTGTTTCTGCCGATACTATCTTTAAAAAGTATTTAGATACGACTTTTATGACGAACTATTATGCGCCGACAAGAAAAAGGAGCTTTTCAATTGAATAGCTCCTTGTTTTCATAATGAAATGTTATTCCCGTTTGCTTATGATCTAGGGACGTACATCTCCTTCACATAGCCATATTCTCTATGCTTATCGCCCTTGAACATGCATTTTACATAGCCGTTTCCTGAATTCAGTTCAGTGACATATATGATGGTGAACTTGCTGATTGTGCATATGGTATTGGAATCATCATCTGGCAGTTCCTTGCACAATACGCCTGCATACTGCAGTTCACATTTGTAGATGTATGTGCTTGGATCTGGGCCTTCCAGCAATCCGCCTGTAACCTTTTCTAGTTCTTCGTTCTTTAATTCGTCTTTAGATGTCATGGTATTATACCTCCTGTTACATACCTAATTCTATCAAACATTCCCGAATTAATGCACGTGGCGCTAAAAAACCCACCAGTTGGTGGGCTCTTGCATCGAATGATTATGTACCGTTTAACTTATTTCTTGATCAGGCAGCCGATGAACAGAAGATCCATGACCAGAGCCAGTGCACTGGTAAGGACGAATACATACAGCATGCCGCCCTGCAGCTTATCGACAATGATATAGATTATCGATACCGCAACAATGGCACTGCATAGCACGACCAGGGCCACGATCTGAGGCTTGCTGTAGCGGGAAGCGAGATTCTCGATGAAGTTGTCTCCTCCTGGACGCTTATAGTTCTTTTCGCATGGGAGCTTATACAGCCATGCAAAACGATATACGATCTGCAGAATCGCATAGATGGCTATTCCTAAGATGATGGATAGTGCCATGTTTTTGCTTATGAGATTGATGATGTATATGAGCAGTATCGATACAGGCAGTATTGCCTTCGACAGGGTATATGTCGAGATGTCTGATGTGGTCAGATGGTAGGCGTTCCTGCTGAATATGTCATATATCAATGTTCCTTTTTTTGGATCCTGATAGATATCCAAACCTTGCAATTCGCTTGCTTTTATCTGTCTTTTTGCCATAGTTAACCTCTAAATTCATTATACACTTTTGTGCTATCATAATGGTTGAGGGAGAGATAATTTATGATAATTCAGAGTACAAGAGTATATATTGCTTCATGTTTCATGAAGGTTCAGCTGGAGATAGAGGATGGCAAGATCACCAATGTCTATCCATACGGCATGAAGGATGTCGATGAGGATTATGGCGATTTGAGAATCGTGCCAGGCTTCTATGATGTCCATACTCATGGCTACCATGGATTCGATACGACAGCCGGCGGCAACGATGGCTTGAAGCTATGGGCTAAGGATCTTCCAAAGGAAGGCGTATGCGGATTCTTGCCTACAACATTGACCCAGTCTTTCGAGGTTACCGAAAAGGCTTTGAAGGGTGTAGCAGAAGTATATGACGAGAAGCCAGAGGGAGCTGAGATTCTCGGTATCCATCTTGAAGGACCATACATCAATGTCAAGCATGCCGGCGCACAGCCTGAGGCTTATATCGTAAAGGGTTCCGTTGAAGAATTCGAGAAGTATCAAAATGCTGCCAAAGGCCTGATAAAGGTAGTGACCTATTCGCCAGAAACTGATGATGATTTCACGCTTACCAAATACTGCGCAAGCCATGGCGTAAACATGTCGATCGGACATACTGACGCTACCCATGATGAGGCTATGATGGCTGTTGCCAATGGCGCAAGAGGCTTCACGCATACATATAATGCCATGACTGCATTGGGACACAGAGAGAATGGCGTTGTCGGTGCAGCTTTCAGATGCCACGATACATTCGCTGAATGCATCTGCGATGGAAACCACACAACCTTGGATGCATTGAACATCTTCTTCAAGGAAAAGGGTGAACATGCCATGATGGTATCTGATGCCCTCATGTGCAAGGGCTTCCCAGCTGGAACGAAGTTCGATTTCGGCGGACAGATGATTGAGATCTATCCTGATGGATCAGCTCATATGGCAGAAGGCAGAAAGCAGCTTGCAGGTTCAACCTTGAAGTTCAATGATGGTTTGAGAATTCTGGTCGAAAAGGCTCTGGTTCCATTCTCGATCGCTATCGATGCCGTATCATGCAACCCATGCAAGTATCTGCGTATCGATGACCATAAGGGTTACATCAAGACTGGCTATGATGCCGATATCGTTGTGCTGAATGACGACTACACCGTTAAGCAGACCTACTGCAATGGCGTAGCGCAGCTATAGAAAAGATCAGATTTCTCTGACCTTATCTAGAAGATTGATTAATTGTGTTTCATCAAGACCTATGTAGTTTCCATCATAGGTCTTTTTTGATGTCATGTGGACCTGATGGGTATTGGCGGTCGTTATGACGTCCTTGATGTTTTCGACTCTGACGCCTCCGCCAGGCAGAAGCTCAATCTTGTCTCCGTACTTTTCCTGCAGAGCATTGATGCGTCTGCATCCTTCAAGGATATCGGGGTATACGGCTCTGCCGCTTGTCAGTATGCGGTCGATGCCAAGATCGATCAATATTCTGGTGCTTTCTTCAAGATCATCGGTCTCGTCGAAGGCCTTATGGAAGACGGCCTGTCTATTGTAGGATTTGATGAGCTCTACCATCTTTCTTGATTCTTCGATATTGATGGTCCTATCTTCGTTTAGGAAGCCGAATACGATGCCGTCTGCACCATTCTCCAGAAGCATCTTGGCATCCTTTCTCATCACCTCATATTCTTCCTTGCTGTAGCAGAAGTTGCCTCCACGGCATCTGACCATGCACATGATAGGAATGTCGGTGGCTTTCTTGGCCTCAACAAGAGTGTTAAGGCTAGGAGTCATGCCGCCCAGTTCTAGGGCACAATTGAGTTCGATGCGGTCGATAGGGTAGCTGTTTAGAACGCTTACATCCTGGATATTTCCCAGGCATATCTCGATTTTGATGTCATTGATCATAACTAGATTATAATACATGGTATTATACATATGCATGATCAAGGGCGTACTGTTCGATATAGATGATACATTATATTCTCATAAGCTTAAGGCTGTGCCTTCTTTGACGATGAAGGCTTTGGATAAGCTTAGAGAGAAAGGCATCAAGATAGGCATCTGCACCAGCAGGATAATTGCGGAAATGCAGTTTCTGCCTAGGGAGCTGATGGAAAGGATCGATTGCCAGATAATGGGCACCGGTTCAGTGACGATGGTATCGGGCAAGTATTTCAAGAGCTATACAATCAATAAGGATGAAGTAAGAAGATATATCGATTTCTTTACGGAAAACAATATCTCTTATCACTATTCAGATATCAATGGCGATACATACTTCTGTGGCGATGAGTCGATGGTCAATGAAGGCAAGACCTTGAGGTTTGCCACAGGAAGGATAATGTTCAAGGCATATGAGGATGAGGACATAACCAACATCTTCTTCTATCATGTAAGTGAAAGCCAGCTGGAATACATAAGGTCAGTCAATCCTTCAACATACATATCGATGTGGAACGACTGCGGAAACATCGGTCCGCAATATGTAGATAAAGGTTTTGGCGTGCTTAAGTTCTGCCAAGTCTTCTCCTTGACTACCGATGAGGTCATGGCTTTCGGCGACGGCAACAACGATGATGTCATGCTGGAGATGGCAGGCATCGGCGTAGCGGTGAAAGGCGCCAAGCAAAGAGCCATCGATGCAGCCGACATCGTCTGCAGCAAGACGATCGAGGATGGAGGAATATACGAGGTTCTGGTCGAAAAGGGCATCATCAGGGATGAGAAATACAGACCGGAGATCTTCTTCTTCGATCTTGATTCGACAACCTTCGACCACGGCATCCATGATGTAAGGGACAGCACCTATATTGCCTTGCAGAAGCTCAAGGATAAGGGGCATAAATTATGCATCTGTACTTCAAGATCACTTGAGGAATGCTACAACATACCGGAAAGGTTCATGAAGATGATGGATTGCCTGGTATTGCTGGCTGGAGCCTATATCGTCAAGGGCGATGAAGTGATCATCGATCACATCGACAAGGAAACTGTCGATAAGTGCATCGATTTCTGCAACCGCAACGAACTCACATATCGCTACAGCACCGACAATGGCGGCGGTTATCTGAACAGAAGCGAGAAAGATACCGATAGGGTCTTCTATTCGCTCTACAATATGATTCCTGAAGCCAAGAAATATGATGGCGAAAAGGTACTGCAGATTCTGTACTATCCGAAAAACGACGACCAGTATGGCGAGCTCAAGAGCCTTGCGCCTGTAGCTGAGCATATGAACTATGGCTTTGCGGTCGAGATATATCCATATGGAACCGACAAGGGTACAGCTATCCTTAAGGTGGCAGACATGTTTGGCATCGACCACGACAAGATCTGTGCCTTTGGCGATGGCAACAACGATGTCACGATGATGAAGAATGCTGGGCTTGGCATAGCCATGGGAAACGGCAGCGATTCCTGCAAGCAGGCAGCCGACTATATCACTGACGACATCAGTGAAGAAGGACTATACAATGCCTTGAGGCATTTCAGAATAATCGAATGAGGAGGCTAGAATGGAAAACTATTTTGTAGAATTGACGGATATCGGAAAATCTCATCTGAACAAAGAGGAGATCACAAACGAGAATCTCGGAGAAGATGAGGCAATCATCAAGGCTGAGTACTCAATGATTTCAGCTGGTACTGAACTGTCACGTGCCTTTGCCCTGAAGAAGGGCTTCAAGTATCCGGTAAGACCAGGCTACTGCATGGTCGGAACCGTGCTTGAGAAAGGCAAGAACATCGATGCGGAAGTTGGCGATAAGGTCTTCGTGAATGCTCCACATTCATCGCTTACAAGATGGAAGAACACCGGCAAGATCCAGGGACAGCAGATCCTCAAACTGAAGGATGGCGTTGATCCTAAGGAAGCAACTGCGATCAACCTGTTGCTTGTGGCTATCCAGGGCGTCAATCTGACGGATGTCAAGCTTGGCTATACTGTAGGCGTCTTTGGGTTAGGCAATATCGGCATCATGGCTGCCTTGATGTACAAGAAACTGGGCTGCAAGGTCATCGGCATCGACCCGGTCGAGAAGCGCTGTGAGCTGGCTAAAGAAATGGGCCTTGAATATGTGATCAGCAGCAAGGACCAGAAAGAAGAGATAAACAAGCTTACTGATGGCAAGGGACTAGACATTGCCGCTGATGTGACAGGCATTGCCAGTGTCATCATCACCTGTGTCGATTGCGTAAAGCCATATGGACAGGTATTGCTCCTTGGTTCGCCTAGACAGTCGCTGGAGACCGATGTCATGCCGCTGCTTTCGAATATGCACATGAAGAACCTCAAGGTCATCGGCGGCTTTAACAAGACGGCGCCGGTATATCCAGTCGATGGTTCTGACAACAGTCTGATCAGGAACTTCGATATCGTTCAGGATCTGATAATCAACAAAGATATCGATATCAGCAAGCTCATCTCCAAGACTATCGATCCTAAGGATTGCGAAGAGGCATACTATGACCTCATGTACAATAAGGATAAGGTCAACTGCATCATCTTCGATTGGAACAACTATTAATAGACCACTATTTGAAAAACAAATAACATATTTATACGAACAAAGCAGGAATTTAACCTGCTTTGTTTTTTTTGATTGTTTGCTGGTTGTATGAGCTAAGCAATCGGGTATTCAAGAAGATCTTCAATATCGCATCCGAGAACACGAGACAACTTATAGAGTATCTGTGCCTGTGCTTTGTCGATATTGTTGGCCCTTTGTTCATACATCTGAATATTGCGAAGGTTTACTCCTGACTGTTCAGAAAGTTCTGTCTGAGATAGGCCTCTGTTCTCGCGAATCTGTTTAAGGTTTGATTCGCCTTCAGCTGCCTTGTAACGAATTTCCATATCCTCAATGAAATGCGATATATCCATCTCATGATAAACCGGATACATATCGATGATCTCTTCTAGCGTGATCCTCTTAAAGATGTCTTTAAATCGTTTTGCATAAAACCACTGATATGAAGCGAGTGCCCAGCCGGCCCAATACTCTGGAGAGCGGTCTTCTGATTGTGTGGGCTCTGGGAGTTCCTTTTTGCCGTAAGCTTTATGAACGACAGCTCTAAAAAGTTCAACACCGGACATGCCTGCCACATAGGCTGGATTGCCGCGTTCGAATTGTTCTGCATATCCGGTCGCTACAAAAAGAGATGCAACCCAATCGGGTTTCATCTTGCAGTCATTGATAGCGTAGTCAAAGAATGAGGAAGGTTTCTTTTAGCATCATTCAAATATAATTCATTGTATGCGTGGAACATTATGATTTTATCCTTTTTCCATATTACAAGTACGTATGATAGGTATTATTTGTTGACCTTAGATAGTGCCAACAAGATAGACAGCTTGCCGTATTCGTATGATAGGCCTCCCTGCATATAGAGCGTATATGGAGGGATGACAGGGGCATCGCCGCTTAATTCAATGGTGCTTCCCTGGGTGAAGGCTCCACATGCCATGACCTCATCGAAAGGATAGCCAGGCATTGGGGCGGGCATCACATGGACAAAGGAATCGACAGGAGACGATTCCTGGATGCCTTGAGTGAAGTTCACCAAGTTCTCTTTCGTCTTGAGTTCGACGGTCTGAATGATGTCAGTGCGCTTTTCGTCATATCTTGGCGATACATTGTCGAATCCCAGCTTTTCCAGCATGTAGGCTGAGAATACTGCGGTCTTCAGTGCCGATTTGACGGCATTAGGAGCCATGAATAGGCCCTTATAGAAGGAATTGTTGAGATTGAAATTGGCGCCAAGCTCCTTGCCGATGCCAGGAGAAGTGAATCTTTCTGCCACCATGGCAACCAGATCCTTCCTTCCGGCGATATAGCCGCCGGTAGAGGCGATGCCGCCGCCCAGGTTCTTCATGAGCGAACCTACGACGATATCAGCTCCGATATGTCCCGGTTCTTGCTTTTCAACCAGTTCACCATAGCAATTATCGACCATGATGATGACATCCTTGTTTACTTCCCTGATTTTCTTGATTATTTCTTCGATTTTGGCGATATCCAGCGATAATCTTGAGGAATAGCCCCTTGATCTTTGGATTTCGACCAGTCTGACATCATTCCTTTTCAGCCTTTCGACGATCTTTTCTTCATCGAAACAGTTGTCGATGAGGTCGATCTGTTCGAAGGCTATGCCATGTTCCTTGAGGGATTGGCTTGAGTTTCCGCATAATCCGATCATTTCCTGGAGCGAATCATATGGCTTGCCGGTCAAAGATATCATTGTATCGCCATGCTTAAGCAGGGCGGTGAAGGCTATATATAGGGCATTGGTACCTGACATGATCTGCGGTCTAACTAGGGCATCTTCGCATCCTAGAACTGTGGCAAAGATCTTTTCAAGCTTGTCTCGGCCGCTATCGTAGTTTCCATAGCCGTTTATGTCTGCAAAATCGGTATATGAGACATTGTTTTCGATGAAGGCCGAAAGAATGCGATTCGAGTTGTACAGGCATATTTCATCGATTGAAGCAAATACGTCCTTGAACTTTTCTTCAGCTTCATCCGCAATCTTCAGAAGTTCTTTATCTATCCTATCCAGAATCATGTCAATACCTCCTATTGCACCATCTAATTATACGATATATGTCTATCCTAAAAAGACAGGAAAAGCCTTATGCCGTCGCATATATTTAAAAAAATACTTGTAACGGTCTTGTAATTATTTGTTATATAATATTTACTGAGAAAGAGGAAGAAAAAGATGGCATACAAAAAGATAGGAGACATACTGCTGGACGCTAATCTGATTACCAGCGATCAGCTGAATATGGCTTTGGATAAGTCCAAAGAAACCAAGAAAAGATTGGGTGAATATCTGATTGATGCCGGCATCATCAGCGAATCTCAACTGATTGACGTTCTGAAGCTTCAGTTGGGCATCGATTTCATTGATCTGACAAAGACCAATATTCCGGTATCATTGGCAAGCCTTGTGCCAAAGAATCTGGCCAAGCAATACGGCGTCGTTCCTGTCAAGGAGCAGGGCGATGTGCTGTATCTGGCAATGTCTGACCCTTTGAACTTCTATGCACTAGAAGAAGTCAAGTCTGCAACCAAGAAGAGAATCATTCCGTTGATCGCAACCTCAAGCGCTATCGAGAGATCGATCGTCATGCTGTATGGCAACGAGGGCGTGTCAAAGGCAATCGATGAGATGCAGAGAAGCTTCCGCGACACTGAAGAAGTCAAGGAAGAGAAGATCGTTGCTGACGAGACAAATGAACAGGCTGCTCCAGCCATCAAGGTTGTCAACACCATAATCGAAAGAGCGGTTGCGGAGAATGCATCCGATATCCATATCGAGCCAAGAGAGAAAGATATGGTCATCAGAATGAGAATCGATGGTGTATTGCATCCAATCCTGGTGATTCCATCCAACATGCAGAACGCTGTCATCTCAAGAGTCAAGGTAATGTCGAACATGGACATCGCCGAAAAGAGAATCCCTCAGGATGGACGTGCATCGATTCGTTCCAAGGGAAAGGATATCGATCTTCGTGTATCTACGCTTCCAACCGAATACGGCGAGAAGGTCGTGCTCAGATTCCTGGAGAAATCTGATTCATTGCTTTCGACCGATGGCATCGGCCTTGAAGGAAAGCATCTTGAAGAATACAAGAAGCTTCTGGAAAACAGCAATGGCGTAATCCTCATCTCCGGTCCAACCGGATCAGGTAAGTCTACAACGATGTACACGATGATTTCTGAACTCAACAAGGACGACGTCAACATCGTTACCCTTGAAGATCCAATCGAATACAACATCGATGGTGTGAATCAGGTTCAGGTCAACGAAAAGGTTGGATTGACCTTCGCCAATGGCTTGAGATCAATATTGAGACAAGACCCTGACATCATATCTGTCGGAGAAATAAGAGATGGCGAAACCGCTGAGATCGCAATGCGTGCAGCCATCACAGGACATTTGGTGCTTTCTACCATCCACACAAACAGCGCAATCGCTACACTGGATAGACTTGAAGATATCGGTGTTGAGCCATATCTGATAGCTTCAGCACTCAAGGGTGTTGTATCGCAGAGACTGGTAAGAAAGATCTGTCCTAACTGCAAGAGAGCTTATGAGCCTACAAAGGATGAACTTGATTCTCTAGGCATCAGCGAAGAGGCAGCTAAGCAGGTGAAGTTCTTCAAAGGTGAAGGATGCAGCGAATGTCTGCATACCGGATACAAAGGCAGAACAGCAGCGTTTGAGATACTGACCCTTACCTCAGAGATAAAGGAAGCCTTCAGAAACAAGGTCAGCCACAAGGAACTTACTGATGTGATAAACAGAACAGGATTCAGACCGCTCAAAGCTGATGCCCTGAAGCTGGCAGCTGAAGGCGTAACGACCTTAAGCGAGGCAATAAGAATTACCCATACAACCGATGATTAGGAGGAGCTATGGCGACATTTAAATATCTGGCTTTATCCAACTCGGGAAAGGACGTCGAAGGCGTAGTCAAGGCTCGTGACCAGAACGAAGCGATCATCGAGCTGAAGCAGAACTACGCAGTGGTCAAGTCGATCAAGGAAGTGGACGAGATGCCAAACTTCATGGCCAAGATGTTCACTCCGAAAGTCAAGGACAAGGACCTGGCGCTGGTTTGCGAACAGTTCTCCATCATCCTCAAGGCTGGACTTCCGGTCGTGAAGACGATCGAACTGGTATCGAACCAGGTTACCGATAAGAATATGAAAAAGCTTCTGACCAATGTGGCAGAAGACGTGAAGGGCGGTAAGTCGTTGGCTGATGCCTTCGAAGAAAGAGGCGAAGAGCTTCCAGCCACCTTCATCGAAACAGTAAGAGCAGGCGAAGATTCAGGACAATTAGACATATCGTTTGACAGACTGACCAAATACCTGAACAAGAAGGTCGAGACCAGCAATAAGGTCATCACCGCCTTGACCTATCCGGTATTCGTCATCATCGTAGCGATCATCGTCATCATCATAATCATGGTGTTTGCGGTACCTGTCTTCACTGAACAGTTTGCGGAAATCGGCACAGAGCTACCGCTTCCGACAAGAATGCTGATATCCGTATCCAACTTCTTCGCGAAATGGATATGGCTGATCGTACTGATGGCTCTGATACTTTCGATAGTATTCATCATCTGGAAGAGAACCGATGATGGCAACTATACCTGGAATAGGTTCAAGCTTAGAGTCCCTATTCTGGGAAAACTGAATCTGATGAACGCAGCTTCAGAATACTCTAACACCTTCTCCACAATGCTGGCGTCTGGCCTACCAGCCGTCAAGGCACTGCATACTACCGGAAAGACCCTGTCAAACTACTATATCGGACAGGATATCCTCCAGTCGTGTGTCGATGTGGAGAGCGGCAACATGATTGCAAGCTCACTTAGAAAGAATACGGAACTTCCTGAACTGGCTGTCGAGATTACCGGCATCGGCGAAGAATCCGGATCGCTTGAACAGAACCTGGGCGCAATCGCGGAATACTACGATCGTGAAGTACTGAACCAGACAAACAGAGCTGTTTCATTACTTGAACCGATCATCATCTGTATATTGGCAGTAATCGTATTGGCGATCTTGCTGGCAGTATACCTACCAATGTTCTCCCTATACGGAAGCGCATTCTAAATTTGATAAACATTGCACCGATGTTTATAGATACACCCAAAAAAAGATTATTAAAGCATATTTAAAAGGAGACTAAATTATGAAGAACAACAAAAAAGGTTTTACCTTAATGGAAATGTTGATTGTTGTAGCAATCATCGCTGTATTGGTAGCTATCGCTATCCCTGTACTCAGCGGAGCTCTTGAGAAGTCTAGAGAAGCTGCTGATGCTGCTAACATCAGATCTGCATATGCAGAGTGCTCAGTTGCAGCTTTGACTGGCGAAAAAGGAACTTGTGGTACAACCAATAAGACATCAGGAACAGAAACTATTGAAGGTTACACCAAGACTGTAAAAGCCACTCAGAAGCAAACTGGTTGGCAGAATACTCAGATTGAACGTATTGCCGAAAAGGATGTAAAAACTGATGTTCCAGCATCTACACTTAAGGGCTGGACAGTTTCTGTCTTTGCTGACGGAACTTGGACAGTTGTTGAAGAAGCTCCAGCAACTCCAGCATCTGGATCATAGTAGTTTAAACAACAAAATTAAGCAGTCAGCTAATGCATGAGTTGACTGTGGAAAAACAATAATCAATATCCATGGGGTGGGGTGGCCCCATGGATATATCTCACTTATGGATTTATACGAATATCTTGATACATCTATAAAAATCTATATACTTGTTGTGGCCTTTGTGTTTGGCACAGTTATGGGTAGTTTCTTTAACTGTTTTGCAACAAGGATTTGTCATGAAAAGAGCATTGTTAAGGGAAGAAGCGAATGCGATGCTTGCGGACATGTCTTGGGTGCACTAGATCTGATACCGATTGTGAGCTATGTGATCAGTGGGGGCAAATGCCGATACTGTGGAGCTAAGCTTAGCATCAAGTATCCGATCAGTGAGGCAATAGGTGGAATTCTATTCGTATTGATTATTAACAGGTTTGGTTTCAGTATCGAAACCATCGAGTATCTGGTGCTTGCATGCATTCTTATGGGCATCAGCTATGCGGATCTGGAGGATTTTCTGATTCCTGACAGATTCATCATTGCGGGTATTGTCAACAGATTGATATTCATTCTGTTGGGCAATGATGTTCTTTCAGAATTATTGAGATCAGTAATAAGTGGCCTTGTGATGGCTCTAGGAGTTCTGATCTTGGTGATTGTGATGGAAAAGGTATTGGGAAAGGAAGCTATGGGTGGTGGCGATATCAAGCTGCTGTTCATGCTTGGAATGTACAGTTCCCTGTATCTTGATCTGTTGGGCTTGTTTACAAGCTGTGTCATCGGCATCGTGTTTGGTCTATTGATGACCAAGGGAAGAAAGGAAATGTTTCCTTTCGGTCCAAGCATCTGCTTGGGTTTCCTGCTTGCGTTGCTGTATGGTGAACCGCTTGTGGCCCTATATCTGTCGTTATTCTAGGAAAGGAGTATTATGGCTAAGTCTTATATCGGATTGGATATCGAATCGAGCGAAGTCTATATGTCGACATCTGACGGCAAGACTGTTTTTAGGCAGATGCCTGAGAATCTTGTCAAGGATGGAAAGGTCGTTTCGCCTGAGTCGCTGTCTAAGTTTTTGAAGGAAGTCAAGAAGGAGGGCGGCATTGGCGGCAAGAACATCAGTTTCGTATTGCCCGATGATGCAACGTTCTTCAGGAATGTGAATTCGCCAGCTGTTTCTGATGCTCAACTGAAGCTGAATCTTCCATATGAGTTCAGGGACTTTGTCGGCAACAACTCTATCGACTACAACTATGACTATGTTGTCACTTCCTATGAATATGACGAGAACGAGAAGGTTACAGGTCTTAATCTCTTGGCTGCTGCCGCAAACAAGAAGACCGTCAACGAATACTTCGACATCTTAAAGAGAGCCGGATTGAAGATGAAGACAGCTCTTCCTAGAGAGATGGCTTTGATCAATATCATGAATGGCGTTGAGGATGACAAGAAGGAATACTGTCTGGTGGGCGTGGGCTACAATCAGACCAACATCTATATCTTCAAGGGTCAGAAGCTTACGGCTACCAAGATGATCGATGTAGCATGCAGAGACATCGATATCGCTATCGCTTCAAACCAGAACATCGATCTGTTCCTGGCTGCAAGCCATCGTGACCATAACCATAACGATGTCCTTTCCAGCGAATATCTAAAGAGCACATATGAAAAGATTGCCTTGGAGATCATGAAGACAATCAACTTCTATAAATATGAGAATCAGGATTCAAGTCTTAAGGATATCTATTACTTCTCAATGGGTTGCGACAATAAGCCACTCAAGGATACGATCAATTCCTATATTGATTTTACCGAGAAGGATATCAGAGATCTTCTTCCTGATGAATTCAAGAACAACGAGGACGCTGACAGATGCCTATTGTCTATCGGCGTGACTCTGTAGGAGGTTCAACATGGCAAAAGAGAAAGAGATCAAGCTTCCTAGCAAGACCGAGATGAACCTGTATGTCAACGAGAACGAAAACAGCAAGCAGCTTCCATATTTCCTGGTTGGCTTGGCTGTGGTTGGCATACTGGTGTTCCTGTTTGCGCAGTTCCTGGTAATAAACCGTCTGAATAAGCTCAATGCGCTTCAGGGTGAAGTGAATGAATTGATGTATGAGCATAATCAGCAATTGGAATATCTCAGAGACTATGACGAAGTCAAAGAGAAATACAGAAGATACACAACTGAATATCTGACTGCCGATAACGAGAAGATCGTTGACCGCGAAGATATCATCAATCTGATCAATAGGGCAGTTGAGGAATATGGCAAGACCTATTCGTTCTCCATTTCCGATAATGCCGTAACGATTTCGGTCATTACCGATAACCAGGATGAACTGGCATCGATCAGAAATATTCTGGAGAAGAGCAAATATGTGGAAAGTGTAGAAGTCTCTTCTACATCCAATGCCGGAGAGGGCGTAAAATCGACGCTCTTCATGAAAGTCGGCTATGGGGAGGACGAGTAAGATGAAGAAAAGCATGAGTACACGTGAACTGCTGCTTCTGGGAATTCTGATCGTCATCACAGCCTACTACTTCGTTATCCAGGGTCCAATCAAGAGACAGACCGAAGAACTGGAAGCCCAGAAGGTTGAAGTTCTAAATCAGATAGCAGAGACTGCTCCTGTAGTTGAGCAGAAGCGTCTATGGCAAGAGGCCATCGATAGGGTCTTCGCCAAGAATCCTAATCCGCAGTCGATCAGCGACTACGACAACATCAACAACATCATTCAGGAAATGCACGCCATCTTCGATACAGGCGACAATTCCTACAGCATCCGCTATGCGACAGGCGATGAAGTGAAGTATGAAGACAACATCGTCGAGAGATGGATAAGAATATCATTCGTATCGCCTAGCTATGAAGATGCGCTGGATCGCATCCAGAAGCTTCATGATTCAAATAACCGCTACCAGATCACTGATCTGAATGTGAGCGAAAGCGGCAGGAACTATTCGGTATCGATTGCGTTGGTCGATTACGAATATTCCGCAAACTACAAGAAATAAGATATGGAAAACAAGATCACAAGAAAACTTAATGACAACAAGGGAGCATCGATAATCTTAGCGCTGTTTGTTTTGATTGTCGCCATTGTCATAAGCGCTGTTGTGATCTATGCAACCAATTCATCCAGCGGCAGGATAAGAAGCGTGGCTAAGACCGACCAGCGCTACTATACTGTCACAAGTTGCGCCAATCTGCTTAAGGACAAGATAACTGAAGAGCCAATTGTGTTCGTCAGAACCAAGAGCGGCGTAAAGGGAAGCTCATCTCAGACCTATACCCTTAAATATGAAGGAAGCGAGGACGAGGTCAAGCTTGGAAGCAGCATCTTGAGCGATATTGCGATCAGGTATGTTCTGCAGAACAATGTCTCCAACAATAAGACAATGTATGAGGCATCGAACTTCGATTTCAAATATGCTTCAGGAAGCGAAGAGACGATCACCGTATCAGCTGAAGGACTAATCGACGTGAAGATCAAGATCGATCTTGATGAGAATGGCGATCTGACAATGACCTTCGAGGATAGCGATACCGGAAACGATCATTACAAGATTCGCTATACCTTCTCTTCGGATATCCATGAGACGATAGATACCAAAGAAACTACGGATGTTAGTGGCAGCACTCCTATAAAGATGGAGACGGAAACCAAGACAACCAAGGTCTATTGGGTATTGAGAAAGGTGGAGAAGATATGATGGAAAAACACCTTAAAAAATTAGATAATAATAGAGGTGAAACACTAGTTGAGGTACTAGTGTCTTTGCTTATTATATGCATTGCGATGCTGATGCTTACGACAGCCATTGCGGCAGGCGCAAGAAGCATCAGAAAGGCCAAGGAGGCCGTCAACGACTACTACATCAGAAACAACATCCTGACGGTTGGCGATGAAGAATCGGGAACAGCAGGAAATGTAACGATCTCTAGGAACCTTACGATTGGGGGAACGACTTCAATCAAGGTGAAATTCTACGAGAATGATGTATTCAAGCAGACAAAGGTAATAGCGTACATTGAAGATGGAGAATAGACAGAAGAGAAAAGGCTTCACCCTGGTGGAGACCCTGATTACAGTGCTGATCATGCTGGTGCTTACGGCTGTTGCGACTACCGTCGTAACGACCGCTGTAAGAAACTATCGTGAGATCGTAGATGGCGCAAATGCCCAATTGCTTTTGTCTACGACCATCTCAGAAATCAGAGATGAGCTTACGATGTCTACCGACATCGAGTGCAAGGATGGTGTGATAAGCTACACAAGCAGTGCTACAGGGCATGAGAATACCATCAGCAACAATGCTGAGGGAATCATGCTTAGCGAATATGACGGAGAGCACACAAGACTGCTGGTATCCAAGAAGGCTGCCAACATGAATCTTGTCTGCTCATATGAGAAGGCAGTATACAGCGATGGCATAGTCACTGTATCCAACCTCTTGGTAAAAAGAGGAGATCTGGTGCTGGCATCGCTTGAGGAGTACAAGGTAAAGGCTGGTTAATGTTAAAGAGACTTATTGAGAAGAGAAACGAATATCGTAACAAAGGCTTCACATTGCAGGAAGTGCTTGTTGTAGTGGCCATCACGGTGGTCCTTTTGGCTTTGGTTACGATTGCGATATTCAGCTATCTGAGGACTCTCTATCAGTTCAAGCTTGATGCGGTAGCCAAAGAGATATTCATCTCAGCCCAGAACCATCTTTCGATGAGTGATGGCGAGAATTTCTTGGGCAGAACATCTTTCGGAAACGAAGAGGATGGAGATAAGGACGGCATATACTACTATGTCGTACCAGCTGATGATCCAGATAGCGAAACAAGCGTACTTAATCTGTTGCTACCTTTCGGTGCCATCGATGAGGATGTAAGAGACAACTCTTTCATCATTCGTTACCAGAAGGATCCGGCAATGGTTCTTGATGTCTTCTATGCTGAACCAAACAACAGAAGATTTGGACATACCTTCACCAAAGACGAATATTCTACATTGATCAGCGGATACCGTGGAGATGAGAAGAAGGTCGATAGAAGAAACTACACCTCTACCAAGAGAGTAATAGGCTACTATGGCGGCGTTGATGCTGATGCCATGAAGCGCAACAACAAGTTCAAGGCACCTAAGATTGAGGTAGTCAATGGCGAGAAGCTCTATGTGGTTATCGATAACTACGTCAACTTTGGACAGAGCCCTTCACTCAAGCTTCTGATTGCGGGAGCCAATGGCAGCGAGGAAATCAAGATTGTAGAGAATGGCGTATTCAATGGCGATTCCAAGATCATCCATGATGATGCCAATTACAGATATACAGTGATTCTTGATGATATCACCACAGCAGGACTAGGCTTCGCTGAGCAGTTTGGCGATGTACTGGTTCCTGGCGAGAACATCAAGATCAAGGCTGTAGCATATTCAAATACCGAATATACGAATATCGCAAACAGCGGCACCAAGACAACAAATAGCCTTTATGGCGACTATGATGGAACAGATACGGTAGAGATCGGCAATATCCGTCATCTTGAGAACCTATACAAGGAAATCTCTGATGTCAGCGTTAATGTTGACAACGCTAAGCAGACAACCGACATCTATTGGAACAGCAATGGTTCAATCTTCAATGATTCATGCAAGATCTATGGAAGCAATGGAGCTACCATCCTTGCGAATGGTTCATTCGTTCCTGTAGAGGTAGAATCTGAAAAGTTCAGCTATGACGGAAATGGTGACCACGCAATCAATGGTGTCGTAATCGATACCGATGAAAGAAATGGCGGTCTATTCAGCGAACTTGAAAATGCAACCGTCAAGGATGTAAGGCTTGTAGACTTTGATGTCAATGCAAGCATAGGAACAGCTGGCGCATTGGTAGGTAGCGCAGCCAATACAGAGATCAGTGGCGTAATCGCCTACAACAACAACGATAAGAGCGATACAGCTCTTGAGATAGTCGGCAATGGCTGCACGGGCGGTCTGGTCGGATATATGCAGGGTGGCTTCATCGATAAGTCAGCTGCAGCTGTATATGTCAAATCAACTGGTGCAGATGCTGGCGGTCTGGTCGGATACCTGAGCTCAGGAGACATCAGCTACAGCTATTCCGGTGGACATACAAACAATGCAAGATACGTAAGCAGCACGACAGGCAAAGGACGCTACAACGTCATTGCCAGCGATGCAGCAGGCGGTCTGGTTGGCAGAGCAGCCAATGGCTATAAGATCATTTCGTCATATACGACATCTTCTGCATACTCTAGCGCTTCCAATGTCGGTGGCTTCATCGGCAATTCAAGCAACGGCGAAATCAAGAATTCCTTCTCTACTGGTCTATCAGAGAGAAAGAATGGCCTATCAGGAAACTTTGTCGGCGCAACTTCCTCATCGGTATTTGAGGATTGCTACTACTTGAATGGCATCTCTCCAAATGCGAAGACTGAGACAATCTCCGGCATCAGACCTGTTTCTGCAAACGATACAACTTCATATATCTTCCCAGATAACGCACATAAGAGCGCTATCGTCTATGACAATACATTAATCAGCGAATATAACGGCAAGTTCTCATTCAAGACCATTGAGCAGTTGGCTGGCATTGTAGGTGTCCATGGTGGCATCAATGACAGGCACTATGGCGACTGGCAGATGCCAATGAATGAGCCTTTGGAATTTGTGTTCAAGAACGACGATACCTTAAGGCTAGAGATTCCTCTAGAGCTTCTTGACGAAAAATTCGTCATCGCTGTTACCGGTGAGGAAAGCGACTATACCAAGATCTTCAATCTGGAATATGATGGCACAAACGTAACGTTGACTGCCGAAGGACATGTTGAAGATGGCGTAATCGTCTACGATGATTCTGTCACCACAGAACTTCCTATTGAGATTCATGATGATGAAGTACATATCATCTTCGATGACATCACCAAGTCAGACAGACATTTCGATGAGATATTTGCAGATACCGAATTGATCAGAGGCGAGAATCTCGATGTCAGAATGGCTAAGAATGAGCCAGCATGGGCAGATATCAAGGAAATGGATTATGAGAGCGAAAACAGCTTGTTTGCCCTCAGCGAATATGGCGATGCCCATATCGAATACATCAGGCATCTTCAGAACCTTGATCCAGTGATCTCCAATGTCGATGATGACATTGCAAGAGCATATCTGGATAGAAACCTGAGCTTCAACTATACCGTATATAACAGAATCTACCGTCATGATTCCGCAAAGATCATTTCTGGTGCATTCTATGGAATATATAACAATAGGCTTTTCCTGTTCGATGGCCAGAACCACTATCTTGACAACTTCAAGATCAGAGGCGCTACCGAAATGGACAACACTGTCAAGGGCAGCCATAATGCCGGTCTTTTCAGATACGCTGATAACGGCATCCTGATCAAGAACCTTAAGCTTAATGACTTTGATGTAAAGGCTACAGGTGGCTATGCAGCAGCGGCTGTCGCAGAGACATCTGGTGCTGGCGCTATACTTGACACTGTTCTTGTTACTTCACACGACAAGTCAATCATCTCCTCTAGCGATGTAGCGATGGCAGCAGTGGATGATCTTGATCCAGTAAATACCTTTGCGGCAGGTGGTCTTGTAGGCCAGGCTGATAGCTCACTGACAATCAAAAACTCTGCTGCTTCAGTATATGTAATGACTGACGGCTATGCAGGCGGTCTTGTAGGCAACAAGACTTCTAATGGCAAACTCACCATCGAAAACAGCTATGCTGGCGGACATACCGATGAAGAAGAAAGAAATGTTGTTTATGATACCGATGATCAGGCCAATATCTATGCGACAGGAAACGATTCTGCCGGTGGTCTGGTCGGCAATATCTCTTCAATCTATTCGATCACAAATTCATTCTCGGCAGCATCTGTAGGTGCTGAGAAGTCAACTGTATCGGCAGGTGGCGTAGTCGGCTCAATTCATGAAAACGGCACAATGGATACCGTATATACCGTTGCACCTGTATTTAACGTAAATCCAGGTGGTGAAGCTACTTCAGCTGGTGGTTTCATCGGCAGTATCGAGACTGGTAAATCAGTTACCGTTGCAGCTAGCGAAGGAGAAAGCACTATCTTCTATCTTCCATCAATATATGAAAACAATATTGATGATAATGCGCCATATCTTGGTAACGGCGCTAGCGATAACCAGCTCAGCATGGATATCAACATTCTGCATTTCTATGTCGATGCCGATGGCAACATCATTTCTGCAAAGGGCAACGAAGAGACGATGCAGAAGAGAACCTTCCCATACGATGGAAGACTTAAGGATACTGGTGTGCAGAGCTCTAAGGAATATCCGTTCTCTGTATGGTCAACCTTCGGATTCAACGACAACAACTATCGTGTGAACAATACATACTATGGCGACTGGCAGTCAATCGTCAACGAGCCTACAGAGACCTGTGCGATCGAATTCTATATGATCAATCCGCTCACTGGTGCAGAAAGCAAGATCATCGATCCAAATCTTCCTGATCAGATAATCATCAAGGGTCAGGAGAACACCGTTCTGCTTCCATATACGAATATGATTCCTGGCTACTATATCGCCAACTGGACAGTCAAGAAGACAGACAACACCGATTCAACTCCTATTGAGTCTACAGATGGTACGCTCACTATTCCAAATTCACTTTGCGGAACCGCTGGCGACACAACCACTGTCATAAAAGTAACTGCTCACTATCTTGAGGACAAATCAAATCTATATGTAACATTCTTCTATGACCCAAGCGGCGAAAATACCGACTTTGAGCAGATAGGAGATACAAAGATAATCAAGCCTATCCCTGCAACTCTATACAATCAGATAGATACACCATCCAAGGAAATCGAAAGCTATAAGTTCATTGGCTGGTTCAACTATGATCCTGAGACAGGATATGGAACAGAGATCGATTTCACAAGCGCTTCAAGCATCAAGTCCAACATCAATGCCTATGCGAAGTATGAACTGATCAAGACCTATACAGTTACGATCGACTTTATGTATTCGCTTGATGGCGGCGCAAGCCGATACCTGAGCAGCTTGCCAAGATATCGTTTAGAAGAAGTAGGACAATATAAGCTCAACTTCACGGAAGGCGATATCTTCACCGGCGACATTCCTCTTCCTGATGTCACATTCGAAGAAGGCGTCAAGCTCAACGACATTACTTTAGGCAAGTATGTGCTTAATGAAGAGACCGGCAATGTCGATATTGTTGAGGATCTTGATCACGCAAGACTTGTCGATGAGGTAATCAAGCTCAGCAATCTTAACACCGATTGTCGCTTTGTGGTTACCTACGACCTTGATACAGGCGAAGCTGAAGAGACATACGTCTACAAGCTGATTTACAGATACTACAATACAAATGCCGAAACCGAGACAATCTGGGAAGTCGCAACCGACAACTATGGTTCACAATATCGTGAAAAGGATTTCGATACCGAACTGACCTTCAAGAGAGGCAAGTGGTGGTATGAAACCCTGGAAGATGTAACAAAGACAGGCAAGAATACCGATCTATATAAAGTTGTAGCACATGACAGGACCTCTCCTGATCAGTACTATGTCTTTGATAATGGCATGCAGCTGACCAGCGGCAACGCTAAATATATCCAGGATGCTTGGTATCTTGTGAATGATACGGATGCGTTGTATGAAAAATATACAGGCACAACAACCGGAACATATTTCTAACAGGATGGAAACGAAATCAAATCAAAGACTTTGAGTTACGATAGCAACGAAAAGAAATGGTATGATTTGTTTGCGTCGGAAGTCTATTATGAGGCCAATAAGAGCGGTAGTAGCTCTGGTACATACTATATCTTTAATAACGGCAACATGAACGCCAATACGCAAAAGGTAACATATGTCAGCGATGGATGGTATGTATCGGGAACCGGTGATCTGGCAGCACATCTGGTATGTATTATTTCTTATATAACGGCAGGATGATTAAGTCAACGTCCAATCTGACCAAAGAATCTGATGGCTGGTATATAAAGGTAAATAATGCATCCACAAATAACGTGACTTTCTATAATAAAGCACATGACAATAATACCGATTGGGACACGGGTTGGGATAGAGAAAGATATTATTTTGCAACAGAAAACGGAATTGAAAACCACAACACTTACTGGAGATGTGAAGATGGCGTGATCCAATATCTTAGCGGCATGCAGTGGACGTCTCTTGATGGTGTAGCTGAAATATATTCTTCTAACAATAATGGATCATTTATCTACAACGATGATCTGGACGAATTTATCGTAGTTTCGAAGAGCAATCAAAACAAGAATTATTCCTACAGCAAATTTGTAGCAACAGATGTTTATCGCAAAGATGGCGATGGCGTAAATATTGCAGTCAATGGAGATTGCTATGTTCAAGACGGCAACAACATGATAGCTGTCAAGAAATCAGGAAATCGTCAATATAAGAGCGACAAGAAGGCTGATACAATCTACTACAAAGCCTCTGGTGCAGCTGTTGCTGGAAGAAAGTATTATAGGCTAGAAGACGGAAAACTTATAGAAACCCCATATGCAGGCGACGGCCAAAGCAAGAATTATGTAACCTCAACTGTATACAGGAAAGACGGAGTATCAGCAAATATAGCAGTTAATGCGAAATGCTATATCTTTAAGAATGGCTCTTTCGTAGAAGTTGTAAAGGCCGATACTAATCAATATAAAGGCAACAAAGTCGCAAACGAGATCTATGAAAAGGATACAGGATCTAGCGATATTGGATCGACAAGATATATAGAGATCATTGATGGCTTTACTGGCGATGTAACCCTACAAGAAGTAACAAAGACAGGTCAGAAGGCATATGAATACACCACTCAAGAGCTTGTAGAGAAAGAATATACAGGAACCAGGTATAAGCAAAATACTAGCTATCAGATGCATTATGATGCAAATAATGTGCTTGAGACCGATCTGGGCAACTACCTGATGAAAATCAACACAGAACCCGCATTCAATCTGATCCCTGTTACAGGTTTCACGATCAAGGATAGAATCATTAAGGTTGAAAAACCAGGAACTACTGAAGAACCTTGGCGTGAGGAATGGAATAGTGCCGATGTTGTTTACATCATCGAATATGAGCGTAACAAGTATACGTTGTCTTTCAAGTCCAAACTTGGCATTTTTGCGGATGGCTTTGAGAATCCTGTCTCACTCTATTTCGATCAGCCTTTAAACAGCGTGCCTCATGGCTCTAACGTCATCACAAGAAAGTACTATACCTTCGATACCACAAAAGAAGGAAGTGCTGATGGATGGATGATCACAAACCTTGGCAATGCTGAACCTGAGTTCACTGATTATACTTGGGCTGATAGAATGCCATACAACAATCTGGTTGCATATCCTCAATGGAAGACAAACGATACCGCAAACTACAAGATAATCGTTTGGAGACAGAAGATTACTGATGATCGCCAGTTGAACAAGGATGGTGACAACGCAAACAAGTCGTATGACTTTGTATTCATGGACAGCAAGAGCGGTGCTGTAGGATCTAGCGTCAACATTGATTCATACAAGAACTATTCATCTAGCGATTATGATGGATTCCAGTATAGTTGGACCGATGCAGGCACCAAGACAATCTCTGCTGATAATGCGACAGTAATCAATGTCTACTATGATAGAAAAATTGTTACATATGAATTCTATACTGATTCGAATTATTCAAATCCTTGGTCTGATGCGGTATATACAGAATCAACATCTGAGGAAGCAAAGTATGGCGTTGTAAATGGCGAATACATTGAACTGACAAGAAAGGAAGATGGCTGGTATTATACTGAAGCATACAAGGCGGAAGTAGAAACGACCGCAGAGTACAACGGCGATAGATACGAAATTATTACTAGTGGTTATAGGACCAATACCACTTATTACTACAACAACAATGGAACACTTTCGGTTGCTTATTATTCGTATGGTAATTGGTATAACGCAAACTGGAGACAGATATCAACTCCATCAGCAATCTACCGAAGGACAAATCCGACAACAGGAACAATCTATGGCTGGGATTCTAACGAAAAGAAGTTCGTTCAACTGACAAAGTCTGGAAATAAGTATACTTATGTAATAACTGTCGAAGAGACAAGATATAGAGAAGCTAAGTACACAGGCAAGAGATATACCTATGGCGGTGGACAGGCTTCACCATTCTGGGGCTTGTATGGACAGCTTCTGACCCAATACGGATATCAATGGCCATCTAACTACAAGTGGTATTACAGAAGCAGTTCTGGCAACAGTGCTGGTATGTCATATCTTGGACAGTTCCTAAGCGGAAGTGATTACTATGGATATCAGCAAAACAAGATCATGATGCGTGTTGATAATAGTGACGGAGTCAGATACATTTACTTCTATCAGCAGGGTCTTGATGGAAACTATCCTGATACCCCTACCGATATAGGTGCCATCACAGGAGGAAGCTCAGGCTTCAATTTCACAGAAAAGTACGGAAATGGCTTCCATCACGTTCAATACAAGATAAACAACGGAAGCTGGAAGAGTACTAGCAGCGAAATGGGCGGACGCGATTTTAATACAAATAATATTTTGCACATTCGTTACGAAAGAAATAAGTTTGAGATCCAATACTATCCAGTGGTTGTGAATGGTTCATCATATGATGTCGCAAGCACACCTGTAGCTAAAGTTTCAGCTTACTATGATTCTACGATTGAGAAGAATGATAGCCTGATACCAGAGCAGCCTAGCGATGAGACGTATAGGGCACAGGGATACGCATGGAACGGCAAGTATTATGAAGACCAGGCATGTACGGTTGAATATTCATTCGGCAAGAAGATGCCTGCCGCAAACGTACCTGTTTATGTCAAGTATGTATTGCCTGAGGTGAACATCCATTTCAATCTGATTGATGAAAATGCTACTATCAAACCAAGCGATGCGAAATATGCTGAGGCTGGAGAGACTGAAGATTATACAATCACTGTCACCAAGCAGGATTCTATCGAAGGATTGATCACTCTTGATGATGAATTGCTTCCTAAGTACAGTCCTGTTACCGAAAGCGGAGAATATGACTTCGTCAAGTGGTACTACTACAGCAATGGCTCAAAGAAGGAGTTCTACTATACCCAGGAAATAACTGAAGATATTGAGCTCTATGCCGAATGGAAGATACATGAGGATGAGCCTGAAGTAGAGAATATCAATGTAGTAGTAAGCTATATGTATGTTGATGGAGACGGAATCGAGCATAAGATTGCAACCGATACCGGTCCAATCAAACGTGCAGCCGGAACATACTATATAATGGTATGTCCAGACATTGATGAGTATTATCCAAAAGATACGATCTGCAGCTTCCCTGTGACGAAGACTCCTTCAGCAATCAGCAATTCCACTTATGATCCTGAAACCAATACGCTGAACGTCAAGGCTTACTACAACCGCGTTCAGGAGTGGAAATATCAGGTAAATCTATATGCTAGATACAGCAACTACATCGATGATGAAGTTCCTGGTCTGACAAAGGCAACTAGTCCATCAGAATATCTGATTGAGACATATCTAGCTAGTGCATATAGTCTATATGATTCAGTAGAGTTTGTGATGCCTTCTGAATACAGCAATTACCATCTGGTTGAATATGAATATGATGGCAATACTGGTTCGGATACAGTAGTTACGATCCATCAGGATCCATATCTGACCGGAACAGAATATAAGGCAGTCATAGACTACTACATTGAACCAGATCCATCATTGATTACTGTCGATAACATCGACACGATATATGATGGAACCGAAAAGGCTAATTCTGCGCCTAGACTGGATGAGAAGAATGTCTATAGAGCACCGAATGACGATACGACAGTAACCACATATGATATCTATACATATCTGAATGGTGAGGGCGTGGCAATTAGCGCCATCGATTCAGGATCATATAGCGCAAGTGGCTATGTATACATAACAGTCAATGGAAACAACTATCTGTTATGGAAATCCAACAAGGATCAGCTGAGCTTGAGAATCGCTAAGCGTAATGTCCTGGCAATATCTCAAGACTTGGAAGGCTACTATGATGCGAATTCAACCTTGACAAACGATGTCGTCGATGACACCACTAAAAACGATCTGTATCAGGGATTCGTAGAAGGTGAAGGCGCTAACTATAACTTCTCTATCGAGTCATTCAGAAAGGATCCAGGAAGCACCAAGAACAACTTCGACTTTGAATTCTGGAAGAAGGATGAATCACTTGGCCATAAGGAAACAAAGGCCCAGAACTATAACGTAATCGTCAAGTTCGGTACCTTGAGCATCTATTGGGATTACGATATCGAATCATATGTCGTATTCGACAATATAAGCCTTGAAGATGAAGAGAAGATCTTGCTGGATCAGTTCATTACATTGGCTGATGAATCTACATACAAGATTGATGAACGCAATGACATCAGGGCAAGGAAGTATGATGCGACAGTCGACTACTCATTCCTTGATGGAGCAAAGTATGATAGCTATCTATTCGATCATGGCACATATGATGGAAATACCGAGACCGAAATGAGGTCAACAGTATATCCGTATCTGATTGGCGATATCTACACTGGCAAGCTTGGCTTATACATGAAGCTCAACACCAATACAGAGAACTTCATGATCAGAGATGCTTCAGTCAAACCATTGACTCCACAGAAGCAGATCATAGCTAACTTCGCATATGCAGATCCTCTATATGAGGAAGAAAGCACAGAGCATGGCGTAGAGATTGTAACTGTTATGGATGCTACGGATAATCCTGTAAGCGAAAATATCTACAAAAACGTCAACAACACGATTCATGTGCCAGAGCTTGCGGATATCGTAGAGACAATTACCGAGGATGTCGTTATTGATGATACGACTGAACCAGCAACAACCGAGCCAGTGACATATGAAGTAACATTCGAAGTCAAGTACTGGACAGTCGAAGGCGATAGCAACAACTACAAGTTTGTGCCTGATGAGGACGGAAACATTGTAGTAGATGCAGCATTGTGCGCAGGAAATGTAGACGATGAGACTGAAAGCATTAAGCTCATTGCCCACTACGGATTGGCAGAAGATAGAACTCCTATCGATAAGCATGTGCCTGAAAACGAAGGAATCACAGTCTTCGAGGTTGCAAGCAGCTACGTTCTGCCAGATGCACCTGAAGGAACAACAGTAAGCTTCACATACTGCTACATTCCATACATCAAACAGGCTGACGATACGTTCATCCCTGTACCTAAGGAGATGCTGTACAGCGAATCTGAAGAAGATTATGCTGCAGATGCATTCCTTATCATGAAGGTAGATGATGGTTCATCAGCAAAGAACTACATCGTTCGCAAGAACACTTCGAAGGATATCAAGCTGAAGCTTGAGCTTCAAACAGAATCAGGAGAATAGATCATAATCTGATTACTGCAATCAAAACAAAGGTCACTCAGTCCTATCTGGATGGCCTTTTAATATAAGCCATGAAAAAGAATGGTCCAAAAATGTGGTGGGCCGAAAACGGGATTAGAATAAGGATTTATACAGTAACAGTTCTCAAATCAAATAGCTATACCATATTAAATTAAAAAAATGTATAATATTACAAACTATATATGGGAGTGTATATCGTTTTTAGGATGAAAGCAAAGGAATCAGAATATGAAAAGAAAGCTAATTTACATTTTAACTTGCTTAATGCTAATATCTAATGTTTTGCCTGTAACAGCAATAGTTGCAGATAACGAACCACCAATAGTAGAAATTGATGGCAAATATTATCAAGTATCAAGTATGGTTGCAGACACCATGACCAATAATCCCCCCGTCTACAGCGGCTCTACTGATGTTGACTCCGATGAGTATAAGGCCGCAAACGCAAAGGGCATGTTTAAGACTCCTGGAGGAGACGGACGTGTTTGGACAGATAAGTCTGTAGAAATAGCATCCGATAACAAGTCTTTTGATGTCACGTTATCAACAGTTGGACAAACATACGAATCAAAAAATGCGATAACTATTCAAAACAGAGCCGACGTACTGTTTATTTTGGATGACACCTCATCAATGACAACACAGGACGTTTTAATTAGTGGCAGTGATTATGAATATAGATATCAAGCTCTGGTTAATGCCGCCAATCAAGCAATTGATATCATCATGAAAGCGAATCCCGAAAATCGAATAGAAATCGATCTATTTAGCCGTAATGATACAGACTCGGGTATAGGAGGATTAAGAGTACTGATGCCTTTGGATTCTTATACGCCGGGTTCTTATTCTGGAACTGGAGAAAACAAGATAGGCCAATACATTCAAGCAAGCGGAAGCGGCAGTTCGTACAATATAGGAACAGTTAGCGGCCTAAAGCAAAACGGAAGTGACTATTCCAAATCTTTTAAAAATGTTCAAGGAACGTATACACAATACTCAACATATAAAGCAATTAATCATGTGATTGACGAGATTAATGAAGAGATTTCGCAAGGAAAAATGGCAAGCGAAAAAACAATTCCGTACGTTTTCTTGTTTACTGATGGCATTGCGACCAATTGCGACTATACGCTTGATTTTGTTAATCCAACAACTTTGGTATCAGGCAACAATAAGCAGAAGCCACAAGATTATCCTGATATGCACATCAAGTTAGTACCTACAGCCATCATGACGGCCGCATATTGGAAGGATCAGTTGAGTAAAGCATATTACGATTACAATGGCATATCTGGTTCTGATCCTTCTGTAGAAACAAGATTTTTCTCTGTGGGACTTGCAGGAAGTGGAGATACATATAGTTTTACAGAGATGGACAACGCAATGCTTGCCCCAAAGCTTTTATTAGATACATATACAGAAGGTGATACTGAACTGTGGAACAGCAGCTCTACGAGCAGATCGCTAAAAGATAGAATGCTGGAAATCGGTTCAGAATTAGCTGAAGATGTCAGAGATCAAATAGTAGAAGAAATATTACCAGTAAATATTGCAAAGTATCCTGATTTAGGATTAGAAGCATATAGTCCGGCGAATGGCAATGAATTCATCTATACAACCGACACATATTACTATAAAGCAGGTCAAGTATCTGAACTGAACAACGCCTTCTCTGATTTGGCTAAAAACGTTCAAGAGGAAACAAAGCCAAGAATAATTCCGGTAGAAGAACAGACCACTGGACAAGCATTGGGCGGAGTTCAATTAATTGATCATCTAGGCACAGGAATGAAGGTCAATTTGCCTGATGCTCTGGTGGCTAAAATAGGTACTAGCTATACGTTCGAAATGAGAAAAGTCGTACTGGATTCTGATGACGAAGATCTTGTAGCTAAGTATGTATATAGCATCAATAATAAGCAGATGGTTGTCGAAATAACAAAAGACAACAGTAACAACCAAACTTTGACGTGGACTGTACCTGCGGGATTGTTGCCTCTGTTTGAGTATGACAAAACCCAAAACAAATATAATGATGCAAAACATCTTGAATTAACATACAATGTTCAAATAGATGAGGACTTTAAGAACGTTGAAAGCCATGGTTTAACTTTTTATAGCAACTATTTTGATTCATCAACAGAATCTAACCCAGATAAGGATGGTTCGGCAGTAGGCATCTATGAGCCAAAACTTGATAATCCACATTTTTATAATACTGAAGGAGAAGCGCCAGCTGGAGGATCATATCCAATAAATGATAGATTCTATGATAGCGTTAATAAAAAACCAATTAGAATAGAAGCGACAAAAGCTGTAACTGGAGGCGGAGAAACAAAAACAGCAACTTCTGCCGGTATAGCAGACTTTTCACAAACGATTGATGGTGCGATTACAGACCACCATGTAATGTACAACTACTTGGGAAACAACGGCATTATTTCGCTGACAGAAATCCCTTCTATAAACATTCCTGTCGAAAAAGAATGGCTAGATGATGACAACTCGAGAACAACAAGACCTTCTTCAATTACAGTAAGACTATATGCCGGAGAAGAAGCTGCTAAAGACATATTCGGAGGAGATGTTGCTCCAATAGTGTTGAATTCAGAGAACGATTGGGCGGGTGAATTCAAAGCTTTGCCAACTCAAGATGATGGTGGAAAAACGATTAACTATACAGTAAAAGAGGATCCTGTAACCAATTATGATGAACCGAAAATAGAATCAGATGGAAACGGTGGCTATGTAATCACGAACTCTTTGCTGATTGATCTGTCGGTGTCCAAAATATGGAATGATAACGGCGATGAAAGCAAGAAGAGGCCATCTCCAGATTCCGTTTTCATCCAGCTTTATGCAAACGGATCATTAGTAGCAGATTCACAAGTAGAACTAAACAACAGCAACAAGTATACATACAAATACGAGGATCTCCCTTTATATAACGGAACAACTAAGATTGTTTATTCAATCAAAGAATTGAACGGATCAGGACAAGCGGTAGAAAACGGCAATAAGTATAATACTGATTATGTAGTTTTATACGGAACCACAGACGATGGAAATACGCTTACTGCCACAAATGCCTTAGTTACAAGCATTCCAGTAGAAAAGGTATGGGACGACAACAATAACCAGGACGGCAAACGTCTAACATCAATGAAGGTTCAATTATACGCCGATGAAGCAGCGCAAGGATCTGCAGTGGAGCTAAACATCGACAATGAATTCAAGCATACATACGAGAACCTTCCTGTCTATAACGGAACCACAAAAATAGCATATTCCGTGAAGGAACTTGATCCTTCCAACAATCCAATAGCTGACAAAGGCAAATACAACAACGATTATACGGAAGTTACCTATGCTACAGATTCAATCGGAAAGGTCACCATCACCAACAAGCATATTCCGGAAGTGACGAGCGTTGATGTGACTAAGGTTTGGGACGATGCATCCAACCAGGATGGCAAGCGTCCAGAATCAGTTGTTTACAAGCTATATAAAACGGTAAACAGCGTTGTTTCTGAGGTATTGGACGGAACTGGCAATCCTGTTACAGCGACATTGAACGAAACTGATCCAGCATCTGATACATGGACATATAAGTTCGAGAATCTGCCTGTATACGAGAATGGCAATAAGATCACGTATACGATAAAAGAACTTGATCCTTCTAAAGATCCAATAAACAATAATGGCTCATATAATAGCGATTACGATGTGGTCACCTATTCAGATGATTACCTTTCTGTAACCAATAAGCATACTCCTGAAGAGATCACTATCCAAGGAAAAAAGAACTGGGATGATAGTGATTACTGGGATGAGGATGAAGGAAAGTGGATCGGCAGTTATGCAAGACCAGAAAGCATCATCATCAAGATCATGGACGGAACTACTGAGGTCGATAGGATTACAGTAACAGCATCTACAGTAGACGCAACCGATGATGATGTATGGCATTGGACTTCTAAGTCGCTGCCTAAATATAGAGACGGTGATGAAATAGAATATGTGGTTGTGGAAGTAACTCCTGATGGCTATGAATCAAAGGTAACCAAGTATGATGTAGAGAATACTCCTAAACAAGCAGATAATGATACTCCAGTGACTCTAACGGTTAACAAGATGGTAACTGGAACAAACTATGGCTTGAATGATGTAGAATTTACATTAACCGATGTCGATTCAGAGAAAAAAGAGACTGCTGTTTACACTACAGCCAATGATGGAACAGCAACAATTGAATTTACTAAAGCAGGCAATTACACATTAAAAGAAACATGGGCTCCAGAAGGTTATGATATGGATCCAAACACTTATGAAATTAAAGTTACACGTTCTGATCTCGTATCTGTAACTCTAAAAGAAGGTGTGTGGGAATGGCTGTATAACTTGCTGTTTACTGACGATACTAAAGGAATTCTAGATCCTACTACCAATACATTGACAATTTATGATAGAGCTCTTGTAGAGATTCCTGTTGAAAAGGTATGGGACGATTACAACAACCTCGACAAGGTTCGTCCTGAAAGCGTAACTGTCAATTTATATGCCGATGGTGTGCTTCTAAAGGAGGTGAATATCAACGGCATCCTGGCAGAAGATGGAAATATGGTTCTGTCTAAAGAGAATGAATGGTTTAGTGTCTTCACGGATTTGGATAAGTATGACAGGAATTCTATTGATGCTAAAGAGATTAAATACGAGGTAAAGGAAATTGTTCCAGCCAAGTATGCCGTATCTTATTCAGGTGATATAAATACCAAGATCATCATCAAGAACACGCATAAACCAATAACACCTCCACCATATATTCCGCCAAATACTGGTTTGAAGTAATAATTAGCAAGCAATCAGATTTGCTTTAGCTTAGAACAGTTAAAGACAAGGAGCTGGCGCACAAACTGGCTCCTTTTTTAATTGCCAAAGAGAAATGATGATTATGCCTCAAATGGCAAAAACAGTTTTATAGAGCAACAGAATTGCCTCTTAGTCATTGATAACTGCTCCTTTCACCTATATGACGATAGCGGGTATAATAGAAATGTATATGTTCAAAAAATTATTAAAGTATGTTCTGTTGTTTGTTTCAATAGTGCTGATTGCGATTGCCGTATTGGGCTTTAGGGAAAGCGGATCGTATGAGAGTATCATCCAAGAGAATAATGATAGACTTGCTGAGGTCAACTTTTCATACAGCGGCAGCAGCGATATGATCAGCGATCTCTCTTATGGAATCAACACATTATCGGAGAATGCTATCCTTTTTGTTACAAGCGGAAATGACGACAACATATATAAATATCTTTCTGAGGCATCAGATCCATACAATGAAGATTTTCCAAAAGAAGGTGGCATGCATAAGGATCATGCCTATGAGCTGTATCTTGAAGGAGACTATAGCAGCGATTGCGATACCTATTTCTATAGCATCATGGAAGATTCACGGATGATGATGTCCATTGAATACTATGCCCTGACTTTGGCTTGCAAAGGATACGAAACAGAATTATATGATGGACTATTCATTAACGACTTGTTCAAGGAAGAGGATAAGGAATTAAGCGAAGAAGAGTGTCTGGATAAGGCTTATGTCATATTGAACGATTACATGATCAGCGATCTTGATATGACCTATATGCAGTATAAGGATAGAGTCTTTGAAAATATTGATTTGTTCCAAAGATCCATAAAGGATACAAGAGACAGCAGAGCCGAATATATAAATGGTGTCATTGATAGGATTTATGTCCAGCAAAGGGAGGCCAACAACAGAGCCATAACCTTTGCGATAGCGGGCATACTGTGTTTTGCGGCTGCAATCATCATGTTTGTCGTTGAAGCAAGCAGAAAGAAGATGGAGAAGGCTGTAGCCAAGCTCAAGGCAAAATCAGTCAAGAACAAACCAATAGAGGAAGCTTCTGTAGAGGAACAGATCGAAAGCGCATTGATGAGCGATGATGTGATTACGCAACAGATTCCTGATGTGATTCCTGCAGCGAATGATGCAGTCATTGAGAAAGAAGAGATTCTGGTAGCTGAACCTGAAACGATTGATGAGACACCTAAGATAGAAGAGATCAAGACAGTTAAGCCTAGCATCGATCTTGATGCTGTATTGGGAGATTTAGATTCTGTATTTGAAGATGAGATTACAGCACAGGAGAATAATGGCATCAATGACATGATCGAAAGCTTCAATGCCATGAATACGCAGGAGCTGAAGCTGGACAATATGAATGAAGCACCTGAGATAAAAGATAAAGAAAAAGACATCCATATGGATGCCATAGACGATATATTCAGCGATTTCGATGATTTCATGAAGGATTAGATAGAATATCTATCTTCTACTTCCATCATGTTGAGAGATATGTCTGGCTTGTTTGAGCCATGATAGTCACTGCCGCCAGTGACTATTTTATTATGCGATTCAGCGATTTGCTTCAGGTGAAGCCTTTGGGAAGGGGTAGCGCTTGGATGGAAGCATTCGATTCCATCTATCATGTCTACTATCTCTTCAAGGAAACTGTCGATAGGCTCTAATGCATCATATTCATATGGATGAGCGATGACGGCGATGCCGTTGTCTTTATGTATGGCTTCGCAGGCTTCTTCCAGAGTGACGACCTTTCTTTCGACATAGGCGGGGCAATGGTCTCCGACATACTTTTCGAAACCTTCCTGGACTGAATGGATATATCCTTTTTTCATCATGGCATTGCAGATATGGACACGGTTGACGGTTCCGTGCGCAAAGCTTTTTACTTCCGGAAGGGTGATATCGATGCCTTGTTCATTGAGCCTTTCGATCATTTCCATATGAGCGATGGTCTTGAAGGCTTCGCTTTCCTTGAGGATGAACAGCACATTCTTGTAGTCTGATTCTTTTGGAAAATAGGCAAGAAGATGCACTTCACACTTGCTGTAGCCAACTGAAAGCTCAGTTCCGATAATGAAATCGGTCTTGCTGAGAGGCTTAGCCTTAATGGAACCTTCTAGAACATTGTGGTCGGTTATGGCTATCTGCTTCAAGCCTAAAGCTTCCGCCTTTTCGAGTATCTCTTCAATGGTGGAAGATCCGTCGCTATATGTTGAATGGATATGCAGGTCGATCATATACTCTATAATGTTACCATTTTGTTACTATATATATGAAATATATGATCAAAAATATTGTCCATGATCCGCTGTTTCTGGCTCAGAAGTCAGAGATGGCCACAAAAGATGATGTCTATGTTGCCAGGGATCTGATTGATACCTTGCTGGCAAACAGAGACAGATGCGTAGGCATGGCTGCCAATATGATCGGCATCAGAAAGAATGTCATCGTTTTCGACAACAACGGAATTCCTATGGTGATGTTCAATCCTGTCATCATATCCAAGGAAGATGAGTATGAGGCAGAAGAGGGTTGCCTGAGCCTTTCGGGGACAAGAAAAACCAAAAGATACAGGAAGATCACGGTTGCATACCAGAATATCATGTTCGAGAAGAAAAAGGACAGATATGAGGGCTTTGTGTCTGAGATAATCCAGCATGAGATAGATCATACTAACGGCATACTGATATAGGTATGCCGTCTTTGTCTAATGCGGGCAAAAAAAGTATAATGTTATGCGGGAGCTATGACAAGAATCAGGCTTATAGGGACAGGAAACATATCGAGCGCCTCCAATAACGCATCAGTCCTTATGGACGATGCTTTATTGATTGACTGCGGAAATGGCGTTGTTAAGGCCATGCTGAAGCAGGGAATCGATCTTGGAAGGATAGAGGCATTGCTTGTGACCCACCTCCATGGCGACCACTTCTCTGATGTGCTGGAGTTAATCATGTGCAGAGCTTTCGCTGGTGTCGATAGAAAGCTTGACATATATGGACCAGAGGGACTTGAAGAAGCTGTATATGAGCTTTGCAGGATATGCTTTGCGGACATATATGATGAGTTCAGCAATCTGATTGATAGAGCTAAGGTGAACTTCAAATCGCTCGATGAGCTTGAGGATATCAAGGGATATGACGTTGAGGCATACAAGATGGTGCACAATGGCATGTCTGCTTACGGCTTCCTTGTCAAGAAGGATGGACTTGTCGTGGCGGTATCTGGCGATACGGGAAGATGCGACAATCTAGATGCGATGATCGAAAGATGCGATGTTGCAATCCTTGAGATGACAGGCACACAAGAGAATGAATCGCACCTATGTGTCAATGACATTAAGTACTACGAAGATAGATACAAGAAAGATATTATTGTGACTCATATGTCTGACAAGGCCAAAGAGATGGCTAATACGATGGAACACAGATTTCTGGTTCCTGAAGATGGAAACACATATGAGTACAAGAAAGGAAGATTATGAAGCCTATATGTGATCTGCACACCCATTCCGTTTTGTCGAGACATGCGTATTCGTCAATGACGGAGAATATCGATGCCGCCAGAAAAGCTGGATTGAAGTATTATGGCATCAGTGAGCATCAGCCTGACGACTATGGCGTAGGAGCCATGAGTTTTGCCTTCAGTGCTATTACCCGTTGCCCAAGATGGATAGATGGAGTATATGTATTCAGAGGCTGTGAGTTCAATATTCTGGAGAATGGACTCATTGATCCAGCTGGAGTCAAAACCAAGAATCTCGACTATGGCATCGCATCATTCCATGCCTATGCCTATCATGGCGAGATGGATAAAGAAACCATCACCAACTGTTATCTTAATGCCATGGACTATGACTTCATCAAGATCCTGGGACACATTGATGACGGCATGTATCCCGCAGACTTCGAGAAGCTTGTAGCCAAGGCTCACGATACCCATAAGCTTATCGAGCTCAACAACTCATCGCTTAGAGAGAATACCTTCCGCAAGGATGTAAGGAAGAACCTCAAGGAAGTCCTTGATCTAAGCGTCAAATACAAGCAGCCAATCATCATCAACTCTGATGCCCATATTCTGTATGAGGTAGGAGAGTTCACCAATGCTGAGAAGCTTCTAAAGGAAGTGAATTTCCCTGATGAACTGGTGCTTAACTATAACGAAGAATTATTCAAAGAATACTTTACAATTGAAGAGTAGATATATCGGAGGTCAGTATGAACAACATTGAAAACAAGCTAACCGCCTGCATAGGGGAGATAGTCAAGGAGAGATTTGCGCTTGAGCCAGAAGAGGGCATGATCATGATCGAGATGCCTAAGGATAAGTCCAATGGCGACTATTCGACCAATATTGCGATGCGTCTCACCAAGAAGCTGGGCAGAAAGCCTCAGGATATTGCCCAGGAATTTAAAGAAGAGCTGCTGCAGAGATGTTCAGACATCGAAAGCATCGATATAGCCGGACCAGGCTTCATCAATTTCTGGATTAAGAAGAATGTCATCGCCAATACGATCAATGTTGTCATCGAAGAAGGCGACAACTATGGTTCTAGCGATGTCGGCAAGGGCATAAAGGTACTGGAAGAGTATGTATCTGCCAATCCTACCGGTCCTCTGCATTGCGGACATGCCCGTGGTGCCGTATGGGGAGATAGCTGCGTCAGAATCATGAATAAGGCTGGCTTCAAGGCCACCAGAGAATACTACATCAACGATGCCGGCGCCCAGATACTGAATCTTGGCAAGTCATTGCTTGGAAGATATAGAGAACTGTTCGGCTTGGATTTCACCTTGCCGGAAGATGGATACCATGGACCTGACATCATTGAGATCGCCAAAGAAATCAAGGAAAGCGATGGCGACAGATGGCTCAATGTTCCAGAAGAGGAAGCAATCGAAGCCTTCAAGGAACTGGGCAAGAAGAAGGAACTCGACAGAATCAAGGAAGATCTGAAATATTATGGCTGCGAATTCGATTCATGGATCTCAGAATTGTGGATCGTTGGCCAGGGCATGGTCGACCAGGCTGTCGAGAAGATGAAGTCCATGAATCTCCTATATGAACAGGATGGCGCCATCTGGTTCAAGGCTACCGAATATGGCGACGACAAGGACCGTGTACTGAAGAAGTCTGATGGCTACTACACATACATGACACCTGATATCGCCAACCATATGTACAAATACGATCGTGGATATGATCGTCTGGTCAATATCTGGGGTGCTGACCATCACGGATACATTCCTAGAATGAAGGCTGCCATGGAAGCTTTAGGCTATCCAAGAGAGAACCTTCAGGTCGACATCTGCCAGATGGTAAGAATGGTAGAGAATGGCGTTGAGGTCAAGATGTCCAAACGTACCGGAAATGCGATTACCTTAAGAGAGCTTATAGATGACATTGGTGTAGACTGCACCCGTTATTCTTTCCTGTCAAAGGCTTTGGATACCCATATGGATTTCGATCTGGCATTAGCCAGAACCAAGTCCATGGATAACCCTGTATACTATGCACAATATGCATATGCACGTATCTGTTCAGTGCTCAAGGATCAGACCATCGAGACTCGTGATAGCTATGATCTTCTGACTCATGAGAAGGAGACAGAACTGCTCAAGCAGGTTTCGACCTTCACAGAAGTTGTTGCGGATGCGGCTGTTACCAGAATGCCAAACAAGATCTGCAACTATATCCAGAAGATCGCTCAGTGCTTCCACTCATTCTATGGCAGCTGCAAGATCATCGATCCAGAGAATCCTGAACTGATGGCTCAGCGTCTGGCTTTGACCAAGGCTACGCAGATCACCCTGAAGAACGCTTTCGATCTTCTGGGCGTAAGCGCACCTGAACATATGGAGAAATAAAAAATGAAAAGCACAAGGCAGTTGACCATATCGGCAATGTCCTTGGCCTTAGGCATCATTCTGCCTCAGGCTTTCCATATGGTGCCTAATGCAGGAAGCATCTTTCTGCCCATGCATATGCCGGTAATCTTTGGCGCTTACTTTGTATCACCCATATATGCATTTATAGTTGGCATATTGTGTCCGCTGGTGTCGCATATCATCTTCCAGATGCCGACCACCGCCGTGCTTGGACAGATGATTGTCGAGCTTGGTACATATGGACTTTCTGCCAGTCTGCTGAATAGATATCTGAAAATCAGAAACAGCATCATCAAGACATATGCGGTATTGATTATATCGATGCTTATGGCAAGAATGGCTTATGGAATCATGAACTGCCTATTCTTCAAGGCTGGAGAATACTCACTGTCAATATGGCTATCATCGGCATTTGTCACATGTCTGCCAGGAATCATGATACAAATCATACTTATACCGATTCTAGTGGTGAACGCAAGAAGAATATACTAAAACAAGGTTACATTGTAACCTTGTTTTTATTTGTCCTAAAGACAATAAAACCACTTGTTGTACAAGTGGGAATAAGCTTACTTC
>CALFPO010000073.1 GCA_937919165.1 uncultured Bacillota bacterium | reverse complement strand
GTATGAATCCGAATCCACATTATGGACCGAAAGGATGCAGGCAATGCAATGCCAAGAACACAATGGCGTAAGATTCGTCGGTTGGATCGAAGTATCAGGCGATGACTACTATCTATATAGAGAAAGGATCAAATAGCTTTATGGAAGAGAATAAAATCAAAACTGATAACAATGCAGCTGAAGAACTTTCTGATGATGAACTGAAGGAAGTAACTGCCGGTGATAATTTCGAATTGCATTTCTTCGATACGGAAGATGAAGTGTATTTCATATTCCCTATCGGCAGCACAGTGATCGTCAAGGAACATTTTTTCAGTTCGAAAATCACATGCACAGTCAGAAAGCATGTAAGATTCTATGATCCTCAGTATAGCTGCTACGAAGATCTATATTATGTTGAAGATCCAGATGGCAAAATGCGAAAGGTATTGAGAGACGATATCGTAAACCAGGCTTTCTAGTTTTAAGTTAAACAGACGTTTATAAGGAATGTGGCATCGCATTCCTTAGAGCTTGATAATCAAGCTATCTTGTGAGATATTTCAGTTAGAAAAGGCTGTTGCATCTTTCTGGCAATCTTGCGGGCTTTTGGAGTGTCAAAAACGATGGGAAGAATCGCATTGTGTTCAGGCTAGTCTGCAATACAATGGAGATAGTACAATGCGTCTCTCATTATGGAGATAAATGGAAACTGTTAAAATCATTTTTCGTAGATATCAATAATGAAACAGAAGCTAACCTCAAGCTCGGCAATATGTCTGAGCTTTTCTTTATCGGCGATAGAGGTCTTGTGATAGTAAGGCGTCATCGTAAAGAGGCTGCTTAAATCTTCGTTGTTCAGAAGATGCTTTTGCGATATATGCATTTCATCGACAAGCTTAAGTCCAGGAATATCGATGTCTTCTATCTCGTTGAGATAGGGATTCTCGTAGATCTTTTCCTTCAGTTCATATAGATGGTATACATCGGGTTTGACCAGGATGAAACGGCCTTTGTCCTTAAGTAGCCTGACGATCTCTTCCTTGGCTATTGGCGCAAAGATGGTGGTGATGACATCGGCACATGCATCCTCCAACGGATTGTGGAAGATGGAGTTCAGAAGGTAGAGCGTGCCCTTATCCTTTTTTGATGCATATTTGAGCCCGGACTTGCTGAGATCGATGCCGATCTTGTCCTTTGCCTTGAAGTATGAGGTATAGTACCCTTCACCGCACGCAAGGTCGATCAGGGAGTCGCTTTCCCTTATCTGTTCGTCGACCTTCTCTTTCATGAAAGAATAGTAGTCCTTTTCCAGGAACTCTCTTCTTGCCTTCATCATTTCCGGATTGTCGCCAGTATTGGTAGAGTCATGGAGATTGAGATTGAGATAGCCTTCCTTGGCGATATCAAAACAATGTCCATCTTCACAGATGTAGCTTCTATCCCTGATCTTGAGGGCTTTCTGGCATACAGGACAGAGAATATTCATGATTTAATTATATTAAAAAGATATACAATAGGATTATGAAAAAAGGTTTATTGATAGTATTCAGCGGACTTTCAGGTGTAGGCAAGGGCACCATCCTCAAGGAACTGATGCCGATGGAAGATCTCAATCTGTCCTACTCCGTTTCGATGACGACAAGAAAGCCACGTGAAGGAGAGATTGATGGCGTCAACTATTTCTTTGTCACCAAAGAAAGATTCCTGGAGGCCATCAAGAACGGCGAACTGCTTGAACATGCACGTTTCGTCGAGAACGACTATGGCACGCCTAAGGCCTATGTCGAGAAGATGAGAGAAGAAGGAAAGAATGTCATTCTTGAGATAGAGATCAATGGTGCCAAGCAGGTCATTGAGAAGTGCCCTGATGCCTTGAGCATCTATATCGTTCCGCCTTCAATGGAAGAGCTGGAAAGAAGAATCAGGGGAAGGGATTCTGAAGATGACGAGACGATCATGAAGAGAATCTCCAAGGCCAAGAAAGAGATCAAGGAAATCGGCTTCTATGAACACGTCGTATGCAACGACGATCTGGAAAAGGCTGTAGCCGATGTCAGAGAGATAATACTTAACAGGATGAACGAAGAGAAGTAGTTCATCTTTTTTGAAATATGACGATATTGCATGACAAAGACATAAGGGAACCATTGTTCGAATATCTTGATGAACTATATGGAACCATCAGGATACTTGAGGAGAAGAATATCGGCAGTTCACGTGCTGATGTGATGATGGTGACATATGATGGACTATATGGGATAGAGATAAAGAGCGATGCCGATACTTATGCAAGATTAAGCAGTCAGGTCAAGGACTATGACCGCTACTATGACTTCAACTATGTTGTCATCGGATTTAGCCATACTGCTCATATAGCCGAGCATGTGCCTAAGCATTGGGGAATCATCTCTATAACGATGAAGGATGAGAATTCTTCCTTTACGCTGATCAGAGAAGCTTTGCCTAATCCTAAGATGAAATGGAAGAAGAAGCTTGAACTGATGTGGCGCCCTGAACTGGCCAAGCTGCAGGAGCTTAACATGATGCCTAGATATAGGGATAAATCGAAGACCTTTGTCATAGAGAAGATTGCGGAAAGAATCGAGAACGGAAAGCTTGATGAAGATCAAATAAGAAGACAGATAAGTCAGATTCTGATGGAACGTGACTATACCATGATTGAGGAAGAGCTCAAGGAGTACAAAAGAAGCAAGATTAAAGAAAAGAAGGAGAAGATGAAAGATCCTTCATCACGCGATAGGCTGATAGCTCAAAGAGAAAGGGCACGCAAGAACTTCAGGAAGAAAAGAATCTACACAACCAAATGGCTATGAGAAAACCGCCTTTATGGCGGTTTTGATGTTCTATTTGGTTTTGCTTATGACAATCTTGCTGGAGAGGGTTCCCTTGCTTATATCTTCTAGTGGGATTCCTGATTCTTCCGATATTATCTTCATGACGGTAGGCATGCAGAAGCCACCTTGGCATCTGCCCATGCCTGGCCTTACTCTGCGCTTGATGCCGTCGACCGTATATACCGGAAGCGGTGAATGAAGGGCATCGATTATCTCGCCTTTGGATATCTCTTCGCAGCGGCAGACAATCTGGCCATAGTCTGGATTGCTTCTGATTAGCTCATTCCTTTCCTCAAGCGTAAGTTCTGACAGCACTGGCTTGTATTGCCTTTTTGGATTGAAGTCCTTGTTTTCTTCGATGGTGTTGCCGTTATCTTTAAGGTATTCGATGGACCACTTGACCAGGTCTTTGGCGATGGCGGGAGCCGCCGTGATGCCAGGAGACTGGATGCCGCCGGCCTCAAAGATATTCTTTGTCTTGATGCCTTTTCTGACCACAAAGTCTTCCTCATAGGTAGCGGCTCTGATGCCGGTGAAGTAGGCGATGATATCGCTTGCCTTGAACTCAGGACATACCTCCTGCTGGACCTTGATGATGTTTTCGACGACCTTTCTGTCGGTCGAGAGATCTTCTCTGTCCATGACTTCATCAGCGTTTGGTCCTACCAGCATGTTTCCGTCAACCGAATGGATGAGACCCACACCCTTGGAGTGGGAATGCATATTCTTGAGAATGGCCTTCAGTATGGCTGATGGCTTCTTAGGAAGTGCAGCATATTGGGTAGGAGAGAGCGAGAACGGGGTCTTGCCCATTGAGGTATTCACCAGATGCCCAGCCTTCTTGTCGGTGATCATATCGGTGCCGGTACGAGGATGGATAGTGAAGGTTCTATCGTTTGCCATCTCGGCAATCTTGTCGCTATATAATCCGGCGCAGTTGATGATGGCCTTTGGATAGATTGTGCCTCTATTTGTCATGACCTTGACTATCTTGCCATCCTTTACTTCCATGTCGAGGACAGCGGTATTGAGACAGACTTCAGCACCATTTTCGATGGCGTTCTCTGCCATGGCGATAGTCATCTTGTGAGGGCAGGTTATGCCGCCTGTGCCCATATATAGGCCACCAGAACTCCATTCAGGAGTCGATGGCTCGATCTTCTTCAGTTCATCTTTTGACATCATCTTGAGCTTGCCGATGCCTTTGGATTTGCCCGTAAGACTGACAATGAATAGCGGAATCTTTTCCCAGGCGTGGTTGGCGAAGGTTACCTGTCCCTTGTGTTCGAATGGCACGTGGAGATCTTCGGCAAGCTGGTCATACATGTCGTTTCCTTCAACGCAGTACTTGAGTTTGAGACTCTTCTTGGAGAAGTTAAGTCCGACATGGACAACGCCACCATTGCGGCTTGACTGGCCCATGCCGACATCGTTTCCTCTTTCTACCAGCATGGCCTTCAGCTTGTAGCGCGAGAGTTCTCTCAAGGCTGCACATCCGCAGATTCCTCCACCGATGACAAGCACATCAGGCGTTGCGCCATCATATTTCTGGTCTACAAGATCAGGAACGATCATCTTCTGGCTGAAGCCCTTGATCTTGATGTCGTTGAGTACGCCAAGCGATCTGAAGTCTGTCGCCAATTGGCCAGCCTTTACGGATTTTTGGTATTCGTCTACCTCACCATTCAAAACAACGCAGCCATCCTTGATGCTTGCGGTGATGTTTGGATCTATCTGTTTCAGTTTCTTGTTCAGTTTATCGATATTCATTAACAGTATCTATTGATGAGATCTTTCAGTTTCTTGGTGAGATTATCTTTCTCGAAGTCGATGTTCCAGCTTCTTCTTACGATGAGCGCCAATAGGCGATACTTGTCTACTTCGCTTTCTTCAAGCGGCATCAGGCTCTGATATTCCTTGAAGAACTGCTTGCCGATGAAGCCTCTGACAAGCCCAAAGAAGAAGTTGACCAGTTTGGATTTCTCAGGGAAGAGTTCAGCTTCCGAGAAGAGGAATTCCATCATGGCATATTCGACAGCTCTATTGCCTCGAGCAGCGGTCATCCAGTCGATGACGGTCAATGTTCCATCAGGAGATACCAGGACATTGCCGGTATGGAAATCAAGATGGATGATGGTGTCATCTTCAGGAAGGGACATGATGTAGTTTTTGGCTTTCTCTTTCTCTTCCTTGGTCAGCACGTTCAAAGGCTCTTCATCCAGCGAATCAACGCAGATCTTTCTGATGTCTGTCATCTCATGGCTCTGAAGCTTGTGGACGATGGCATGGCACTTGGCAAGATCCTTTCCTCCTTTGAGGAGATATCCAGGACCGCCAGGCAGATCGTTCTGGCATATGCCGTCGACAAAGCTCATGGTGAAGCCATATCGTCCGTCCTTTTCCATCTTTTCGTAGACCTTTAAGGTTGTCGCACCAAGTTCGGAAGCGATCTTGGTGTTCTTGAACTCTCGATCGGCATCTGATTTGGGGTAGCCGTCAAAGAAGAGCTTGAGCACCTTGTCGTCATCAAGCTTGAAGATTTCGCTTGACCTTCCTCTTGCGTATTTTTCGTTCATCTCATTTCTCCTTTAGGATGTCGGCGGTGACGATGATGTCGGCGCCGCTGTCTAAGATATTCTCTATGGCTGTTTCGCCGATGCCTAGCCTCTTGTCGATGCAGGTATTGTTGACGATCTTCATTGCTTCCTTGATCAGGCCTTTCTTGATCGGCTTGCTGGTCCTGACAGGAACGATTGGACATTCCTTGAAGGATGTCTTCATGGTGGTGGTCAGGGTTCTGTGGGGATCGTTGATCTCGCTTAACGCAAACTCTTCGCCTCTTTTGCACAGATTGCCGCTGACCTTTCCATCTTCGATCATAAGCTCACATCCGTTTGGACAGTTTATGCATATCATCTTCAGCATATCTTCACCTCGATATCATCCTGGATATTCTTGAGGTCGACATCGACCCTTATCGATTCGGCCTGATTGATCCTATGCAGCTTCTTGGTGAAGATCGCTTCATCCTTATGGGTGATGCTTAGGGTCATATCTCTGTAGTCGTTGTCGCTTCTGATGTAGAAGGTAGCTAGCTTGCTGCCGTTTAGATTGATGTATTGCGGAACGATGCTGAGGATGCCTTGGATCGGCTTGACCTCAATCAGATTTCTTTCGCTATGGCTCTTTGCATATTCGCTGGCGTTCCTGCCGGCGATTGTGCCATTTTCGCTTACGTAGTCGACAAGGTCATTGACGCTTAGGCAGTTGCCGGCGGCGAAGATGCCGTCGACCATGGTTTCCAGGCATTCATCGACAAGCGGTCCCTTGGTCCTAGGCGACAATTTCACGCCAAGCTTTTCGGAGATCTCGTTTTCCGGAATCAATCCGACCGAAAGGATCAGCGTATCGCAATCGATATACTGCTCGCTTCCTTCGATCGGTCTCATCTTCTCATCGACATCCATGATCTCGACCTTCTCAAGACGATCTTTGCCGATGGTTCTTGTTACGGTCTTGGAGAGATATAGCGGTATATCAAAATCGTTGAGGCACTGGGAGATGTTTCTCTGCAGTCCGCTTGGCTTAGGCTTTGCTTCAAAGACACCAAGAACTTCAGCACCTTCAAGGGTCAGCCTTCTGGCCATGATCAGTCCGATGTCGCCTGAACCAAGAATCACGCATCTTCTTCCTGGAAGATAACCCATCAGATTGACCAGATGCTGAGCGCTTCCGGCGGTGAAGATGCCTGAAGGTCTATCGCCGTGGATGAAGATCTGCTTGGCTGTCCTTTCGCGGCAGCCCATTGCCAGTACAAGCGATCTTGATCTGACTTCATGGATGCCTTGATTGTTTGTCAAGGTGAGAACGAAGGTTTCATTATCCTTCTTGGCATCCAGGACAAAGGTATTGAGAGCAGTATCGATGCCAAGGCTTTCGACCTTTTCGATATCCCTGTAGGCATACTCAGGTCCAGTCAGCTGCTGGCCATATCTGGTCAGCCCAAATCCATCATGGATGCACTGCTTAAGGATGCCTCCAAGTCTTTCTTCTCTTTCGATCAGAAGGACATCGCTGCCATTCTCTTTGGCGGAAATTGCTGAAGAAAGGCCAGCTGGCCCTCCTCCGATTATTATTGTGTCATACATGTCTTTCACACTTATATTCTAATTCAATATGATGGCAAAAAAAAGAACTCCGGTTGGAGTTCTTTGCGTCTCTATTATCTGTTGTAGTATTCGATAACGAGCAATTCGTTGATTTCCTGGTTGAGTTCTTTTCTTTCAGGATGTCTTACATACTTGCCCTTGCGAGCATCTTTGTCTACTTCTACGAAATCCTTGATTACAGTGTTAGCTTCAAGAGCTTCAGCAACGTATGCGTTGTTCTTGTAGTTGTCCTTGATTTCGATTGTAGAGCCGACCTTGATCTGGCATGAAGGGATATCGACCTTCTTGCCATTTACCAGTACATGACCATGAGAGACGATCTGTCTAGCCTGCTTTCTTGTTCTAGCGAAGCCCATACGGTATACCAGGTTGTCCAGTCTTGATTCCAGCATGATGAACAGGTTGGTACCGGTGTTGCCCTTCATGGCAACAGCCTTGGTATAGGTGTTGTAGAACTGCTTTTCGCTCAAACCGTACATATGTCTGATCTTCTGCTTTTCAGCCTTCTGCAGACCATAGTTAGACTGTTTGATTCTCTTTGTAGGATTGCCATGCATTCCTGGGATGTAAGGTCTCTTTGCCAACTCCTGTCCAGTTTCGAGGACAGAGAAGTTGAGACGTCTAGAAATACGCCAAACAGGACCTGTGTTTCTTGCCATAAGTTTTCCTCCTTAGTAAGAACAGGTGTAAATCATTATCAGTGGTGTCGATATATGGCTTTCATCTCTAGCGCTGGACTACTTGCCGCCTCTTGAGGTACCGACGCATGTGCTGATAACTTTACATGCTGCTATTTATGTGCTCATTTATTATCGCAAAAACGGACTTTTTAGTCAATTGAAAAATGGCACTTTAGATAGTAGAATTGAGGTGTATGGATAAGCAAAATATACTGATAATGATTGGCATTTTGGCAGCTGTTGCCTTGATCGTCACTATCATTCTGATAAGAAATGGCCGCAAGACCAAGATGAAGAAGCAGATCAATGATCTGAATGTGCGTTTCAACGCCATCAAGACAGTTCCATTGGCCTTCAAGCTGTCTAAGGCTCAGGCCATGGCCAAGCGCAATGAAGAGACCTCAGCCCAGGTAAAGGACTATTATTCAAGATATGAGGAAGCCGAGAAGCATATCGGCCAGATTCAGGAGATGCTCAACAGCATCGATGACTGCGTCAGCTCACGTGAATACAAGGAAGCAAGAGAATCCATCAAGGTTGTCGAAGAGAATATCGCCGACAGCGAAAAGGAAGTCAATGACATCGACATCTTCTTGAATGAATTCTCGAAGAAGGAGAACGAGCAGCGCGAATACTCATCCAAGCTCAAGGAGAAGTACCGCGTCGTCAAGACAACCATCAACAACAATTCCAACATGCTTTCGATCGCCTTTGGCGGCTTCGAGAAGAAGCTGAAGGATATCGAGGACAGATTCTCCAGATCAGAGGATCTCATGTATGCCAATGAATATGCCGATGCCCAGATTGAGCTGGAAGGAATCGACAATGATCTTGATGACATCAAGGTCAATGCCAATAAGGTGCCTTCGCTTGTCAAGGACACCAAGGGCGTGCTGCCTTTGATGATCGATGAGGCAAAGCGCGAATATGCCCTCACTAGACAAAGAGGCGTATATCTTGATCATCTTAATGCCGACGACAAGTTCAAGCAGATCGATGATGAGCTTGCCGAGGACATCAAGTCGCTTGCGGAAGCCGAGGCCGGAGAGGTCAAGGACCATGTGGCAAATGCCAAGGATACCATCAATAACCTGATGGAAGATTTTGCGGCTGAAAACAGATCGTTCAAGGAAGCCAAGGAAACCAATGACCAGACTTATGAACATATTATGGAGCTTGAGAGAGTCGAGAACTATGTCAGGGTTGCCTATGACAAGGATTCTGAACGCTTTGGATTAGAAGACCTCAAGCCAATACTGAAGAAACAGCGTGATGATATCGAGAAGTATCATCAGCGCTATCTGGAAATAAACGAAGAGCTTGCCAACATGAACAAGCCAGCATCTTCGATCCTGAGTGAAGCCGAAGAGTTTGCGGGCATCATTGATGGAGACCTCAAGAATCTCTATTCCTACAAGATGATCATCGACAAGTCTACCGATGGCGAGACCCGTGCCCTTTCGCAATTGACCAAGCTGCAGCTTGTTGTGAGCGAAGTCGAATCGAAGATTGCGGAATATCGCCTTCCTACAATTTCTTCAGGCTATGAGGATGACCTGAAGAAATCGAGAGGCTATATCGCCAAGATAAGAGAAATGACTGGAGCCATTCCGATCGATATCGATGAGCTCAATGCCGTGCTCAATGAAGCCATCGACTTCATCTACAAGTTCTACAACAACGTCAACAATATTGTAGGCATGGCCATCATGGTCGAGAATGCCATCGTCTTCGGCAACAAGTACCGTTCGACATATGTGGATATCGACAGGGAACTGTCGAAGGCTGAATTCCAGTTCCTCAATGGCGAATATACCAAGGCTTTGAAGACCGCCATCACCTGCATGGAGACGCTTTTCCCAGATAATGCGGATGAGAAGATTCTGGAGAATTCCTGATGAAGATATATCTCGATGCGGTTTCCACTACCAACATCAATAGGGAAGTAAGAGAAACCTATGTCAAACTTCTAGATCAACACTACTGTAATAGCGATGCCTTATATGATGACGGTGTCGCTATTTATGATATGCAGGAAAAATCGCGCAGAATCATCTGCGATCTTCTTGGCGTGGGAAAGGATGAACTGATATTCACATCCGGCTCTTCGGAGGCCAATTCATTGGCCATCAAAGGTCTGGCCTTGAAGAACATGGACAGGAAGCATCTGATCACTTCGATCTATGAACATTCATCGGTCTACAATTCTTTCAAACAATTGGAAGAGGAGTTTGGCTTTGAGGTTACCTATCTGTATCCTGGCAAGGATGGAAAGATCACCCCAGAGATGGTGAAGAACAGTCTAAGGAACGATACGCTGCTTGTGAGCATCATGATGGCCAACAATGAGCTTGGCACCGTCAATGATATCGATGCCATAGGAGCCATCGTCAAGAAGCATAGCGGCACCTTTTTCCATACCGACATCACCCAGGCATTAGGCAAATGCAAGGTCAATCTGCGCAATGTGGACATGGCCTCCTTCTCCGCCCATAAGCTTCATGGCCTGAAGGGCTCGGGTGCCCTGATGAAGCGCCAGCATGTCGAGCTTCTGCCGATCATATCAGGCGGCCAGCAGGAATATGGCATCAGGGGCGGCACCAGCAATGCCCTAGTCAACATCGTCCTGGCCAAGACGCTGCGTCTTGCCTTGGAGAACGAGGATAAGCATGAAGCCTATCTCAATGAGTTGCATGATTATTTCTTAGAGAAGATCGATGGTCTAGCAACCATCAATTCTCCTGATGATGGTCTGAAGACCTTGTTCAACATATCGACGCCGATACCATCAGAAGTATTGCTTAATGCTTTGAATCTAAAGGGCATCATGGTGTCGTCAAAGTCGACCTGCGGCTCCAAGAAGAATGAGCCGAATAGGACATTGAGCGCCTTGGGCATCGATGATGACCATGCGATAAGGGTATCCTTCGACTACACCAACACCAAGGAAGAGATAGATTATTTTGCGGAAACGCTAAAGGAGATACTGAAACAATATGTCTAAGCTATTGTATGACCATATAATCGTCAGATACGGCGAGCTTTCCACCAAGGGCAAAAACCGCAAGGAGTTCACCAGACAGCTGACGACAAACATCAGAAGAAGGCTGAAGGACTATCCGGCCCTTACCTTCAACATGCTGCATGATGGACTGTTCATCAAGCTCAATGGCGAAGACTACAGCAAGATCAGAGAAGATCTTAAGGATGTCTTCGGCTACAGCTATTTCGCTGGCGCGATACGCAGCTCAAGAGACATGAACGAAGTGAAGGACATTGCCCTCAAGATTGCGACAAATGGCGAATACAAGACCTTCAAGGTTGCCACCAAGCGCCATGACAAGAACTATCCATTGAAGTCCGATGACATCAATAGGGCGATTGCCGGGCATGTGCTGCACAACAGCTCGCTGCTGGTAGATGTGCACAATCCTGATCTGATGATCTATGTGTCGGTCGATACCGACTTCATCTACATCATGGACGAGAAGGTCAAGGGACCAGGCGGCTATCCGACCGGCATCAATGGCAAGGCCATGGTGATGATGTCAGGCGGCATCGATTCGCCTGTAGCCGGCTACATGACCATGAAGCGTGGACTGAAGATTGAATGCATCCATTTTGCGTCACAGCCATACACTTCCAAGCAGGCTCTGGAGAAGGTCCTGACCCTAGCCAGGAAGCTCTCGGTATGCCAGGAGGACATCAATGTCCATGTCATACCTTTCACGGAACTGCAGCTTGCCATATACAAGTATGTCGATGAGCCATACTGCATCACGATCATGCGCAGGATGATGTACCGCATCGCTGATGAGCTATGCAAGAAGCGCAAGATCAAGGTCATCACCAATGGCGAATCGATCGGTCAGGTAGCCTCGCAGACTCCTGAATCGATCTCTGTCATCGCCAAGGTCAGCGATACGCTGATACTTAGGCCTCTATGCATGATGGACAAGGTCGAGATCATCGATGTGGCCAAGAAGATCGATACCTACGAGACCAGCATCCTGCCGTTTGAGGACTGCTGCACGATCTTCGATCCGAAGAATCCGGTGACCAAGCCAAAGGAAGACAAGTGTGTATACTATGAATCATTGTTTGACTATAATGATTTAGTGAATAAATGTATTGAGAACGATGAGATCGTAAAGGTATCTTATCGAGATGGAGGGGAAGATGAATCTATATTCTAGCCGCAGAAGCAAGGTAATGAATGCCTTGAATTCAAACAATGCCGTGTTGATTTTCTCAGGCAGAGCGCCAATGTGCTCAGAAGATGAGGGCTACAAGTTCAAGGTCAACAGGACCTTCTATTATCTGACTGGACTTGAGAAGGAAGATATGGCCCTGCTTATGTATAAGCTTGATGGCGTCGTAAAGGAGATGCTGTTCATTTTGCCTTTCGATGAAGTACAGGCCAGATGGGTAGGCGGAAGGATGCTGAAGGAAGAGGCTTCCGAGATATCTGAGATCGAGACAGTCGAAGACTATGGCGATCTTGATACATATGTCGGCAGTCTGCTCAACAGGACCAGAAGGGATCCAGCCTTCAAGTTCTATTTCGATATGTGGCACTACAATATGGATCAGGCCAACACCATGGCTACCAACTATGCCAACAAGCTCAGAGAGAGATATCCATATGTGCTGATCAGAGACATCTATCCGGTAGTGACCAAGATGAGACTGGTCAAGGATGACTACGAGATCGACTGCATCAGACAGGCTATCCATACCACCAACCTTGGCATCCAGCAGATGATGAGAACCATCCATCCAGGCATGAACGAGATGGTGATGGAAGGCGTATTCGATTTCGTTCTTAAGCAGTCGCTTTGCAACGAGAACGCGTTCCAGACAATTGCTGCATCTGGCGAAAGAGCGACAATTCTCCATTATTCCGAAAACAACCAGGTCATGAACGACGGCGAGCTGTTCCTTTGCGACCTGGGCGCAACCTATAACCACTACTGTGGCGACATCTCCAGAACCTTCCCAGTCAACGGCAAGTTCACTGAACGCCAGAAAGAGATCTATGAGATGGTTCTTGAGGCTCAGAGAATCGTAGTCGAGAATGCCAAGCCAGGCGTAAAGACCAGAGATCTGAATCAGATGGTTGTCGACTACTACAAGGAAGAACTTCCTAAGCATGGCCTGAACGATGATGTCAGAGAATACTATTTCCATTCCGTATCCCATCATCTGGGACTGGATACCCACGATATCGATGGCGGCATGGGCCAGGTGCTGGTCCCAGGCAATGTCATCACCAATGAGCCAGGATTATATATCGCTGAAGAAGGCATCGGCATCCGCATCGAGGATGACCTGCTGATAACGGAAGATGGCTGCGAGATCCTTTCAGCCGACATCATCAGAGAAGTAGAAGATATCGAAAACTTCATGAATCGCTGATTCACCTGAATTTCAGGTTGGCGTTCTATATTTGAACTATGAAAAAGATTGTAACCATCATGATAGCCATATGCCTAGCGCTTGTTCTTGCATCATGCAAGGATAAGAGTCTTCCTTTGCCTGAAACGGCTGAAGGAATGAGAGGCGAACTTGGCATCGACAAGAACATCAACGAAGAGGTCATCGACGAGTATCTTGGAAGAGATGACGCTGTTTATTTTGACATGCGCATGCTGAAGGATGAGGCCAATTATGAGGCCATCGGCGGCGACTCGTACCTGAGCGGTTTCGTCAAAGGATTTGAGGTTGTTCCTTATCCATATCTATGCAATGTCGAAGGCCTTCCTGAAGCGGTGGGCATGTCATATGCCGGACCAACGCTTTTCTCTACCGATGAGACAGAAGGCTATATCGCAAACTATGCCGAGTCCATGGATATCCTGGAATCGCTCTTCCCTAAGGACAAGTACATCTTCCTGATGTGCGGCGGCGGCGGTTATGCCGGCATGACCAAGGCAATGCTTGCGGCTCTTGGATGGAATCCTGACAAGATCTACAATGTCGGTGGCTACTGGTACTACACCGGCAAAAACAATGTCGAGGTCAAATACCAGAAGGATGGCCAGGACTACTATGATTTCTCCAAAGTGGACTATCATCTGATCGATTTCGATACATTGCATCCTTTAAGAGATGTTCAAGAGAAGGAAGACGATATCGATGTCGATAAGCAGATAGAGAAGACAGGCTTCATCGAACTTGAATCGCTAGAAGATCTTGAGAAGCTGGAACAGGAAAAGAAGACCTTTGCGCTTCTTGTGTACAAGGCTGGATGTACATCATGTGCATCATTCATTCCGGTAGTGCAGGAATTCGTGGAAGGCAATGATATCGTCATGCATTCCATATCTCTTACCAAGCTTTGGGATAGAGACAATTCCGTCAAGGAAAGAACCCAATACACACCATCGATGTTCATATACAAGGATGGCGAAGTGGTTGCCTTCCTTGATCCGCAGTCCGATGATGATCTTCCTTACTACAAGAGCACTGAAGCATTATCTGAATGGTTCAGCCGCTATCTTGATGTGAATATCATCAAGACCGATACCATCAACGAAGTAGGCGATTGCGAAACTGCCTGCAAGCTAGGAGATTAGAAAAGCCGCTGCTGCGGCTTTTTAGATGCATTGCTTATTGTATATATCCTTGAGCTTCATATTGGCCTCAAGGATCTTTTCTTTGTTGACCTTGCATATCTGACGGTCATAGGTGAAGAGTCCGTTGATCTCGCCTTCGACATCGCTGATCTGGGTCATGATCACCATGCATAAGCCATTCATGATCGAAGGGATGACCATATGATTATGCATATCGATGATCTTGTCGGTCAGACCATCTTCAGAATCGGCACTGCCATAGCCCCATTTGGAGCCTTTGTCTGAGCGGTGTTCAGCGATATCTCTGATGAAGCCTCCGCATTCGGAGATCGACAGTATCTTATCCTTGGCTTTGAAGACCTGATTCTTGAAGTAACGATGATACGAATCGAAGTCGGAATGGTCATCGAAGAACCATCCTGAGGTCGAATCAAACAATCTATCGGGATCGCATGGCTTGAGGATATCGTAGCTTCCTGAGGCATTCTGCTGACCCCAGCCTTCATTGTAGATGGTGTAGCCGATGATGCATGGATGCGACTTGAGATGCCTTATGGTTTCCTTGGCATGATTGATGAAGAAATCATAGCGCTTCCTATCTTTGAGTGGCTTAGGCAATTTCTGCAGACCAATAGTCGAAAGGACAGTATCCACAAAGAAATCATACTTTCCGGAATTGACCATATCCTGGAAGACCAGGATTCCTTGACGGTCGCATTCATGATAGAAGACTTCAGGTTCGACCTTGATGTGTTTCCTTAGACAGTTGTAGCCCAGTTCCTTGATGCTGGAGATATCTTTTGCATAGCCATCGATATCACCTGGCATGAAGATTCCATCAGGGAAGTATCCCTGATCCAATAGTCCATTCACAAACAATGGTTCATCATTCAGGAAGAGACGCTTGTAGCCATTGACTTCCTTGACGCTGATCTCCTTGAGCGCAAAGTATGAGCTTACATGGTCATTGGCAGTAGAGATGTAGAGATCATATAGGTGAGGATTATCTGGGGACCAGAGGATCGGATCTTTTACCTTGATGCTTATGTCTTTGTCATGGAAGGTTTCGATGTAGTCATCAAAGGAGACAGTGAAGCTTTCGCTGCCAGATTCGATATGGATATTCAGTGTATCCATGTCGGTATCGACGGTGATGCTGTCGATGCCGTTTCTGTCATAGGCCTCTAGCCATACCGATTGCCAGATGCCCGATACTGGCGTATACCACATGCCATGAGGCTTCTTGGTCTGTTTGCCATATGGATAGAAATAATCAAGTTCATCTATGGCAATGACCTTCAGTTTGTTTGTTTCTTCTAGATGGTCGGTGATATCGATCGAGAAAGGAAGATATCCTCCTTCATGATGGATGAGATGCTTATCGTTTAGATAGACATCGCAGAGCTGGTCGACTGCACCGAAGTGAAGGATGACCTTGTCATTGTCTGAATAGAATTTCTTGTCTAGCGCGAAGGTCTTCCTGTATTCCATTCTGTCTGCATTTCCTTCATATCCGGAAAGGGATGATTCAGGCGCAAAAGGCAGATTGATGGACTGGCCGTTGAGTGTCCAGCCATCATTCAGGCAAAGAAAGGAATCTCTTCTCAATAGTGGTCTAGGATAGTAGCTGTCATATGTGTTCATAACTAAATTATAGTATAAGAAGGTCACACAATATTGCATCCAAGTATTTTGGTATAATTATTCTATAAGCAACAATTATAGGAGGAATTAATTATGGGATTAATCAAAGCTGCAGTTAGTGCTGTTGCCGGCACTTTCTCAGATATGTGGAAAGACTATTTTGTCTGCGATTCGATGGACAGCAACACCCTTATGGTTAGGGGCTCAAAGAAGGGCGGCGGCATCTTCGACAATGGCGATGTCATCACCAATGGTTCAGGCATCGTTGTAGCTGATGGCCAGTGTGCTCTGATCGTGGATGAGGGACTGGTGCTGGAAGTGGCTGCTGAACCAGGAAACTATACATTCGACACCAGCAAGTCTCCATCTGTTTTCGACAATGGCTGGCAGGGACTGAAGGATACCTTCAATGAGATGGTTTCCCGTTTCACATATGAGGGAGCATCCGGAAAGAATCAGCGCGTATACTACGTCAACACCAAGGAAATCATGGACAACATGTTCGGTACGCCAACACCTGTACCATTCCGTGTAATCGACAAGAATGCCAACCTTGACTTAGACATCTCTATCAGATGCAATGGCCAGTATTCGTTCCAGATCGTCAATCCGCTGCTGTTCTACAAGAACGTAGCCGGAAACAAGGCAGCCCGTTTCGACAAGAGCGAGCTTGAGGGACAGATGAAGAGCGAACTGCTCTCTGTTCTGCAGCCTTCTCTATACAACATCTCAAACGCTGGCATCAGATATTCTGAGATCCCAGCCCATACAGCTGAACTGGTTGATGCCTTGAATGCCAATCTTTCAGAGAAGTGGAGCGATCTCAGAGGCATCAAGATCGTATCCATGGCCTTGAATTCCGTTTCTGCCAGCAAGGATGATGAAGAACTCATCAAGAACGCTCAGCGTTCAGCCATGAACAAGGATAACGCTATGGCAAATGCCACTATCGTTACAGCTATGGCTGATGCGATGAGAGATGCTGCCAACAATCCTAATGGCGCAGCCGGTGCCTTCATGGGCGTCAATATGGCTCAGCAGACAGGCATGAACGCTGCAGCCTTCACAAGCAGCGCAGCCACCAAGTATTGCACACAGTGCGGCAAGCAGGTTCCTGCTGATGCATTGTTCTGCCCATACTGCGGAAAGCAGCTGCAATAATGGCTTCAATCAGACAATATGTTTGCCCCAACTGCGGGGCAAGCATTCCTTTCAGCCCTGGCGACCAGACCCTGAAGTGTTCGCATTGCGATGCGGAATTCCAGATCGATACGCTAGAATCGCTTGAGGCTGAACAGAATATCCAGAGCGATGAATATGATTGGCAAGAATATGAGGCTGAGAGTCTCAAGGAAGAAGGCCAGGTCAAGTATGTGTGTCCATCCTGTGGCGGCGAGGTGGTAGGCGATCAGAGCATGGCAGCTTGCCAATGCCCATACTGCGGAAATGGCGTCATCGTACCAGAACAGTTTGAAGGCATGCTGAAGCCTGATGTGGTGATTCCGTTTGCCTACACCAAGGATGAAGCCAAGGAACAGTACAGAAAGTATCTGTCTGGCAAGAAGCTCCTCGCAAAGAACTTTGAAGCAGACAATGTCATCGAGAAGCTCAATGGGCTATATGTTCCATATTGGCTGTTCGATGCCGAATGCGATTGCCAGGCCAGATTCCGTGCCACCAGGACCTTCACGCGTCATGGCGCAAATCAGGATATCATCGAGACAGACCATTATCTGGTCTATCGCGATGGACATATCGGCTTTGAATCGGTTCCTGTCGATGCGACAACCAAGCTGACACCGGAACTCATGGAGTCGCTGGAGCCTTTCGACTATGAATCGGCTGTCGATTTCAATACCGCCTATCTCTCCGGCTTCTTCGCTGACCGCTATGAGGAAAGCGCTGATGAAGCCGTCAAGAGAGCCAACGAAAGAATCAAGAACAGCACCGTAGATGCGATAAGAGGAACGATCATCGGCTTTGACAGCGTACTGCTGGACAAGGCCAACGTCAGATTCCATGACGCGAAGATATCATATGCTTTGCTTCCGATCTATGTGTTCTCGACCAAATATAAAGACAAGGTATATACCTTTGCGATGAATGGCCAGACAGGCAAGTTTTCCGGCAATCTGCCTGCCGACACCGGAAAGACATGGGGAAGTATGCTGGGTGTATTCGCTTTGATATTCATAGCGATGTTTGCCTTGATGTACTTTGTGGTGCTATAAGATGAAAAAGAAACTACTGATACTTGCGATTGCTTTGCTTAGCCTTTTTGCGCCGGTAGGCATCAAGGCCGATTCAGGAAAGATAATCGACAATGTTGGCGTAATAAACGCCTCCAGCATCTCATCGCTTGAGAAGAACCTGTCTGATGTGGCCAGAAGGAACGGCCTGGATGTCTATGTCTACATCGTGGACTTCGATGGCTTCTCTGCCGAAGAGGCAGGCAAGGTCTTCCTGGACAACATCAGTTCCAAGAACTGTGCAGTCCTGGCAATAAACACCAAGGAAAGAGACTGCAACATCCTGCTTCATGGCGAATGCGAAGAGCTGAAAGGCTATATCGAAGAAGGCCTGGATTGGATATATGATAATCTGCATCATGACAACTATGAAGGCGCAATCCGCGATTATGCCTCATGGCTTGATTCGGCATATGAGCACTATTCTTCCAAAGGAAGCCATTCTGCCAGCAACAAGCTTGAGACAGCCATTGGTGCTGCGCTTGGAACGGGAGCTTTAGGCTCGCTTGTCACGACACTTATCCTTAAGGGACAATTGAAAACTGAAGGCAAGAAGCATGGAGCCATGGACTACGCCAATAGGCACACCTTCGATGTAAGACGTGGCGGAGAGATCTTCATGTATCGTACCGTTCAGCGTCGTCCAAGGGCAAGCAGCTCACGTGGCAATGGACCATCGCATTCCGGCACAACCAGATCCGGAAAATCATACAGCAGCGGCAAAGGAAGACATTTCTAGGTCTTCCTTTTTGTATAATTAAGATATGGGATTGCTTAGAAACCTATTTCGTAAAAAGACATATTATGAGGGCGATGTGGTCGACCTCAAGGAGAAATACCGCGTAGACGAAAAGACAGCCTATGATGGCATCGCTACAGTCTTTTATGATATTCTTCGTCATAGCGACAAGGAAAGAGTAGGTTCAATCGATCTGAGGATGACGGCAGAAGGCGACATGTACTACTATGGCCATGTCGGCTACAGCATCATCCGTTCCCATCGGGGAAACCACTATGCCTATCATGCCTGCAAGGTATTGTTCAAGATAGCCAAGAATGAGTTTGGCATGAATGAACTCATCATAACCTGTTCACCCGAGAATACCGCTTCCTTCAAGACCCTGAAGAAGCTTGGTGGAGAGCTTGTGGAACTTGTCAAGGTTCCAAAGAACCATACATTGTATGCGATAGGCGAGACATCCAAATATATCTTCAGATATAGAATCGATCTCCAGCAATAACAAAAGCCCATTGATTGGGCTTTTGACATTTAAATAGGCTTGGCCATAGTGATTCTTATGTTGTGCTTAGATTGTCAAAAATAGGCAATTACGATAGAATTATGGTCAATAGGGGAGTAGTTTGCCTTAGATGGTTATCAAGTCAACATACTGGAATTTTCCTGGCTTGATATGAAATGATGAGACCTATGCCTATGGGGCAGGTCTATTTTTTTTGGAGAGAACAATGATTGAAGTGATTATGTTGGGTGTGGCCTTGGCCATGGACTCATTGGCCGTATCGATCGTAAACGGCATCAAATACAAGAACTACACAAAGAAGGAGATGTTCATCGCTTCCTTGTCTTTCGGTGTCTTCCAGGGAATGATGCCGCTGTTGGGCTATCTTGTGTTTACGCCTTTTGTTTCCTATGTCGATAGGTTTGACCATTGGCTGGTTGCCATCATCTTGGGACTGCTTGGAGCAAATATGATCAAGGAATCTTTCGAGAAGGAAGATGTCGATGAGAAATCCGAGCAGTTCACGATGAAGATACTGCTGGCGGAATCGATAGCTACAGCCATCGATGCTTTGAGCGTCGGCATTGCGCTTCCTGAGCTTGCGCTCAATCCCTATCTTTCATGCCTTGTCATCTGCGTCTGCACCTTCATCATCTGCATCATCGGGCATCGTCTGGGCAAGAAGATCGCTCTGCTGCTCAAGGATAAAGCCTTGGCTTTTGGCGGCATCGTCCTGATTCTTATCGGACTCAAGACCTTGCTTGAGCATCTGGGGGTATTGAAGCTATGATGCAGAAAATGAATGATATCGGCGAAGCTGTGCTCTACCTCAAGGAAGGCGATGTGCTTACCAGCAACGCCCACGATATGTTTGTGATGAAAAATGAAAAGATCCATGTCTACAATGATGGAACCCACTATAGCCTGGATCTTGAAGATTTCATGAAACTATATAAAACCAGCAGCCTCTATCTCTATGAAGAAAGCGTCGAGATCGATGAAGAGAAGGATGAGGCCTACTATCGCTACTATCGCAAATGATCACCTGTTTCTGTCAAGCAGAACGCAGAAAGCGATAGCGGATATGGCAGCGACGATCGTTCCCAGCATAAGCATTGTTTTTACTGAATAGTATTGAGAAATGCTGCCGCCGATTGCGCCACTAAGTACGGAGCCCAAGGAGGTTGCCATGACAAACATGGACTGTCCTCTGATGGCTTCTTTTTTGTCCATGATCTGATGGATATAAGATACGCCAGATGGAAGTATCAAAGCAAAGGATATAAGCTGCAGAAGCTGGGTGACATACATCATGGTCAGCGATCTGCATAGATAGGTCGCCAGCATCTTCAAAGCGAAGCAGATGACGGATATCTTGAGCAGGATCTTGACGTTTATCTTCTCTTCGATCTTGTCATAGAAGAAGATGGTCGGTACTTCAAGCAGAGCCTTCATCGCCAGCATCCTGCCAAGATCGTTTGAGGTACCGCCGATATCCTCGACCACCAGGATCATCATGTCATCGATCATCAGATAGCCGAAATACACGCCGACAAGCGCGATGGACATGAACAGGAAGATACGATGACGTTTGAAGAATTCCTTGTAGGAGATTGTCTCTTCCTTTTCGGCATGGCTTGATACGGTCTTTATCGATTCGAAGTCATGATTGGTCTTGATTACCGTCAAAAGAAACAGCAAGGCGATGATGGCGATGGTCAAAAGCAGGGCAGGATACTCGTATCTGACGGAGATGATTCCGCATAAGGTGGACATTCCCGCATAAGCCAAGGATCCCGAGGCTCTGCCGATGCCGAAAGATACCTCATAGCCATTCTCCTTGAAGTCGTAGCTGATGCTGTTGATCAGCGGTTCAAGGCATGATATGCATCCTGAAGTCATCATGAATGAGATGATTGTGAGTATGGATCTGCTGCGCTGGAAGTAGCTTACGATAGCTGCAATAAGGGCAACGGATGATGTGAAGATGGCGGCCTTAAGCACTGTGACCTTTTCGCGATTGGCGTCGATATAGTTGGCGACTACAGGCTGAATAAGGAGCGAAAAGATCGAGCCGCAGGAAAGAATGATGCCGGCTTGCGAAGAGGTATATCCTCTCTGCATAAGAAGAAAAGCGCCATAGCTGACTGAGGCGCATAGAAACATGAAGAATAGCGAAAGGATCAGGATATGTTCAATATTGAGCCTTCTCTTCATCGAACGATTACCTATCCTTGAATATGAGTCCTAAAGAGGCACCGCTCAATCCACCGATGATATGGGTGATCTGAGAGATGTTGTCGAAGCCCATGCCGGAAAGCAGTTCGTTTCCAAGCCATAGGATAGCCACAAAGATCAGGGTAACAGGAATGCCATCCTGGGTTCCGGTGATTGAGGTCAGCAGGATGAAGGCAAATACGACACCGCTGGCGCCAAGCAGGAAGACGTTTGGCTGGATGATGTTATGGACAACACCTGTCACAACGGCAGTCACAAGGATGACGATGCATAGGCGATTTCCGTATTTCTCTTCCAGCATCGGTCCAAGCAGCAGGATGTACATCATGTTGGAAAGCAGATGCGAGAGATCCGCATGACCGAAGACATGGCATACCAGTCTTACATAGGTCATAGGATTGAACCATGATGAACCGAAGGTTGAGAATACGACATAGTTGGATTCGCCATTTGTGACGCTGTTGAGCGCTAGGGCTATCAGGCAGATGCCCACAAAGCTTAAGGTGATAGGTGCATTGAAATATATCTTTAGTGTTTTTTTCTTCATGAGTATATTATTGCACAAAAGATATGCCACGGCTAAAATTAAACTATGAAAAAGAATAAAACCGCATTGGTTCTGGAAGGCGGAGGAATGCGCGGTGCCTATACGGCAGGGGCGCTTACTTGGCTGATCGACAACGATATCGAATTCGACAACGCATATGGCATCTCAACAGGTGCTGTGCATCTATGCAACTACCTGATGAAGGATAAGGTCAACCTGAAGAACTTTTCGGTTGAATACATCATGGATAAGCGTCTGATAGGCTTAAGACCTTTCATGCGCTGCGGAAGGATCGTTGACTATGACTACATGTTCAACGAAATCCTCTGCAACAAGGCGGGCTACACCCTTGAACCTCTGAAGGACTGCAAGGTCAAGGCAGGGATCGGACTGTATGAGCTTGATAAGGGCATGACGGAATACGCCCCTGTACAGGAACTGACCATCAATGAGCTTAAGGCAGCCTGCACATTGCCGATCATCGGCAAGACTGTCCATGAGAAGAATAGAGACATATTCGATGGCGGAATCACGGAAATGATTCCGATCAAGGAAGCCATGAAAGACGGCTGCACAAGAAATCTTGTCATCACCACCAAGCCTTTGGACTATGTGCGCAAGCCTGCCAAACAGATTGTTGTGGATATCATGAAGCTGGCATACCGCAGGCATCCAAAGATTGCCGAACAATACAAGATCAGACATCTCAACTATGTCGATCAGATCGGCATCATCAATGAGCTGGTAGAAAAGAAAGAGGCACTCTACTGCTATCCTAGCGAGAAGTCCAACGTCACAAGACTGGGCGGAAGCTATGAGGAGCTTGTGAGCCTTTTTGAGCTTGGCTATAGCGATATGGAGAAGCGCAAGGAAAGCATCCTGGCTTTGCTGAATGATTAGAAAAATTTTTATCGCGTTGCTGATGGTGATGCTGTCGGCATGCGCAACGATAGATACAGAAGATAAAGAGAAGACAGATGAAGTTGAGCTTGATGAATCATACATCGAGCCGCTTAGGGATGTCTTTCTTTTTGATGAACTATCGGATGATGTAAGGACAAGAATAAAGGATGCCAATCTTGGCAATCCTTTAAGCAATGCTCAGATCAAGATGCTGGGCATGGATGCATACAACGAGCCATTGAAGACTATCGATGGAGCCGATGTATCGCTCAAGAACTATGACAGAATCATCATGGAGGTTGTATCGGTCGAATGCAGCCATTGCAAGAAACAGGTCAAGGAAACGCTTGATGAGCTTTCAGCTTTGGATGACTGCCAGATCATCCAGTATTTCGATAAAGGCGACAGGAACGAAATCATGGCCTTCTATGATGAGCTTGAAATGAAGGCTCCTGAAGACGCCATCATCATAAGCAGAGATGATGGGCTCCATGCATATCTGAAGGATGACATCAAGATCGATCGCTATCCATGCACCATTGCCTTTCTTGATGGCAAGATCAGCTTCAGCATCTTTGGCGAATACGGAAAGGAAGATGTCAGCAAGCTATATGGCATATCCTTTGAGAGCATCCTGAAGAAGGAAGAACTTGCCGATAAGAGCGGCACAGATGTCAGATTGCTTGAAAGGACAATAGATGATGTGAAGAGGTCGTTCAGCGTCAGCAACCGCAATCGCCTCAATGCCTTGGACAATGATCTCTACAGCGACCAATTGACCTATCAATGCATCGGCACAAAGCTCGACTTCAGCAAGCTGATGAACGAGAACGAAAGAAACTACATCAGCGAGATTGAGGATTTCGGCTATTATGCCGATAAGGAACTGGTGCTGATCTATACCTACTTCAATGATGAAAGCGAAACGGATAAGGTCGAATACATCAACTCCTTGATTGACTCCAATCCATCTATAGAATACGTTGTGGTATTGATTGAAGGCTTCGATTCTTCAAGCGTTGCCTACGAGAATATGGACATCAAGCTTCATTGTAAGACTGTATCGACATTAGGAAGGATTCCTGAAGACTTCTTCAGATATGGGCTTGTTGCCTATCCGACAGCGATGTTTGTGCAGAAGGGCACCTTTACCGGAGCCTATTCGAATATCGAATCGGTAGAGAAGTTCAATGAAGCCATCGACATGTTTCTGGGCGAAGACAGCATCGCTCTAAAGAGGAACAACTGATATGAAGACCTATCTTTATGCCATCAGACATGGCGAGACAGAACTCAATAAGGCTCAAAGGCATCAAGGCCAGAACGATTCACCTTTGACCGAATTGGGTATCAAACAGGTTCTTTCTGCCAAGAAATACTTTATGGAAAACAATATCGTCTTTGATAGAGTGTATTGTTCACCGCTAGGAAGGGCCATACAGACCGCAGAACTGCTGTGTGATGACTATACTGTCGATGAAGGACTGATTGAAAGAAGCTTTGGGATCCTGGAAGGAGTAAGCTGGGCTGATGAAAGATCATGCGTCGATGACAGGCTGGACGGATATGGAGGTGAGGGAAACAATACCCTACGCAAAAGGATCGTTCCGGTCATCGACAGGATCATGAAAGACAATATCGGCAAGAGCGTGCTGATTGTCGGACATGGCGGAATATTGTGGCAGTTTGCGGAGCATTGGAAAAACAACAGCCGCATAGCTGTCGATACCTTGGAAACACCAAATTGCACTATCTATAAATATGAATTCCTGGATGGGGAATTCTATCTTGAGGATCTTATCTATACATCGAAAGGATAACGGGTGGCTGATGATTCAAAGGCCATCCTTTCTTTTGTGACGGGATGCTCAAACTCTATCCTTGAGGCATGCAGGGCGATCTGCTGGCCGACCTTGGCTTTGGGATTGTAGCGCTGGTCGCCCCATAATGGATGATTGCGGGAAGCAAACTGGACCCTGATCTGATGGGAACGTCCGGTCTTGAGGAAGACTCTGACCAAGGCCAGATTGTCTTTTCTTCTGACGAGCTTATAGTCGAGTTCGGCTTGCTTGCCACGATTGTCGACTTTTACGGTGTTGGTATTTGGATCCTTCAGCAGCTTGTCCATAAGATGGCCTTCATCCGGCAGGCTGTTGTCTTCCACAACGGCCAGGTATTCCTTCTTGAAGCTATGGTCCTGAATCTGCTTGCTTAGACGTGAAGCGGCTTTTGAAGTGCGCGCAAAAACTACAACGCCACCCACTGGCCTATCCAGACGATGAACCAGTCCAAGATAGACATCTCCGGGCTTGCTGTATTTCTCTTTGATATATGCCTTGCATAGGCTAAGCAGGTCTTCATCTTTTGATGAGTCTTCCTGCATCGGTACATTCTCGGGCTTCTCGACTACCAACAGATGGTTGTCTTCATATATGACCTTGATCATCTATGCCACCTGGTGGTCTGTCCGCATGGCAGGGTATAATCGCTACCTTCGATCTTGATGCCGATCTCATCGGCTTCGATCTTTCCCTTAAGGCCTTTGAGCTCGCATTGGCGGCTTAGGGTATTATGCATGGTTTCAGGCGAATAGCCTGTCGTATATGTATTTATGATGAAGAAAAGCGGATCGTCGCTCAGAAGCTCTAGACAGTTGACGATGAGCGGATTGATCTTCTCTTCGAACTTGAACAGTTCGTTGTCTGGACCTCTGCCATATGATGGAGGATCCATGATGATGCCATCATACTTCCTTCCTCTTCTGATTTCTCTGGAAGTGAACTTCAATGCATCATCGACGATGAACCTGATCTTATGGTCGCCAAGAGAAGAGAGATTCATGTTTTCTTTGGCCCATTCCACAATGCCTTTGGAGGCATCGACATGGACAACTTCACTGGCTCCAGCTTTCGAGGCAACCATGGTGGCAGCTCCGGTATAGCCGAAAAGATTGAGCACCTTGGCATCCTTTCTTGAAGAGACAAGCTCATGTATCATATCCCAGTTTGCTGCCTGCTCAGGGAAGATTCCGGTATGCTTGAAGCTTGTAGGCGATACCTTGAAGCTCAGGTCACGGTAGTTCACATTCCAAGATTCCTTGAATCTCTTCTTGTATTCCCAATAGCCTCCGCCCTTGTTGGACCGATGGTAGAAAGCATCGCAGTCATCCCATATTTCTGGCTTCAGCTTTGGCCAGATGGCCATCGGATCGGGCCTTCTCAGGATGATGCCTTTCCAGTTCTCCAGCTTCTCGCGGTCGCCGGCATCGATGAGCACATAATCTGTGAAATTGTCGGAAGTAATCATAACTAAATTCTATCACGATGTAGTAAAATATCTATATGGGCATTTTTGAAGACATAGCCAATTACAGACCATACAATGTTCAGGAAGAGACGGACAAGAAGAACATCCTTGCGCTGATGGAGAAGTATGATGATATCTTCTGCCGCGACAATGAGGTGGCGCATATGACCGCTTCCGCTTGGGTCGTAAACAAGAGCCATGACAAGGTATTGATGGCCTATCATAACATCTATGATTCATGGGCCTGGCTTGGTGGACATTGCGATGGCGAAAGAGATTGCCTGAAGGTTGCCATCAAGGAAGTGATGGAGGAATCGGGCGTCAAAGAGGTCAAACCATTAAGCGAAGACATCTTCTCGCTGGAGGTGCTCTCGGTCGATTCGCACATCAAAAGAGGCAAGTACGTGCCTACCCATATGCATCTGAATGTGACCTATCTATTGGAGGCCAATGAGGAGGAAACCCTTTCGATAAAGGAAGATGAGAACTCGAATGTGACCTGGTTCTATCTTGATGAGGTATTCGAGAAATCGAACGAGAAATGGTTCAAGGAAAACATATATCGCAAACTGAATGAAAAGTTGAGGAGAATGTATGAAGACAATTAAGCGTATCGTATTTACAGGTGGACCTTGCAGCGGCAAGACAACCTTCACATCGCGTGCTCAGGAAGTGTTCGGCGAACGTGGCTATCGCGTAATCGTCGACAACGAATCAGCTACCGACCTGATCAGCGGCGGCATCTCTCCTGCAACCATCGGCATGTATGAATTCCAGAAATACTGTGTAGCTCTGCAGCTCAAGAAAGAGGAACTCTGCTACAAGGCAGCCCAGGAGATTGAGGGCGATAAGGTCATCATCTTCATCGACCGCGGTCTGGCTGATGATATGGCCTATGTCGGAAGAGAAGCCTTTGGTGAGATCCTCAAGGATTTCGATATGACGGTCGATGACATCAATTCTCGCTATGACATGGTTGTGCATCTTGTCTCCAGCGCCAAGGGCAAGGAAGAGGCCTATAACTATGCAACCAACTCAGCCCGCTATGAATCGATCGAGGATGCCAGAAAGATGGATGATCTCTCTCTTGAAGCATGGGAAAGCCATCCTAACAGAGTCATCATCGGCAATGAGACCGATTTCGAGGTCAAGATGCGCAAGGCTATCCAGGCAGTCTTCCAGTATCTGGGAGATGAGAAGCCAGTCGAATCGTTCAAGAAATATCTTGTGGAAGTAGACGACGAGATCCTGGAGAAGATCAAGAGCGAGACCAGCTATTCCACTTCACATATCGTTCAGCACTATCTGACCAGCCCTAACGGCATCGAAAGAAGGATCAGGAAGAGAGAAAGGAACGGCAGCTTACTGTATTCCTTCTCAGAAGCCAACTATCTTTCGACCAATGAAAGAATCAAGGTCGATAGAGTGCTTTCCGAAAGACAGTACTACGACTATGGTGCAGAGGTCGATCAGAGCCTGAACGTCATCGACAAGCAGCGCTATTCCTTCTTCAAGAACAATAACTTCTGCAAGCTCGATGTCTTCGATTTCGACAGCACCAAGGGTCTGCTTTCCGTGCAGATTCCTGATGACCGCAAGGAGATAGTCTTGCCTGAATACATCAAGGTCATCAAGGATGTCTCCGATGACGTCAACTACAAGAACTACAATCTAGCGAAATCACAGAAGTACTAAAGAATGTAAGTAAAGCAACGCTTATGATTCCATAAGCGTTTTCTATCCAAAGAGAAACATGATAAAGTATTCCGAACTAAACGAAAACCAGAAGCAGGCCGTCATCGACGAGGCCAATCATCTGCGCATCATAGCCGGAGCGGGTTCAGGCAAGACCCGTGTTTTGACCATGCGCATTGCCTATCTCATCGAGCAGAAGGGAGTCAAGCCATATCATATCTTGGCCATCACCTTCACCAACAAGGCTGCCCGCGAGATGAAGAACAGAATAAACGACATGCTCAAGGATGAAGGCACAGGCTGCTGGATCTCGACGATCCACTCTTTATGCATGAGAATCCTGGCAGAAGATATCGAAGCTCTTAATTACCCGAAGAACTTCACGGTAGTGGACCAGGAAGATCAGCACCAGATCCTGAAGGAAGCCTACAAGGAGATCGGCATCGACAAGAAGGAGTATCCTTATGGCAATATCCTGGACTACATCGCCGACAACAAGTATCAGGACATATCGCCTGAGCAGGCCATGGATTTCTGCTACGGCGAGAAGCGTCTCATAAACAAGGCAAAGGTCTATGCCTACTACAATGAAAGACTGCAGAAGATGTACGGTCTGGACTTCGATGACCTGATTCTTTTTACGACCAGACTGTTCAAGAAATTTCCTAATGTATTGGAGAAATGGTCCAAGAGATTCCATTACATCCATGTCGATGAGTTCCAGGACATCGATAAGGAACAGTATCTGCTGATAAGGCAACTATGTACCTACCATGACAATCTCTATGTCGTTGGCGATCCTGACCAGACGATCTTCACCTGGAGGGGTGCCGATGTCAACATCATCGTCAACATGGACAAGGACTTCAAGGATACCAAGACCATCATCCTCAACCAGAACTATCGTTCCACCAACAATATCCTAAGCGGTGCCAATAGCGTCATCCACAACAACAAAGCCCGTGTCGACAAGGAACTCTTCTCCAAGAATGGCGATGGAAGCAAGATCATCCATAAGACCTGCATGTCCGAGATCGGCGAGGCCAACTATGTGGTCAATCAGATCGTGAAGATGCATGACGATGGCTACAACTATCGGGATATGGCTATCCTCTATCGTGCCAACTATCTGTCAAGAGAGGTCGAGAAGGTCCTGATCGAGAATAGGGTAAACTATATCATCTATGGCGGCATCCGCTTCTATGAGCGCATGGAAGTCAAGGACATCCTTTCCTATCTGCGCATGATCACCAGAGGCGATGATCTGGCTTTCACCAGGATCATCAATACGCCACGCCGCGGCATCGGCCAGAAGACCATCGATGCCATCCATACGATCGCCATCGAAAGGGACATCACGATGTATGAGGTCATCAAGAACGGCTTCTATCCCAAGAACAGGGACACCTTTGACCATTTCGTGAACATGATCGAGAAGTGGCGCGAAGACATGAAGACCATGGATCTGGAGCTCTTGCTTAAGGAAGTGCTTGATGATTCAGGATATCGTACAATGCTGGAAGCGGATAATGAGACCGAGCGTCTTGAAAACGTCAAATCCTTATTGGATGATATCAAGGAATATTCCGAGAACTATCCAGATTCGACCTTGGACGAATATCTGCAGATGATTGCCTTATATACCGACAGAGCTTCGGAAGAGATAAACTCTGATGCAGTGAATCTCTGCACCATCCATAGCGCCAAGGGACTGGAGTTCGAGATTGTCTTTGTGATTGGACTTTCCGAAGGCATCTTCCCATCAGAGAAGTCGATGATCGAAGGGCAGAAAGGCCTGGAAGAGGAACGCAGATTGGCCTATGTCGCCTATACCAGGGCCAAGAACTATCTGTATCTGACGGAATCGAATTCCTTCTCGTATGTCATCCAATCGGCAAAGCTGCCATCAAGATTCATCAATGAGATCGACAAGGAATACATCGAACATGTCGATGAAAGGCCAAAGCCAAGCAAGTCGCTCATCTTCGACGAAGATATCGTATCGGAAAGAAAGATGGAAAAGCCAAAGGACAGCGATACCTACCGCAATGGCGATATCGTCATCCACAAGGTCTATGGCGAGGGCGTCATCATCGGCATCGACAACGGTGTGCTGCAGATTGCCTTCTCCCATCCTCATGGCATCAAGAAGATCCTTGCGAGCCATCCATCGATCCGCAAGAAGAAGAAAGAAGAATACAGCTAAAGATAATCGTCATGATTATCTTTTTTGCCTATGGGCTGCTTGATTTGACCGAACAGCCGCATTCTGTATACTTTGTGCGCATATTCAAATAGAATCAAGATGTAAGGAGGGCACATGAAGTTCAGGCTAATCATTGATCAGAATAAGGAAGAAGAGATTGTCGCAACAGTAAAAGAAAGAAGCCCTTTGATCGACCATATCCAGAACCTTGTCGAAGAAGAGAGCGATAGACTATGTGGATATCTGGACAATCAGATAGTGAAGCTTGATTCCCGGTCTGTAGAATGCATATATGTTCAGGACGACAAAACCTACGCTGTCTATGAAGACGGAAAGACATACAGGATCAAGAAGCGTCTATACGAGATCGAAGAGAGCCTTCCTCCCTCATTTATCCGCATCAACAAGTCGGCAATAGCCAATTCCGCAAGTATCGTCAGGTTCATCACAACCGTCACCGGAGGCGTCAATGTCGAGTTCGGAAGCGGATATACGGATTATGTATCCAGAAGATGCTTCACACAGATCAAAAGGAGATATGGACTATGAATAAATATGTAAAGGAATTTCTATTAAGAGGAACTCTGTGCTGCTTTGGCGGGCCGCTTATCTTGGCGATTGTCTGGATCTTCATCGCAAGATCAGGCGCAGCTGCACAGATAGATCTGCTTAAGGCCAGCATATCGATCATCTCGGTAACTGTCTTGGCCTTTCTTGTCTCTGGCATCACGGTTGTCTATAGGATAGAGAGTCTTCCGGTTACGATGGCAGGACTCATCCAGTGTCTGGTGCTGTATGTAAGCTATCTGAGCGTCTATCTTATCAACGGCTGGATCGATAAGGAAATCCTGACAAGCTTCACTGTCATCTTCTTGGCAGCGTTTGTTGCCATATGGCTTGTCATATATCTGCTGGTAAGAAGAAGCGTCAGCAGGCTCAACAGGAAGATTGGAAATCAATAGCGCAGAAGCCTAAAGAAATAGGCAGCCATTGGCTGCCTATTTTTTGTATTATTGGTAGTATTTCAGCATTCTTTCCATGATCGCATAATATCCGCTTACGTCGATATCGAAGGCGACCCTAGCATTGAAGGATGGACCTTTGGTGTTTATGAGCGTCTGGCCATACCTTTCCTTGTCGTCTATCTCGATGCTGGCATTGGCATCGATCCAGGTGATGAACGAATCATCGATGAGCGTAGCGATGGCTACAGCATCATGCATCGGTTCGCCATTGCGGAAATCGATGAGACCCTGCATGACTTGCCTTAGGTCCTTGCGGGCATCAAGCGAGATGGGATCGAAGATCTCTCTTGGAAGATTGGCTTTGCGGGTGATGTTTAGGCCGATCATGTCGATATGAATGCCGCTGGAGAAGACGACATCGGCTGCTTCGGCATCATGGAAGATATTGGCTTCGGCATAAGGACTGCAGTTTCCGGTGGTCAGACTTCCGCCCATCACCACAATCTTGGAAATCATGTCCTTCAGGTCAGGATATTTCTTGAAGGCCAAAGCCAGATTCGTTTCAGGACCGACGGTCACGATGACAAGCTTTCCATCACATGACCTGGCTGTTTCATATATGAGATCGCAGGCACACAGTTTGTGCGGCGCTTTTTCGCTTGCAGGGATAGTCAGGTTGCCTAGACCGTTTTCGCCATGGAACTTGGTGACGCTTTCTCCGAAAGGATGGGTAAGGAAACTGTCGCTTCCTCTTCCTACAGGAACGTCATCACGATTAAGAAGCCTCAGGATATCTAAGGCGTTCTTGGTGGTTGTATCTGTCGAATTGTTGCCGCCGATGGTGGTGACAGCCTTTAGGTCAAATATTTCACTGAATGCACAGCCGATGCACAGGCAGAAGAAATCATCTACGCCTGGGTCGGTGTCAATCAGCAGCGGTATTCTTTTTCTTTCCATTTTTCTTCTTTTCCGTCAGTTTGGCATTCTGGATATTGTCTTCATGGTAGACGATGAAGGAAAGCAGGATAGGGATTCCGAACATGCCGACCAGACCAAACAGATCCAATCCGACAATCATTGCCACCAGTGAAGTAAGGGCATGCAGTCCGAGGTTTGCGCCGACCAGCTTAGGTTCTACATACTGGCGGACGAAGGTGATCACAAGATAGATCACCAAGAGCCACAGGCCTGTAAACTTGCCGTATATCAGATCGATGATTCCCCAAGGAATCAGCACAGTGCCGACGCCAAGGATTGGCAAGATATCCAGGAATGAGATGAAAAATGCAGAGAATATCGGATTTGGCTTGCCGATGACGGTAAGGCCAAGACTAAGTTCAGCAAAGGTCAGAAAGAAGATGGCGCAGTATGATTTCAATACCTTAGCCAGATTGTTCCTGATGTAGTCTTCTATCTCGGTATATAGTCCTTCGGTCTTTTCGTTGAGGAAAGAGCGGATGCCGCCGATGATCGTTTCATAGTCAAGCAGCACAAAGAACGACGTGATGATCACAAGCGTAATCTGGATGAACAGATTAGGAAGCTTGGTCAGGACTCCGGTAAGGACACCGACAGCCGATTTGGATACCGATACCAGAATGCCGCCGAGTTCTTCAAGCGCACGCTTGAGCGGATTGGCCAGCGCTTCGTTGTTCATGGTATTTATCAGAACATTTATTCTGTCAAGCAGAGGCTTGATGGAATTGTTGTAGGCTGTAGGGATGTTCTTGAATATCTCGATGAGAGAGTTGGTCAGGCTGACGCCGATGGTCGAGCATATGACGATGACCAAGGCATAGAAGATGCATAGAGCAATGGCTCCTTCAGCCTTTTTGATGCTGCGCTTTGTGACCCTGTAGAAAAGGCGATACAGCAGCATGGCAATCAGGAAACCGATGATGAATGGCATCACGATAGGAAGAAGATAATTGACGAACAGATAGAACAGGCCGACGATGATGCCGTAGTATACGATATTCAGTATCTTGTCTTTTTTATCCATTAGGCAACTCCTTTATGCAGTTCTTCAAGCTTCACGATGCCATCAAGGTTCGATAGGCGATATTCCTTGGAGTCATGGGTATAGATGTCGATCAGAACATCAGCCTCATGGGTGTAATTCTCCAGGATTTCCTTGAGGTATTCGGAAGTGTTGGCATAGTTGTATAGGCCATACATCTCAAAGATGGTTACGAATTTCTCCTGGTCGGTATTGCGTCCATCGAAATCATAGAAGACGGTCCTGGCGATTTCCTTGAAGTTGTCCTTCAGGTCTTCAATCTTAAAAAGATACCTGATGAAATCATAGTTGTCTTTGGCGTCCAATGATACCAGACTAACCTTAAGATACAGTGTGACATCAAGCGGCAGCATCGCCATGTCCTCTTCTGAGGGCTTGAAGTCAACCATCTTTCTTAGTGTCATAGTCTCTACTAACATGCAAATATATTATAATATTAACGAGGTATTTTTATGAAGAAATTATTGATGATCATCTTGGTTGTATTCATGCTTGCAGGATGCAAAGGCAAGGATGCAATCAAGAAGCCGACAGTAAGCGAAGCTGACGGCAAGACCTATCTTGAGCTTGTCAAGAACTATAAAACAAGGGAGAAGAATCCCAATAACACTATCGACAGCAAGGAATTCGATGAGTTCCTCGACAAGGTATTCAAGGATGGAATGGCTCAAGACTACACCGGCATGCATTTCAATGTCATCGACTACAAGTCGTACGGCATCGAGAAGCCTCCAGTAGATCTTGGCATAGTTACATATGGCATAAGCGAAGAGGATTTCAACTATATCCTGGATCAGCTTAAGGAACTGCAGTCTTTCGACTACAACAGCCTTTCATATCGCCAGCAGTACGACTATGAGGCTCTGGAATACAGCGATTATGAGACATTGGCTGATCTGTGCTATGGCCGCTACTCTTTCCTGTTTTCGATGGGCGTCGATGTCCTCAACAATCTGGTGACGATCCTTTCGGACTTCACTTTCTATGACGAGGAATCGGTAGATGACTATATGCTGCTGGTCAAGGATGCTGACCGCTATATTGCGGATTGTCTGGCTTATTGCGATGCGCAGCAGAAGGATAAGATCTATATGCCTGATACGGCAGTAGACAATGGCATCGAGACAGCTGAAAGCCTGGCTTCGAAAGTCGACGACAATGTGCTGATCGTTACCTTCGACAACAGAATCGACGACTGCGATTTCTTGAGCAGCGAAAAGAAGGAAGCGCTCAAGAAGGAGAATGCTGAAGTGGTAAAGAACGAAGTGATTCCTGCTCTTGAAAATTGCGCAAAGAAGCTTGAGACCTATCGCGGCAAGATCGCCCAGGAAGATACGGTCCTCTATAAATACAACAAGGAATATGCAGAACTGCAGTATATCCTGAACACCAGCGACAACAAGGGCATCGACAGGATGTTTGAAGAATTGAAGGACAACTACGATGTATTGCTTTCCAAGCTCAGAACTGCTCTGTACAGTCCTGAAAGCGTGAAAGAGTACTTCAGGATTGCCGAAGAGGGCGTGCTTGAAGGTACGGCTGTCGACAAGCTTGAATATCTGCGTACCCATCTTGGAGACTACTACAAGGATCTTGGCGATATCGCCTACACCTGCGAACCAATAGATGAGTCGGCTGCTTCTGATGCGGTAGGTGCCTACTACTGGTCTGCGCCAATCGACAACATCAACCAGAACATCATCAAGACCAATCCAAACAGCGTTGCCAATTCATATGAGTTCTATCAGACATTGGCTCATGAGGGATTCCCTGGACATCTCTATCAGCATGTCTATTATCTGCAGCAGAATCCGCACAATTTCAGGACCGTCATCGGCTTCATCGGCTATACCGAGGGCTGGGCTGTCCAGTGCCAGCAAGATGCCATGCATTTCCTGGATATTGCCGACGAAAAGGCCATCGATATCCTCAATCTGATGGAAACCTACTATTTCATGGAATATTCGATCATCGATATCGGCATGAACTACTATGGCTGGACAAATGAGGAGATTGCGGAATTCCTGAAGGATGAGCAGTACTATGCTGTCGAGAACTATCTGACATACTATGACGAATATCGCGAAGCTGGCATCACGCTTGATGATGTCAATGAATACTTCATTCAGGAAGGCTTCTATGATGAGATGGCACAAGACCTCTTCAATTGGATCATCGACATGCCAACCGTCTACTGCAACTATGGCGTTGGGCTTTCGAATCTCATGACACTCAAGAAGCATGCGATGGATAGCCTTGGCGATAAGTTCGACATAGTCGAATACAACTGCGCTATTCTTGAGAATGGTCCGCTTCCATTCAGCATCCTGAAGGAAGAGATCGAAGACTACATAGCTTCAAAGAAATAGACAATCAAGACATATATGATATTGGCCTCACAGAGATGTGGGGCTTTTTTATGTTTGGGATAGGAGTGCGGCCGTTTCATGCGAAATAAGAGGTAGAGGAGGAAAAACTATGAGATCAATTATTGTTGAACCTGATCGACTTGAAAGCACAGCTGCCAAGATAGAGAGCGCCAATGCCGATTACGAGAAGTACTATCAGCAGATGTATGCCGAAGTCGACAAGATGTCTGCCAGCTGGCAAGGCAAGGACAATACCGCCTATACCAGCCAGATCAAGACCTTTGAAGGCGACCTGAAGCAGATATCGCTTATCATGAGACAATATGCCGACTTCCTAAGAAACAGCGCCAGGGCCTATCGTGAGACCCAGGACGAGCTGTATGCGGAAGCCAATCGCTTGAGCACAGTTTAGAAGGACCATGGAACAGATCAAAATTTCTTTACCGGAAGTATCTAACACCGCCAGCCAGATCCGTACCTGCAATACCAATCTGGACAGCACCCTATCCTATGTCTACCGCACCATGCAGGAACTCGACAGCATCTGGCAGTCAGATGGCGAAGAGACGCTGCTTTCGCGTTTCCAGAACTTTGCGAGACGCTTTGTGGACGAGTCGGAAACCATCGAATCCTATGCCAGGTTTCTCGACCATACCGTCGCTTCCTACGATTCGCTAGAGTCGACGATTGTGGCGAATGCGGGAAGCTTCGAGTAGAAGACTATGCATCTGCCTTGCGGTGATGCTGATGCTTGTTACCTGCGCATCATGCAAGGCGGATGCTTCCCTAAGCGTAGAGTCCTACCTCAATACTCTGGCGCTTAGAAGCGGCATAGGAAACAGTGAAGATTGCATGGACAATCTTCAGGCATTGGAAGACTGGGGCATTATCGATGCAAAGGATTATGAGCATCTTGATGAAGCTCTTAAATATACATATCTGGCCAAGACCATCGGACGTCTTGTGGAAGCTGATGGCGACTATTTCAATTGGCTAAGAAGCAAGGGCTGGATATCATCCAAGGCCCGTAAGGACAAGATCGTAAGAGAAGACAAGGCTGATGAAGTGATCGATATGGCAGTTCATTATATCAATGAACGGCTATACGAGCCTTTCTATGACTACGAATATTGCGAAGAGGTCAAAGATGATGAAGATAAGAATCTGAGGGTCGGCGATATCATCTATGATAGAAATGACAATCTGTACAAAAAGATAGAGGGCATAGATGAAGAAGGAGAATTAAGATATCGGGAATGTGAATATGAAGAAGTGTATGAAAGCGTCAAGATAGAAGATAGCTTTGAGATAGACTTCAGCAAGGCAACTGTAATTCCTTATGGCGAAGAGATACAGGATGTCTATGTAAACAACATATATGAACTGTTGGCATCAAAGAGCCATACGTTCTATTCAGAAGGATTCAGGGTATCATATACGCTTGACAGTGCCGGCATCGATATTCATATATCCAAGGATGTGAATGGCTTCAATGTCTATGGCGACCTTTCTATCTCTAACGTCAAGCCAAGCCTCAAGTGGACCTATGAGAAGGGAGACTTCAGCAACTGCTACTTTTCCATCACGATGAACACTACCGAGGAACTGGGCGTCAGCGACGGAAAGTATGGAAACTATCATGTGGACTTCAAGGATCTTGATTCATCATCGTTCATGAGCAAGCTAAGATCGCTGGTCAAGAAGGATGAAGATGAGCTTGAGGCCACCATCCCCATCTGTCGCATCAAGACTCCTATTCCTTCGATTCCAATGGCTGAGCTCGGTCTTGATGTGATGATCAAGCTCTATGTTTCAGGTAAGATCGAGCTTGTATTGAACAACAGCCATCAGCTGGGATTTGAGACCAGAAACGGCAAGATGCGCTATATCCATGACTATACCCATGACTATGACGGCATCATCCAGGCATCGGGCAAGAGCGCCTTTGCGTTCAATCTCAATGTGGAAGAAGCCGGTTTCCGTATCCTTGATGTGGAACTTGATACAGGCCTGAAGGCTCAGCTTAAATCTACTATTCATCTATATGACAAAGAAAACAATCATAAGCAGGCTGAAAGCGACATCGCCTATTCGACCATCTATGCTTTATCTGAAGGAAACAATGATGTGAAGGTATGCGGCGATGTTTCGCTCTACTATTTCATGGATCTGATCTTCAATACTTCAAAGACCGCCCTAAACAAATACGGCTTCACCAAGACCATCAACATCATGGATGAGGACAATCAGGTCTTCGGCAACCTGCATCATATCGAGAATGGCCAGTTCGTCAAGAAATGCACCAGAACCGATAGGTTCAAGCTCAAGGAAAGCGAAGCTGTTCTATCGAATAGGATTGTGCTTGATTCCTATGCGGAGGTCATGGATAAGGATGAGACCTACAGCATCATCATCAAAGGACTGCCTGAGGGCTATAACGAATCCGACATATCATATACAAGTCTTGACAGCAATATCGCTGCCGTAGCTAAAGGTCTAGTCAAAGCCATTTCATCCGGTTCGACCAGGATCAAGGTCTATACCAGAGACGGCAAATACAGTTCCTATGTGAACATACTGGTGAGCAGCAGATGAGCTTCGTGATCATCAAGGACAGCTATCGGCTGGAAAGACATGCGCTTGATGGGAATACCATCGGCTATAGAGGCATCGTCATCTATCCAAAAGGCAATGCCTACTACATTTCGCTTGAAAACAAGCTCTTGTTTTCTGATGGAAACAAGATCAAGAAGCTTGAATACAGAAAATATGAAATCTATTGCGAAAGCATCTTCTATGGACTGGAGGTCTATGTCTATGAGAAGGAAGATGGGCTTGATGAATACAGACTATACCGCAATGAAGACTTCCTTCTTTCCTTCAATCCCAGAAGCAATGTCAGAACAGATGACCCATATCTCAAGGAACATTATCTGTTATACAAGGATCATCGTCTGCAGAGCAGCTTCCAGATCAGCGTCAACCATTGCCAATATAACGGAACCGCTCTGAAGGATGGCGATCTGGTTGAATGTCTGGGCTTACGCTTCTTCCATTTTGCGGACTATCTCTATATGAACAGCTTCATGGTCAAGATAACGATAAGTCCATATGACGACACTCCTAGAAAGATTCGCTATATCACAAGCTGCACCAAGCCATCATACTATCTGCCCGAGATGGACAGGCAGCTTGCCATAGAAGAGATAAAGCCATTCAAGCAGGAAAAGAAACCGGATTTTCTGCCGTTTTTCCGCAGCCTTTTTCCGAATATCATCATGTCCTTTTCGATGACGGCCATGGCATTGCTCAACTATATGAACAGCTATGATGAGGAGGATGAATGGTTTGTCTCCTTGGCTTTCTTTCTGATGCCCATAAGCATGGCCATCACCGGAATAGTCTTTCCGTTGGCTATGCATCTATATGAATGCCGAAGCTGTCGTATCGGATATGAAAGAAGCAAAAAGGAATACCTGGATTATCTGGATGAATATGAAAGACGGCTTGATCTGAATATCAAGGAATACATCGACAGCAAGAACTCCCATTTCTTCTCTCTGATCGGATGCAAGGAAAGGATGTTCTATGCCACAAAGAATTCAACCGACTATCTTTCGATCAGCATCGGCAGGATATCCATCGAAAGAGATATTGAATATGAACCATCTGGAAATGAAGAGATCGATGGAAGACTGATGGAGATCGGCAGGAAACTCAAGGATATCAAAGGCTATCCGCTTTTCGTCTCTCTTGAAGATAAGAAGATCATTACCATCGTCAGCAGAAGAAACATGAAACGTTACTTCTTCAACCGTTTCCTGTTTGAGCTTTCCTATAAACATCATTATGACGATATCCATATCGCTATCTTCAGCAAGGACCAGGATATCTATGATCTGGCCTATGACTTGCCTCATCTTTTCATTGATGGAGAAAGGATGAGCCTGCAAAGCGAAAGCGATCTCCTATGTCTTGACCAGAGACGCTATGACAGACCGCTGGTTCTTCTGATGTATAGCCATACATCGTTCGCGTTCTCCAATCCGTTGATCCACATCATATATTTCTCAAGCGATATCGCCGATCTCTACAAGAACAGCGATGCGGTGATAGAATGCTTCGACAATTATGGCTATCTCTATTCATCAATCAAGCAAAGATTTGAATACATTGAGGAAGAGATCGATTTCAGGGAATACTTCTCTTATCTTGGCAGAATGAGGAGCATTGCCTCGCTAGATAGGACATATGCCTTCATGGATGTCTACAAGGATTTCGACATCAAAGGAAGCTACAGCCATGAAGAACGAAGCCTGAAGGCTAACTTCGCCTTTGCCAATGGCGAAATTCTTGATTTCGACCTCCACGAAACCAAGCAGGGACCTCATGGACTGATCGGCGGCTATACCGGCTCAGGCAAGTCTGAACTGATAATCTCGATGTTGCTGTCGATGTGCCTGCGCTATTCGCCAGAATATCTCAACATTGTCCTGATCGACTACAAGGGTGGAGGCATAAGGGAATCGCTTTCCTATGGCGGCAAGGCCATTCCGCATATTGTGGCTTCCATATCGAATCTTGAAGACAACGTCTTTGAAAGGATGATCATCGCCATCGCCAATGAATGCACAAGAAGACAGCTCATCTTCAAGCAGATGTCAGGCAGATACAATCTGCCGATCATGAATCTTGATGACTATGCATCCAATTGTCCAAACGAAGAAAAGCTCAGTCATCTCATCATCATGGTCGATGAGTTTGCGGAGCTCAAGAAGGAAGAACCGGAACTTATAAAGGAACTGATATCGCTGTCAAGAATCGGCAGGAGCCTCGGCATCCATCTGATCCTGGCGACCCAGAAGCCATCAGGCAGCGTCGATGATGAGATCTGGTCGAACTCACGCTTCAAGATTGCCTTGAAGGTTCTGGAGGAGAACGACTCCAAGCAGCTCATCAAAAGCGAGGATGCTGCCTATCTGGAAAGGCCAGGTCTCTTCTATCTATTGGTGGATGGTTCCTTGCAGAAAGGCCAAAGCATATATTCCAAGAATGACATAAACGGCAATGACCCGTTCAAAGTGTCTGTTCTCAAGAACACCCTTCATGAAAGTTCCAGTATCACTAGGGAGAATGGCATCATCACAAGCGAAGCATCCTATTTCTCTCAAAAGATAATAGAAGTCTGCGAAAAAGAAGACTATAAGATCAGGAAACTTGATTTTATGCCGCCTTCAAGAAAGGCACGTAAGGATTTTGAAATAAAAGATAGATTCGTGCTAGGCGAAAAGGATGATTACATTCTAGGCAAGAGAGAAATCTTGAGCTATGGACTATCTGAAAGCATTCTTGTGTGCTCATCAAGGTATCATGAGATCAATGCCTTCATGAACATCCTTTCCGAAAACAGAAGACAGACAATCGTCATCGGTCAGACAAGATACCATGCGCCATGCGTAAGCGATTCTCTATTGTATGAAGAGGATGAGGACATCATGTATCTTCTGGATATGCTACTGAAGGGCGAAGGCAAAGACATCTGTCTTCTTATTGAAGACCTTGCCTGTCTTTTGTCCTACAACGAGATATATCTTGAGCTTCTTTATCGTCTATGCCGGCGAAGGGAAAGTCTGAGCTTGAGTCTGATATTCATAAGCAGAAATTCACAGCTTAACTTCAAGCTGATCAACAGCTTCAATAATCGTCTGCTTATCGATTCAAGTGATGCCAATGACCTGATCAATCTTTTCGGCAGCCGCAGCCGCCACAAAGGAACATCATTCTTTCTTGCTGAAGAGCCAATATGTTTTGTGCCGATAAGGGAAGAGGAACTTAAGGAAGGTGAACCGCTCTTTGAAGAAATGATAAGGCATATCCCTGAAACGATAAGAGCGAAATCTGATGAAGATGGATATCTTTTGGGCTATGACAAGAAGTTCAAGCAGGAAGTGACGTATAAAGGGAAACTGCTGGTGACATCATATGATAGCGATAGGATTGAGATCTATAGAAAAGCCTATGGCGATGCCTTCACAATCATGGCCTATGACCATGCGCTTGGAAGCGGGGAATATGGGGCGGTGCTTTGGCTTGGGCCAGGCATCTATCGCCAGCGCCTATTCATTCCTTCCTGCAAGGACGATCTAGATGAAGATGAGGCGCTGCTTGTCAAAGGAAGCAGACACATTCTGCTAAGGGGTCTAGACGATGCATAGAATTCTTATGCGTTTCAAGATCGTAAAGACTGGTCGCATTGTCGAGGCTTATCTGGATAGAAGGCTAAGCTTCTATGATAACTTCATCCTGCTGGAGAAGATGTTGGATGAAAGGATTGCTGGCTATCGCGTCTTCGACCAGAATAAAGGGATATTCCTTGATATGAATATCCCGATAGAAGAGTTTGATATTAAGACATTTATGTATTTCTATCTGCTTTAATATAAAAGTAAAACTTTTTAAATAATAGATGATTACAATGCAAAAATCGATAGCAAAAAAAAGTAGCATTAAGAGAATCGTTTTATGAATACTTTCATGTTAAGCAATACAAAGATGGAACTATTATATTGGAACCTAGAGTACTAATTGATCCGAATGACATCTTTGAAAACAGTTTGAAAATGATGGACAAGTCAGTTGAGAATTACAAAAAGGGAAAAGCTTCAAAGGCGATTGATCTATCAGAATATGGAGATTAGTTCATGTTCAGTATTAGGCTTGGAATTCCCGAAGTATAAGAATATCGGTTTAATAAAAAACAGATAGTAAACAAGCCAACAAAAGTTACTTCGCTTTCATGAAATCCAATTGGAATTCTATTGTGTTTTGGTATATTGAAAACGGAAAGTGACAGTGGCCGGCAGATTGATACTGGATGTGCAGAATGATGCGAGCTCTCACTTTTTTCTTTCGTCTATTTTATGAAATATCTATTTGCTGATGAATCGATTGATGAAAAGCACCATGCTGCTGGTGCCATTAGAAGAAAACTATCAGATATTGACAGCAATGATTTCTATGGCATTATTTCTGGAAAAGCAGTTGAGGTTTAAGAACGATTATTTCTCTGAATGAATAGAAATTAAAGAGCTTCAAACAATAAACAAAAAAAGCGGATGCTTATGGCATTCGCTTTACGTCATCGCCATATATTGTGAGAAAATCATCTTTCATGGAAATCACATTCCAGCCAAAGCTTTCCCACTTTTCCCGCATTGCTGCGGCTTTTTCCTGGTTGCCGTATTCGCGTTCTTCATCGTCTGCAATAAGCATGAATGCGGCTGAACGGTAAGGATTGTTAGAGGTAACATACATCGCCATGCTCTGGTCGCCGCTGCTGTTTCCAAAGGAAAGAACGGGCTGACGGCCAATTTCCTGTGCAATCTGTATGACTTTATTTGTTTTGACGTTCTTCACAAGCAATTCATCTGTACGAACGACATTATCCTGTGCTGTATAGGCATACTCAAGGCCATCGCATCCATCCTGGCCGCTGGCTTCGAGCTGAACATCCATGCCGATGATGTGCTTTTCCGGAATGTCGACCATTCCTTCTGCGAGAATGCGGCAAAGGAATCGGTCTGTACCGCTGCAGATGTATACGGCAAAACCATTATCGTTGAGATAATCGACGATCTCCAGCATAGGAAGATACCATGCTTCTGCATAGGCAAGGCCTTCAAAGCCATCAGCTTCCTTCAAGATGAACTCTGTCGCATACTGACGATACTCATCAAGCGTCATGCCTGCAAACGCCTTTGCGGCTGCCTGCGCATGTTCCGTTTCCAGTTCATCAGGAATCTCTCCGGTCTGCGCTGCAAGCGCAATCTTTTCTGCAGTTTTCCGGATATCTTCGGGTGCATCATAGAGCGGATCATCCAAAGCACGATACTTCAGCATCCACCAATCGATATAGATCGGTGCCTTTTCGCCATAGAGCGTACCGTCCATGTCGAATACCGCGATTCGATCCTTTTCTGGTATATAGTCAGGAGACGACTTATCTGTCACATCATGAACGTAATCGCATAGCTCGGCAAGCGCGATTGAGGATTCGTTCCAGAATTCAAATTCATTTCTATTCTTATGGCGTATCCCAATGCAAGCGCATATCAAAATGATGACCAAGATCGATAAAGGTATCAGTATTCTTTTCAGATGATGTTTGTTGTTCATGTTTTTCATGGTAATTCTATCAATGATTATTGTTCAGTATATAGAGAACTATTTCGGCATCAGCATTGAATCTGGCGTTCTTGTTGATGCGTCCTAAGCCGTTGGTGATGTCCATGGTCTTGCCGTTCTTGCTGATCTTGCCTTTGAAGTATTCGTTGCATCCAGGACCTCTCTGGAACAATGAGATCAAAGGGAAATAGACCTGGCCACCCAATGAATGTCCTGCAAGAAGATAGTCATAGCTGTATGAAAGACTAGGAGTGAAGATATCAGGACAATGGGAAACGGCAATGGTGTATGTATCATCATTGATGCCAAAGAAAGAAGATTCAAGATCAGGAGAGCCGCAGTAGCTGGCATCGATGCCGACGATATTGAAGCTGCTGTTTGAATCGATATTGATGCCGATGTTGGCGTTGTTCAGGATCTCAAAGTTTGCTGAAACAAGGATATCTTCCGCAATCTCCTGATGCCTGATGTCGACATCGCCAAGTACAGCATACTTGCCATACTTGCTGTCGATGCTCTTCAAGGCAGCTTTCAGATATTCGATGTCTTCTTCATCAAGATTTCCATAGAAGGCATCATCGATCAGATCACCGCCGAAAAGCACCAGATCTGGTGTGAAGGTGTTGATCCTTTTGATTGTCTTATCGACGAAATTCCTATCGATGAAGGCGCCATACTTGAGATCGCTGAAGAAGCAGATGAGGCTTCCATCGATATCATCATCGATCTTTGCTGAAGAAAGGGTTTCCTTTCTTGCCATTATCTGATTGGTGTTGGCCTTATAGGCATTCACAAAGCATAAGCCTATGATGCATAGAAGGACAATTGCAGCGCTGATAATCTTCTTTGCCATACATTAATTATATCCAAATCAAATCACATAATTTTACACATTGTAAACATATTATAAATACAACTATTTTGTACTATGAATATGCAAGGTGGTGAGACCTCGCCGATACATGCCCCCAAAATTAGTTGTATCGTATATATTTATCCCCTTAAATTAGAAAAAGATAAGCTCCATATACGGAGCTTTTCTCATGGTAGAATTTAGATATGGCAACAAGAAAAAGAAAAAGAAACAAGACAAGAGTCCTAATCGCATGTACAGTCATCCTTTCGTTGATGGTGGCAGCAATGGGTGCATATTTCTTCTATATGCAGAAGAAGCTCAATATGACAAGCCCATACTACCTGGCGAATGATGTCAGGGATGTTCCTATCCTTGATGAGAACTTCAATGATGCCAGCATCTGCAGAGGAACGCTTGTAGACATAAAGAACAGAACGGAAGAAATCGAAGATATCGAATACCGCATCTTTGAGATGGATAACAGAACCTTCTATGTCCTAGAGGAATATCTGGAAACAAATCGTGATGATTGCGTCAGAGAGGAAAGCCTCTATGCGCTTAGAAACAGTGTCCTGACCAAGGAGTACGATTCCTATCTGATATCAGGTTGGGCAGAGAAAAATAGTCTTCATCAGGTGAGCGGTTATCATGAACTGATGGAAAATGGCGAAGTTGATTACTATGAGCTGGATTCTCTTGGATACATGAAGGGCGAGTATCTTTCCAAAGAGTATTATGAGACTGCCTATGACTCATCGACATATAGCTATATCGACTATGGTGCAGGCGGAAGTCCTCTATCTGTGGACTATTATCCAAGGGAAGTGTCTGTGCTTGATGGCAATGTGATGCCGAATATCGTAAAGGCATTATACATCAATGCAGAAGCCATATCTGATGTAGACAGCTATCTTGACATCGCAAGAGAGTCAGGCGGCATAAATGCCTTTGTGGTGGACATCAAAGACTGCTATATCGATACGCAGCTGGCCTATGATTCGCCAACCGCTCTTTCGTATGCACCTTCCATTTCCAATATCCCTAACAGCTATGATACATACAAGGAGTGCGTATCCAAAATAAAGGAAGCCGGATACTACCTGATCGGCAGGATAACGGCCTTCAAGGATGATGCCTTTGCCATTGACAATCCAGGTGAAGCCTTGATGTATAACGGAAGCCTATACAGCTATGGTTCGGTCAAATGGCCAAGCATATTCTCGAGGAAGATGTGGGAATACAATGTAGCCTTGGCAAGCGAAGCCGTTACGGAAATGGGCTTCGACGAGATCCAGTTTGACTATGTGCGATTGCCTGAGGATGTTGAGGGCGTAGATCTCAGAAATGACCTTGCGGAAACCAGAGTACGAGCCGTTACGGAATTTCTGCGCTATGCCAGCGAGCAGCTGCATCGCCTCAATGCCTATGTGTCGGCTGATGTCTTTGGAGAGATCAGCGGCAACGACAAAGATTCGCTCTCATGTTTTGTAAGCTACTATGGACAGTTCTGGCCAGCTATCTCAAATACTGTGGATGCGATAAGCTCAATGCCTTATCCTGACCATTTCTCAGATTATTCCTACGGCATCAGTGAGCCATGGGCAAATCCTGGAGAACTGATGGAGGCATGGGGCAAAGCAACAAAGTTTGCTCAGGATGTTACCTATGATGCCGCCAAATGCCGTACCTGGATCATGGCTCAGAGCTCCGATGCCTATGATGTATACTATGGACCTGACTTCATTACGGCTCAGATCGATGGACTGAAAAAAGCCGACGTCTTTGATGGCTATATGACCTGGTCAGCTTCATCTAACATAAACCGCTATTGGCTATATCTGGAATGCTTCAACTGATTTTCTTGATGATATAGGTAATAGGCGAATTGATTCTATCTTGAGAATAGCGTTCTTGGACAAAGAGGCTATTCTTTTTTATATGGTCATCTAGCAGATAGTATTCATCCCTGCCTCCCTTATGGCCAAGATAGAAGGTAATGACAAGATAGCCATTGTCCTCAAGAAGCTCATATGTCTTCCTGAAGGCAACAAGCGTATCATTCGCTTTGGTGATGGAAGGATTCTCGGCATAAGGAAGATAGCCAAGATTGAATATCGCCAGCTTAAGCCTATCTTTGATATGGATATCTGCATTGACATGGCTGTCATGGATAAGGATCAGATTCTGGAAGCCCTTGGTTCTTGATCTGGTGCTTTCTATAGCTTCTTCTGAGATGTCGAAGGCATAGACAAGCTTTGCCTTCTTAAGCAGAAAAAGCGTATCGTTGCCGTTTCCGCAGGTCATGTCAGCGCATATATCATCTTTCGTTATCAATGATGATATGTATTTGTGGATGAAGGTGTTGTTATTCATGTCTGGCACCCTGATAGGTATCAAGTTTGCGCATGAGCTTGTCGATGTCGTTTAGGATGGTGGTCTTGTTTAGGACCCAATCAGGAGTCACAAGTTCCTCCTTCAATGGATCGCCAGTAAGCCTCTGGACAACCACTTCAGGCCTCAACAGCTCTAGCTGCTTGACTACCAGTTCGATATATTCATCTCTTGATATGAGCTTGAATCTTTCCTCTTCATAGAGTCTAGCCAAAGCCGTATCTTTCAGGATATGCAGCATATGGATCTTGATGCCGTCAAAAGGAAGATCCTTGATATCCGTTACTGTCTTCAGCATATCCTCGATAGTCTCAAAAGGCAGTCCATTCATGATGTGGACACAGACCTTGATTCTTGTCTTTTCCAATCTATTTAGAGCATCTGCGAAATCGCTGAAGCTGTGTTTGCGGTTGATGAACTCTCCGGTATGGTCATTGCTGGACTGAAGCCCAAGTTCCAGCCATATCTGTTTCTTGTCGCAGAGGCTATCAAGATACTGTATGGTCTTTTCCTCCAGACAGTCTGGTCTAGTAGCTATGGCGATCTCCGCTACCTCATCCATATCAATGAAAGGCTCCAGCATCTCCTTTATCTTTGAAAGCGGGCCATAGGTGTTGGTGTAGGACTGGAAGTAGGGAATATAGAGACTGTTGGGCCACTTGCTGTCCATGACCTTCTTGTTTTCGGCATACTGCTTGAGGATATCTTCCTTCGAGAAGCTGTTCGAATCTCCTGATCCCTTGGCTGAACAGAATATGCATCCGCCATAGCCTTTGCTGCCATCGCGATTTGGGCAGGTGAAGCCGGCGTCAAGGATTACCTTGGATACCTTGCCATGATAGGTGGTCTTGAGATAGTAGTTGAATGTATGATATCTCTTTTCGTTGAACGAGTAGGGAAAACTGTTTTCCATATCTATATATTAGTACTATTTTGGGATATAATTGTCTTAATTATGGGGGTGCAATAATAATGAAAAAGGTATATAAGAATGTGAATATTCTGGACGGCACCAAGGATATGTCGCTCCAGAAGGATATGATGATGACTGTCGAGGACGGCAAGATTGTTTCCATCGAAGCCAACAACCCTGAAGTGGAAGGCGAAGATCTTGGCGGAAGATACGTCATTCCTGGACTCATCAATCTCCACGTCCATACACCTGGAAGCGGCTTTCCAAAGAAGAAACAGACCGACTCCAGAAAGGTAGCCAAGCTTGTCATGTCCAACCCATTGCTGCAGCTGATTGGCAAGAAGATGTGCAAGGATGCTGTTCAGACTGAACTGCTCTCTGGCACAACAACCATCAGAACCGTCGGAGGTCTAGGACATTTCGATTCTGAGCTGCGTGATAAGGTAGCAGCCGGAAAGCTTGATGGACCAAGAATCATCTCCTGCGACCAGGCTGTAACCATCCCTTATGGCCACATGGAAGGCAGTGTTGCCTATGGCGCAAAGTCAGATGAAGAATTCGTCAATTTCATCGAAAAGAATGCTGACTATGGCGTTGACTGGATAAAGATCATGATCACCGGTGGCGTACTTGATGCCAAGGTTAAGGGCGAGCCAGGCGAGATGAAGATGAATGAGCATCAGATCAAGCTGTGCTGCGATACCGCTCACCGCAAGGGCAAGAAGGTATGTGCTCACGTCGAATCGCCAAAGGGCGTTGAAGTAGCGCTCAAGTGTGGCGTCGACTCCATCGAACATGGTTCTGCCATGAGCGACGATGTAGTGAAGATGTTCAAGGACAACGACAAAGTGCTGGTATGCACATTGTCTCCTGCTGTTCCTTTGGCAAAGTTCCCACCAGAGATCACTGGCGGCAACGATGTGCAGGTATACAACTCTGAAGTGCTGCTTGAAGGAATCATCGAAGCAACCAAGAAGTGCCTCAAGGCTGGCGTAAAGGTCGGCTTTGGAACCGATACCGTATGTCCATTCATTACCCATTACGATATGTGGAGAGAGCTTGAATATGCCCACTACCTCTGCGATATCGATAGAAAGGACTGTCTGCATCTGGCAACCTTGAACAATGCCGAGATTGTTGGCATCGACAATGAGACAGGCTCATTGGAAGTAGGCAAATCTGCCGAATTCATCGTTCTTGATGGCAATCCGCTTGATGACTTCTCAATCATCAGAAAGCCAGCAATGGTCGTATTCAAGGGCAAGGAATTCAAGAATCCTCAGGTCAAGAAATCTCCTGAAGCCGAAAAGGAACTTGACGCATATCTTGCAACATTAAAGGCATAAACATAATGGCAGCCAACAATGGCTGCCATTTTCTTTCCACACAAAAAGCAGGCAATGCCTGCTTTGTTTTGTATTACTGGATATCCTTCTTTGATGATTCGGACTGTGGAGCCTTGTCGGCCAAGCCGATGAAGAAGAAGCCGAAGATGAAGAACAGGGCCAGACAGCCAATGGCTACGTTGATGCTCTTGATCTGGAAACCGAAGATATTGAACACACCATTGGTTCTGATGCCGATCTTCTTTACGATATAGATTACAAATGAACCTAAGAATGAAGCACCCTTGGCGAAGATATCGTAGATGCCGAAGTATTCGCCTGAGTTCTCATCAGGAATGATTCTTGAATAGTAGCTTCTAGATAGCGATTGGATAGAACCCTGGAAGCATCCAACACCGAAGGCCATAACAGCGAACTGCCATAGCTTTGTCAGGGTGAGGGCATACAGACATACGACAGCATAGCCGATGATGCAGATCTTGATGAGGTATACGGTATCATGCTTCTTGGAAAGCTTTGCGAATACCAACGATCCGCCCCAGGCAACAACCTGTGTAAGCAGAAGGAACACTACCTGGCCTACAGTGTTGAGGCCCAAGTCAGTTCCAAGGTTGATGCAGTTGTCGATGATGGTTCCAACACCATCGATATACATGAAGAAGGCGATCAGGAAGAACAATACTTTCTTGTCTTCTTTTGCGATTCTCTTGAGTGAACTCCAGATCTTGGAGAAAGCTTTGCCGATGGCACCCTTGTCGTCGCTTACATAGTTGATCTGCTTGTAGTTCTTGATTAGTGGGACAGTTACAAGCCACCACCAGATAGCTGTAACAGCGAAACCGATCAGACGGCTCAAGGAATCAGGAATGACATTGACCATGTCAGGTCCAAGCACATAGGCAATAAGGGCAACCGTGAATGGAATGCATGAACCGATATAGCCCCAGGCATAGCCATAAGCCGAAACGGCATCAGAGCGTTCGTCGGTAGTGACATCGTTCAGCATCGAATCATAGAAGGTAAGCGATGCCTGATAGGCAACCTTCGATAAGATATAGATGACAATGAACAGCATCCAGCTTGTTGCGAAGCCATTGATTACGCATCCGATGACGCCGATGGCTACAGAAGTCGTGAAGAATATCTTTTTGGTATCCTTGTGGTCGGCGATGGCACCGCATATTGGACCAATCAGAGCTACAACGACAGTGACAACGGAAGTTGCCAGTGCCCAGTAGGCTGTAGCATTGTCCGAACTGATCTGTCCAGGATTTGTGCCGATGGCCAAAGACTTGAACCAGATAGGAATCAATGAGCATCCAAGCATGGTGAAGGCTGAGTTGCCTACATCATATAGAACCCATGCGAATTCCTGTGGACTGAGATCCCTGAAGATCTTCGATTCGTTTAGTTTCTTGAATAAACCGCGCATATTATCTTTCCCCTTTGCTATTTAGACTTTATATTTCAGTTCATCTTCGTAACTTAATACCGGAATGTTCTTGTAGTCAGGCCATTTGTCAAAGACATGGTCGAAATACTTTGACAGCTTCCCGTCGCCATTGATGTAGTTCAGGTAATTGAGCATCAGCCTTGGGTAGAGCTTAAGGGCTTTGTCCTTGAGCTTGTCAAGACGGATATTCGAATCGTGGCATGGCGGAAAATCATTCTTGTCCATCATCAGATCAGCCATCATAGGCTGTCCGATCTTTACCAGCAGATCTCTAAGCAGGAAAAACTTGCGGTCCGAGATGCAGTTCATCGCACTGGTCAGAAGGCGATGCATCACGCATGACAGATAGACAGTAGCTGGTTTGTATGGATAGAAACGGGACATGACCTTACAGATGGCGTAATTAGGACGCAGGTTCTCGCTGCGGTCCACCACGTTTTCCTTACGGCCGTCCTTCTCGATCATATATTTGTCATATTCAGATTCGATCTTGTAATGAGAAGCAGTCGATACCTCTTTCTTGCGTTCGATGTAGCTATGCGTAACGCTGTCGAGCGTGAAATGGGTAAGGAAGCCCATAAGGCCGGTTTTCTTCGCGCCGACGGACATCCAGCCGGGAGGACTTTCGGCAGAGATACAGGAGAGGCTGAAGGCTTCCCGCAATCTTATTGTAATCTGTTCTCCCAATTCGGCAAAGTCGAAATGGGTCGGTGAGGAAATCGCGTATTTCCATTCTTTGGGAAGAACCGATAATATTCATTTCTTCATTGTCGAAGGCGTACCGCATAGCGGGAATGAAGATGCCGAATGCTTCAATCCCATTGTGGAGAAGCTCGGACTCCCGGAGATACTTGGAGCCAACATCCACGAAAAGGTGAGCCGTTGGCCTTGGATCAACAGGGAACGGGCCTATGTGCAGCTCATCACAAAACTCCTTGGGGTGGAGTTTGACAGCATATGGCAGCGCCACAAGCGCATGCTCGCGGAAAAGTGCGCGGCCTGGACTGTCGGCATATGTGCTGTCCTGGCCACTGTGCTGGGAGTATGGCGGAACAATCAGCCGGTTGACGTAAACATCAGGCTTGATGAGCTGTCTGTCCACAACGATAATCTGCCTCCGATGAAGGATGCCGTGGTGAGTGTGTGCCTCGAGAACGAAACGAAGACTGACACGATACCATCCATAGGCGCTGCGGCTTTGTTCGCGAACATTCCTCACAAGGCTGTCGGAAAGGAAGCACGAATCACGGTCTGCTGCTCCGACTGGCTTCCGGTCGACACCACACTTGTTTTGTCGAAGGATATCAGCATCGGCATTGCCCGTGATCCACATCCCTACGGCGACATCCGATTCCGGCTCTGGAATGTCGATGCGGAAACGACATATCCCAATGTCACCGTATCCATAAACGGGCACGAAGTCATTTCAGATGCAGAGGGGAGGATTACTTTCTTCATGCCCCTCGCAGAGCAGGATACTGGATATACCATTTCCGCACAACTCCCGTTGGCGGGAGATAGATTGTTTATGCCGACAACGGAAAGTACAATCATACAGGTCAAGTAATCTATTGATATGAAAAAATCATTCTTGATATTCGTTTCCCTTCTGGTCTCATTGTTGTCTTTCTCTCAGACCCAGCAGGGCATTGTAAAGACCCGCGGTCGTATGGTTGACGGGCAGCTCGTGCCAGGCCGCAGACTTGCCGGCGCTACGATAACCTTGAACTTTGGTAATCCTCTTGTCAGTGGCGACCAGGGGGCGTTTTCGTTCAATGTGCCTGCGGGGAAAAGCTTTTCATTGGTTTCGGCAGAGAAGCAGGGATACACTCTTGCCGATGCGGAATACACACGACGATCGTTTAAGTATTCTGCAGGTAATCCATTTTATGTGGTGTTGGAAGACGAGTCTCAACGTCAGGCAGATATCAATGAGGCTACCCGCAAAGTGCGGAAAACGCTGATAACACAGTTGGAAAAGCGTGAAGAGGAGATAGAAGCCCTCAAGGTTCAGAATAAGATTACCGAGAAGGAGTATCAGGAGCGTCTGCAAAAACTCTACGACAACCAGTCAAAGTCAGAACAGCTTGTCAAGGAAATGGCAGAACGCTATGCCTCTACCGACTACGATCTGCTGGATGAGATCAATCGCCAGGTGCAGCAATACATCGAGGAGGGCGAACTGCAGAAGGCCGACTCGATAATCCGCAGCAAAGGTGACATGGAACAGCGTGTGGCAGAGTATCACAATGCTGTGGCAGCAAACAAGCAGGAACGCGAGAAACTGAATAGTCAGGAAGTTAAACTGGAACAGAGTGAGGCCGGTGCTGCCAAGACATACGAAGATCTCTCGCAAGACCTTCTTCATCGTTCGGAAATCTTCCTTCAGGAGTTCAAACAGGACTCCGCTCTGTATTACTTGAAAATGAGAGCGGATTTGGATACTACCAATGTGGATGCGGTGTGGATGTATGCGGATTTATGCCGTATTCAGAACAAGTTTGAGGATTGCGAAAGATATTATAACATTTGTTTGAATTTATATGCCCGCAATGACGATTTGCCTAAAATTGCTTCTGTCCAGAATAATATCGGAATTTTGTATGACAACCTTCACGATTATTCAAACAGCGAGAAGCATTACAAGTTGGCATTGGAGACTGATGAGCAGCTGTTCAAACAGAATCCCGATGCATACCGTGCAGACTTGGCAAAGGTTCAGAATAACTTGGGGATTTTGTATCTCAGCCTTCACGATTATTCAAACAGCGAGAAGCATTACAAGCTGGCATTGGAGAATTATGAGCAGCTGTTCAAGCAGAATCCCGATGCCTACCGTGCAAACTTTGCAAAGGCTCAGATGAATCTCGGAATTCTGTATAAAAACCTTCACGATTATATAAACGGTGAGAAGTATCTCAAGTCAGCATTGGAGACTGAAGAGCAGTTGTTCAAGCACGATCCGGACGTTCACCGTGCAGACTTGGCAAAGGCTCAGATGAATCTTGGGAATTTGTATAACGCCCTTTGCGATTATCCAAACAGCGAGAAGTATGGCAAGTTGGCATTGGAAAATTATGAACAGTCATTCAAGCAGAATCCGGATGCCTACCATGCAGACTTGGCAAAGTCTCAGATGAGTCTCGGAAATTTGTATTCCGACCTTAGTGATTATTCAAACGGCGAGAAGTATTACAAGCTGGCATTGGAGAACTATGAGCAGTTGTTCTCTCGGAATCCGGATGTCTACCGTGCAGACTTGGCAAAAGTTCAGATGAATCTAGGCCGTTTGTATCGCAACCTTAGCGATTATTCAAACTGCGAGAAGTATTACGAGTTGGTGTTGGAGAATTATGAGCAGTTGTACACGCAGAATCCTGATGCCTACCGTGGAGACTTGGCAGAGACTCAGTTTTTTCTCGGTATGTTGTATAAAGACCTTGGCGATTATTCAAACAGCGAGAAGTATGGCAAGTTAGCATTGGAGAATTATGAACAGTTGTTTATACAGAATCCTGACGCCTACCGTGAATACTTGGCAACTGCTCAATCTCTTCTCGGAAGTATGTATTTCGACCTTAGCGATTATTCAAACAGCGAGAAGTATTACAAGTTGGCATTGGAGAATTATGAGCAGTTGTTCGAGCAGAAACCTGACGCATATCGTGAAGGCTTGGCGGTGACTCAGACTCTTCTCGGATGTTTGTATTGCGACATTAGCGACTATTCAAACAGCGAGAAGTATTTCAAGTTGGTATTGGAGAATTATGAGCAATTGTACACTCAGAATCCTGACGCCTACCGTACAGACTTGGCTGGAGCATATTGGAGCCTGATGTTTCTGTATGCAATGACAAATGATGTGGATCAATATGATTTATATCTTGAGTACACGATGAAACTGTTTGAGGCTTTATACAAATTGCAACCGGAAGAGTATATTAATGAGGTTGTCGAATTACGGAACAGAAAGGTAAGGCGATTGATGGATAATGGAAATATAGATGAGGCGACGCAATTGGCAATAGCCACATATAATTTGGATGAATCAAATGAACTGTCCATAAATAATCTTGCAGGATGCTATAATGAAAAAGCATATGTATATGCAAGAGAATCAGATTATTCAAATGCTCATCAGTGTGTTGACAAGGCAATTTCTCTTATGCCAACCGATGCCAATTATTATGATACAAAAGGTGAAATCCTTCTTATGCAGGGCAAAACAAAAGAAGCCTTGGAGATGTGGAAGCAGGTGCTGGAACTGGACCCGGATTTCTTGGACAAATATCCTAAAGGCACAAATCTTTCAAATGGTTTGAAGAAACTCAGATTAATAAAATGATGAAATAATGCGAAGGTTATTTTCAGTATTGATGTTATTGGTTGTATTTATAGCTGCAAATGCCCAGACCCAGCAGATCCACGTTAAGACGCGAGGCCGGTTGAATGCTGACGGTACGGTATTGAAAGGCAGCGATATCCCCAATGCCACACTTA
>CALFPO010000072.1 GCA_937919165.1 uncultured Bacillota bacterium | reverse complement strand
TGAAGTAAGCTTATTCCCACTTGTACAACAAGTGGTTTTATTGTCTTTAGGACAATAAAAAAAATGAGGGAAACCTCATTTTTATAATATTCTGATAAGCACCATATAGATTGCTGTACCCAAGGCAATGCTTAGAATGGTGTTCTTTTTATATATGTGGATCGCTGCTGTAGCAACTCCAGAAAGCAAAGCCGGAAGCATCGAACTAATGTCATAATCCTTATAGCAATATATTACAAGCAAGCCCATCATGGCAGCTGGCAGAACATTGCCTAGATAGGTGATGATCCTTGGAATCTTGCGATTCTCGCCAAAGAACACAAAAGGCAGAAATCTTGTCAGCTGGACAGAGATGGCCAAGATGATGGTAGTCAAAAGGAATTCTCTGCTGCTCATCCGATCATCCTCCTTGTGCCTAACAAGATCATCAGAATCGCAATCATCGACATAATGGCCATATTCTCGGCACCAAAGACAAGCAAAACAATAGCCGAAGACAATAGTCCAGCCATTCCGCTAATCCTTCCTTTTCTGTCCTTCATCTGCTCAATCAACAAAACAATGAACAAGGCCGTCAAGGCAAAATCAAGGCCCTCCAGGCTGAAGCTCACAAGTCCACCAAACATCGTTCCCAAGAAAGTGCCAAAGTTCCAATAGAAATAGTCAAAGGCCGTTACCTGCAGATAGAATGATGATCTTCTTTCTTTCTCAACTTCCATTGTTGATAGTAAAGAGAAGGTTTCATCCGTCAAGCCAAAAATCAGGAAAGGTTTGGCTTTACATCCTTTATATTTATCCAACATCGGAAGTCCATAGAACAGATGTCTCGCCGAAAGCATGATTCCTAGCACAAAACTGCCTATCGGATCAAAAGGCTGTGCCAATAAAGGAACAGCCGCATACTCAAGAGCACCCGAATAGATGAAGACACTCATGAGGATCGGATAGTAGTCAGGATAGCCCTTGCTTTTCATCAGAAGCCCGAAAGCGAACCCCAAAAAGATATACCCGGTCATGATCGGCAGCGTCAGCTTTATCGCTTCTTTTGGGCTTTTCCTATTATTCATCAATCAAATATTATCACAACAGAAAAAGAGTTTTGTACAAACTCTCCTATCTTATCTTGCCATCCATCAGTCTGTTGACAAGGTCCTCATATTCCTTTGTTGCGCAGGCATATGCTGCCGCATGGCCACAATTATCGACAAGCAGCAGCTCCTTGGGACTCTTGCAGTTTTCATACATTCTCTCGCTCATCCAGCAAGGCACAAAGTTGTCTTCCTTGCCATGGATAAAGACGATAGGCACCTCTCCACACTTGACGATCTCTTCACCAATCGAATCCTTGAAGCCTACATGATTGATGAGCTTTGACCACATTTCTGCTAGCTTCGCCAATGGAAAATAAGGCACACCATAGTTTGTGGTGATGAGTGCTCTGACAATGTCATCAATGGTGTTATAGCCACAGTCGTCTATGATTCCTTTCACATTCTTCAGATGCATATCGGCGGTATGTACAACCGATGCTCCGCCCATCGATATGCCATGAAGATAGATTCTTGGGTTATCATATAGCGAATTGACTTTTTCGACCCATGACTTCAGATCATATTTGTCATGCTCAGAGAAACCAAGATATCTGCCCTCAGATTGCCCGTGGGCACGCATATCGACCATCAATACTGTAGATCCACGTCTTCTGTACATCTCTATCTTATCGGCATAGTCATCCTTCGCGCTTGCGTGATAGCCATGCGCACAGATGACGACCTCCTCTTCACTTCCCTTATACAGAAGCCCATGGAGCTTCAGGCCATCAAAACTTTGCACATATACATCTTCAAGAGGCAACTCATCGAATCTGTCGACATATGGCGCCATGAACTTTATGAGCCTGAAGTGGCTTGGTCGCATCAGGTCCTTTTCTGAATCTATGAATTCTGGAGGATCAACAATCGGCACAAATATCTTCATGTCGAAAACCATGGCAAAAAGGTAATACGACACTCCAAGAAGCAGCAGAACAATGATTGATATGATGATGATTAATGTCATACGAATCCTCCTTTTCTGTATTAATCGAAAAAAGAAGATGCCTAAACATCTTCTTGCGTAACCATTTAGTCGAATAGATTTTCCGGAATATCTCCGTTTATAGGTTCCATCAGCTTATCAGGATTCTCCAGCAGATACTTGACCAGACGCATCGACTTGGCGAAATAGAATCCATCCGCAATCCTTTCATCGATGGTGAATGTGCATCTTACCAGATCCTTCTTGTCTTCCTTGTACATGGTGCCAATGGTTACCATGATTGAGTTTGTTCCATAGTTGCTCAAATGATGGTAGCAGGAATCAGCTCCGATCGAACCGAGATTCGACAAGAGGCAGGTCGTATAGTTAGGATCTCCTTCAGTAAGGCTCTGAGGAACGCAACCATGGTATTCCATGCGGCCGATGGCCCAGAAAAGGATTTCCATGATTGGTCTAGGAAGCTTGCCTACGAAATTCATCAGCTTATCCAAATCGTTTGTGCTTTCTTTCCTTACTCTATTCACATCGCTGAGTATTCTGCTTGAGATAGCATCAAGGTTCATGTCCTCATCGACCTTCAGAGTCATCAATGTCTCCGTTGCTCCATCAGACATCTTCTGCTTGATCACGAAAGATAGGATGATATCGTTCCTCATCCAGAACTTCCTTCCGGATATGAAGATATTCATCTTTGGACGATGGTAGATTGTCTTGGCCATGGCTGTGCAGATGGCATGAAAGAGCTTATATTGCGTGCCTTCCTTCTTGTTGTGCTGAGCCATGAACTTATTCAATTTTGTGATATCGAACGTAATGTCGGAACTCACTTCGGCCTCCGTTCTTTTGGCCATTACATAAGGGACAATCGAATGAAATGGATCAGGATCATTAATCAAAGTTGCATCTCTTCTTTTCATAGCCACCTCCAAAATATACATTCTAATTATAATGAAAGGATGTGTTTTTTTCATCTATTCATCCAGGGAACCATAAAGGCAGCCATTTGGCTGCCGATATGATTCATTGATGATTTAATTTGTTTTATAGCTTGATCTCTCCGCTGATGACCTTCTTGTAGTCTTCATAGTTCTTCTCAAGAAGTTCTGGAGTATTTAGCTCGTATGGACATTTGGCTGCACATGCACCGCAATGCAGACAGGTTTCGATCTTCTTCATCTCGTTCTGCCAATATTCATTGGTCCAGGCGGCTGTAGGCGCACGTCTTAGCATCAGCGACATTCTTGCGCATTGGTTGATGATGATGCCTTGAGGACATGGCATGCAATAGCCACATGATCTGCAGAAGTTGCCCTTCAGTTCTTCTTTTTCCTTTTCGATGAAAGCCTTAATCTCATCATCCATCTCAGGTGTCTCATCCATATACTTCAGCCATTCATCAAGTTCGCTGTTGCGCTGGATTCCCCAAATAGGAAGCACATTGTCGAACTGATAGATATAGGCCATGGCAGCCTTGGAATTGTTTATCAAGCCACCTGCCAGACCTTTCATGGCAATGAAGGCAACATTATGTTCCTTGCATTTCTCTACAAGATTGAGCTCGATGTCTCCAGAAAGATATGAGAATGGAAACTGCAGTGTTTCATATAAGCCAGATTCTATAGCCTCAAGCGCTACCTTCCACTTATGGGCCGTGATGCCGATATGTCTTACTTTTCCCTGAGCCTTAGCCTCCAGCATTGCTTCGTACATGCCTGTGCCGTCTCCTGGCCTGAAGCATTGCTGAGCGCAATGGAACTGGTATACATCGATGTAGTCAGTCTTGAGATTCTTTAATGATGTTTCAAGATTCTGCCAGAACTCTTCAGGAGTTGTGGCACCGGTCTTGGTGGCGATATAGATCTTTGAGCGATCATAGTTCTCAAAAGCCAGACCAAGTTTCTCTTCCGAATCGGAATAGGCTCTGGCTGTATCGAAATAGCGCATGCCCCCATCATAGGCTCTTCTGAGAATCTCGATAGAGGTATCAAAATCATCTCTCTGGATAGGCAATGCACCGAAGGCGTTCTGCGGCACCGTAATGCCCGTTGTTCCTAATGTAATGTCTTTCATTTTTCTCCTAAAACAAAGGCTACACAAGGTAGCCTAAGTTCATATTATCTCATTGATTTGTCGTAAGGCTGTCCACTAGCTTTTGGCGAATGATCGTATTTTGAAGTAACAGCTAAAGCAACTAATGTAATGATGAATGGTAAACTCTTGTAGAACGCATCAGGCATGCCTAATGAATTCAGAATAGGGATACCGGTGTAGCAGTTGGATAATGTCTTGCATAATGCAAAGAATGCTGCGGCACCAAACAATGTTCCGGATCTCCATTGACCAAAGATCAAAACTGACATTGCCAAGTATCCGTATCCACCAACTGTTTGGCTATAGTGGTTAGCGACTGGGATGATGTACATCAGGCCGCCCATACCGCCTAAGAAACCAGCGATGATCAATGCAGCATATCTATATTTCTGAACATTGACACCCAATGATTCAGCAGCTTGAGGGTTTTCGCCACAAGCGCACATTCTTAAGCCGAAACGTGTCTTGCCGATGAAGATAGCCGAAATAATGAATATCGCAATACCTATAAAGTTGGTGATATAGGTATTCTGGAAAAACATCTGTCCAATAACTGGGATGTCACCCAATACAGGAACTTTCGTTATCATGAAATCATTGTTGATGGCAATGTGTTCAGAACCATCTTGTAATACTCTAGCAAAGAATACGCAGAATGCAGGAGCAAACGTGTTCAATGCTTGACCAACGATGTTCTGATCGGCATTCAGGTTAATGGCTGCAACTCCCAGCAAAAGGGTCAAGATAATGCCCATTACGCCAGCAAACAGCAATGCTATTAATAATCTCCATTGACCAGGTACAACACCGTCCAGCCACTGCAAGCAAAGAACACCCCACATGCAAGACCAAACCATGACTGAATCTAGAGCCATATGGATGATACCGCTTCTTTCTGAGAACATGCCAGATACAGCAACAACCAGAAGCGGAATGAAGAAATACATAAAATATCTAGCGACGAATACTAATTGTTCCATTATTTCAATTCCTCCCCTGTTACTTTATTGATCTCTTTCTTCTGTCTCGAAAGAAGTTTATTCAGAATCTGACGCAGGAATAATGAGAATGCAGCAAAGTAAATAATGACTGAGGTGATAACCGATACGATTTCTCTCTGGAAACCGAAAATCTGCATGTAGTTGCCGCCAACCGTCAAGTAAGCAAGGAATGTTGCACCGAAGATTGCTCCTAACGGAGAGTTGTTGGCCAAGCAGCATACAGCTATTCCTGTAAAACCTTCAGCAGCAGTGAATTCTCTGAATGGAATGTATGTTCCAGATGGAGATAAGTATGTTAAGCCTCCACCTAATCCGCATAATGCACCAGACAACAGAATAGAAATGATTATGTTGCGCTTAGCTTTGATGCCGGCATAACGAGAAGCTTCAGCGTTTTTGCCGCAAGCCTTCAGCTCATAACCAAGCTTTGTCTTTTCTAACAGTACCCATACCGCAATGGCAGCGATGATGGCGATGATGATGCCGATGTCTGCTGTCTTGTTTTTGGTTAGTGCAGGCATGAATGCTTGAGGCAATTTAGTGGTTGCAGGAACAGCAGTAGTCTGTCCCTTCTTATAGTCATAGCACCAAGCATTGATCCAGTGCAGAATGTAATACATTTCGATATAGTTAAACATTGTTGTTGAAATAACGATGTTAACGTTGAAGAATGCTTTCAATAGACCTGGAATAAGTGCCCATAATGCACCAGCAATCAATGCTGCGATTAAAGGAAGGATCCAAGGCAATGGCTGTGGCATATCCTTGCTGACATATAATGCAGTCATGATTGCCGCAAAGCCACCGACCGTGTATTGTCCAGGACCACCGATGTTGAATACACCAGCCTGGAATGCCAAACACATAGCAACACCAGTACATAGGATAGGAGTTGCAAAGTAGAATAATGTTCCCAGATTCTTTTGGCCACCTAACTGGAAGCCACCTGTCAATAGAGTAGAAAAGGCATCAACTCCCTTTGATGGATTGGTTACCATCAACAATATGAAGGCAAACAGCAATCCACACAGAATAGAAATCAGAGAAGATAATACACCAGTATAGTTAGAAATATCAAATTTCTTTTTAGCTTTTGTAGTCATTATTTCTTCTCCTCTCTCTTGACGCCAGCCATGTATAAGCCAACTTCCTCTACAGTAACTTTCTTAGGATCAAGGTCACCCATGATTTCTCCTTCGAATAATACCAAAACTCTATCGGCCACATCCATAACCTCATCAAGTTCAAACGACATCAGCAATACTGCCTTATCGTTATCACGTTGTTCTACCAACTGTTTATGGATAAATTCAATGGCACCGACATCCAGACCTCTTGTAGGCTGAACAGCTACCAAAACATCAGCGTTCTGGTCTATTTCTCTAGCTACGATCGCTTTCTGCTGGTTACCGCCAGACATTGATCTAGCCATAGTAGCCTTACCCATACCAGATCTGATATCGAATTTTTCAATCATTTCATCAGCATATGAATTGATCTTTCCAAACTTCAGGAAACCTGCCTTGCTTACAAAATCTGGTTTGAAATAGTTCTTTAATGCCAGGTTGTATGACAATGGATAGTCAAGAACCAAACCGAACTTATGTCTATCCTCAGGAATGTGTGACATGATTAGATTTCTTTCTCTAATCGATGCCTTGGTCATATCCTTGCCATTAATGCTTATTTTGCCTTCGTTAATTGGCAATAGGCCTGTGATACCATATATCAATTCTGACTGGCCGTTTCCGTCAATACCAGCGATTGCAACGATTTCGCCTTTTCTTACCGAGAAAGACACGTCATTTACAACCTTCTTTTTGGTTTCACCATTGATGATGGTCATATGTTCAACCTTCAATACTTCTTCTTTTGGTTGAGCTGGCTTTTTGTCAACATGGAAGTTTACTTCACGGCCAACCATCAGTTCGCCCATTTCCTGGGTTGTAGTATCTGCAGCGTTCAAAGTCTTGACAAGCTTGCCTCTGCGCAGGACGGTAACTCTGTCAGATACTCTTTTTATTTCATCAAGTTTATGAGAGATAAACAGAATTGTATGGCCTTCTTTAGCCAAACCTTTCATGATCTCCATCAACTCGTCGATTTCTTGTGGAGTCAATACTGCAGTAGGCTCATCGAAAATCAATATTTCTGCTTGTCTATAAAGCATCTTCAAGATTTCGCAACGTTGCTGTTGACCTACTGTAATATTTTCGATTAATGCATCAGGATCTACTGCAAGTCCATATTTTTTTGAAAGCTCAACAACTTTTTCTCTTGCAGTCTTCATATCTAAGAATGCGCCCTTAGTAGATTCCTGTCCTAATACAATATTCTGCAAAACACTGTAATTCTGAACCAGTTTAAAGTGCTGGTGAACCATACCGATACCTAGTTCAGTTGCAACACGAGGATTAGAGATATTGGCTTCTTTTCCTCTGATGAAAATCTGACCTTCTTCAGGCGTGTACATACCAAACAGCACTGACATAAGCGTAGACTTACCAGCACCATTTTCTCCAAGTAATGCATGAATTTCGCCTTTTCTGATATCTAAATTGATATCATTGCAAGCAATTATACCTGGGAATCTTTTTGTTATATGACGAAATTCAATAATGTTTTCAACATTTCCCATAATATTAAACCTTTCTTTTAAAGGTAAGAAGGTGTGCTTATGCACACCTTCTTAGTCATAATGATTGTTTTCTAAACTATTTCTCGATATAAGTAACTGTAACTTTTGACAAGCCAGCCTTTACTTCATCAATAGTCTTTACATCTGTTGACAGAGAGTCATGTAATTCAACAACCTTAGCATTTACAGCATCGTACTGTTCCTGAGTGAATACTCTCCAGTTTTCAGCTCTGTATGGAGCGATAATAGCAGCAGATTCCTTAGCGCCTAATCTTAACAGACCAGCGTCAGTGTATCTAGCCCAATCAGCACCACCAGCATAAGCAGCCTTAACTGCATCATAGATAGTGTTTTCAAGAGACTTCATAGCAGAAGTGATGATCAGATCTTCAGTTCCGCCTTCAACAGCTGCTCTAGTGTAGTATTCATCTGTATCAACGCCGACGATCTTGCGGTTTTCGCCATCATGAGCAGCAGTGATTACAGAGTTAACGATTGTACCACCACATGAGAATACAACTTCTGTACCTTCTGTGTACCAGTTACTTACGAATGTAACCTGGTCTGGTGAAGCATCGAATGTGCCAGTGTAGTAATACTTACATTCAATAGCACCATCTGCATAACCTAATTCCTTAGCAGCAGCTTCAGCACCCTCTAACCAGCCATAACCGAATCTGATAACAGCTGGAACAGCCATACCACCGAAGAAGCCTAACTTAGTATATCCATCCATAACAGCAGCATAACCAGCCATGAAACCACAATCCTGTTCAGCGAATGTGATCATTGCTAAGTTGTCCTGATGTTCAAGAGAATCATCAACGCCATCATAGTCATAGTCGATGTTGTACAGGTCATCAGCATCTACGAAGATAACTTTTGTATCTGGGTAGTTAGGAATCTGCTGGCATAATGCAGCATCCCATAAGAAGCCAACAGCTACCAGAACTTCAGCCTTCATCTGATTAACGGCCTGTTCGAAGATAGTAACTCTTGATGCATCATCGTTACCTGCAGGCTGTAAGTAAGTGTACTTCAAACCTTTTTCTTCGCAATAATCTCTAATACCATAGAATGAGTGCTCGTTGAAGCCACCATCGTAAATTGAACCTAAGTCAGCTAAGAATACTACATCGTAATCATCTTCAGCAGCCTTTGGCTCATCAGTACCAGCTTCCTTCTTGCTGCATCCGAATAAGGTGCAAGCCATAAGAACAGCGAGTACTAAAGTAAGAAATTTTTTCATTTTGTCTCCTTCTTTCTTATTTTGGAAAGCATAAATGACCATTCCAGTAGCTAAAATTATCACTTCAAAAAATAGTCCTTATATTTCCAAATAAATTCTATCATTTATATCATTGCAATAACAAGGAAAATCTTTTGTTTTTCCTATTATTTGCTGATGATCGGACCAAGTTTCTTGATTGGACCATCAATCTTGGAAAGTGTCCATTCCAGAACATATCCAGTCAGGAAAACTCCCACAAATGTGCCTAAACCAACTGTTCCGCCCAATATCCAGCCGATCAGGAAGAAAATAGCGTCAGATATGATCTGCGTATACTTCAGATCGAGATGGAATATGTCGTTGAACCAGATTGGCCAGAACTGGAAAGGTCCAATTCCTAGGTCACAGGCGATGCTCAAGGCATATCCGATGCCGGTGGTGATGAGCGCCACAAGCAGGATGATGGCCTTGACAGTCAAGGATGTGGTTTCCTGAGGGAAAGTCACTCTGACAAAGGTCTCGGCATAGTCCAGCAATGGACCGCCGATGAAGGTACCGATCAATGTACCTATTCCCAGATATTTCCTTTCAAACAGGAAGATCAGGATTGTCTGCACTACATAGCAGATGGTTGAGATTGTGCCATAGCTAAGACCATATTGGCCATGCAGGCCATCAACGAATACACTGATTGGATCTGTTCCCAGTCCGCATCCGTAGTAGCAGCCGATGCCAAACTGCGACAGCACTGTCGATACAACATAGATAAGAATGTTTACGACTAATGACTTCCAGTTAATTTTCTTCAGTAGATCCTGCATCGCGGATATCCTCCAGATCAGGCAATTTATCGATGATCTCGATAGCTCTCAAAGTAATCTTGGTCATCAGTTCAACCTTCTTGGCATAATCTGGATCGTTAGATGTAGACATCGAGCCATATGAACCGCCGATGTATCCTCCACAAAGCAGGATAGTTCCGGTTCTTACACCACCCAGCAATGAGCCAACAGTAAACAGAGCTGCTGATTCATTCTCGACAGCCATGCATCCAGCATCTTCCCAAACCTGGATTCTTTCCTTGACACCCTCAAGTCCACCATGAGCACCAGGTGACTCGATATAGAAGGCATCGTGCGATCTTACGACACCAAGATATGGCTTTACGCCAAATTCTTCGCACGCCTGTCTCAAGGCACATACAACGTCGACATCAGCCATGGCTGGATATTCAACAGGGATATATTCCTTGGTTGCGCCCTCGCCTCTTACGGCACCAGTCGCAATGACGAATGAGTTGTTAGGTATATTGGCCTGCAAAGAGCCAGAAGTACCCATACGGATCATCGTCTTGACGCCCAGATGCTTCAGTTCCTCTACACAGATCGCAACAGCCATAGGGCCCATGCCTGTAGACATTACGGAAACCGGAATGTCATTGTAGGTACCGGTGATGGTAGGATTGCCTCTAGAAACGGCTTCTGCTGTAACCTTGTCGAATTCTTTAGCTACCAATGGACATCTGGCTGGATCGCCAGGAAGAATGAAATGCTTGCCGGCTTCGCTCTCATCGATGCCGATATGCCACATCTTGCCATTGGCATTTGTTAGTTTAGCTGACTTATATTTCATAGTTTTCACCCTTGATGATCTTAGACAGAGCCAAAGTAGCGATCTTGATCGTATCCTCTATCTTGTTCTGGTAATCCTTCTCATAGTCCATAGCTTCGCCAGTTGAAAGGTTATCGGTAACGACATATACGCAGGCTGCTTTTGAGCCCAAGATAGATGCCACTGTCAACAAAGTTGCGCATTCGTTATCTGAACAGCTTACGCCTACCTCTCTCCAAGGCTTGATTCTTTCTTCAACGCCGTCATGAGCAAATGGCGATTCAAGGAACAATGCATCATGGGTTCTGGTGATGCCAGTCTCGATCTCGATGCCAAGCTCCTTAGCTGCAGCATTGATCGCAAAGAACATGTCTATATCAGTGACAGCTGGATACTGGATATTCACATATTCCAGAGTTGCGCCTTCGCAACGGCATGCGCCAGTAGGCACAAAGATCGTTCCAGGCTTGATGCTAGGATCGATGGCATAGCAGCTGCCGACCTTGATCATGTTTGTGCAGCCGACGTGTCTTAGTTCTTCGACCGCAATCTCTGTAGGCATGCAGCCATTGCCAATAGTCATGCATGACATATCGACACCATGGCACTTGCCGGTATAGGTAATATATTCTCTTCTGTTTCCAACCTTCTTGGCGTCATCGAAAGCGTCCTTGATGATCTCAACCCTCTCAAGATTGCTTGTGAGGATGCAGCCATCGCCGATATCTTTTGAAGTGATGCCTAGATGGTGAACTGTACCATCAGTCTCAAGCTGAGGCACTGAATCGAATCCGTTCTTGATTAAGTCAGCCATTATCTGATAACTCCCTTCTTTTCCATTTCCGCAATGATTTCCGTAGCTCTTACGGCAATCTTCGAACATACAAGTATTCTCTTATCCATGAAATCAGGCTCGAATGCCTCTGGATAAGCTTCTTCAGATTTAGGTCCTGTATAGTATACGGTATCCTCTACCATTGATGTATGCGATACGCAGATGGAACCGCATCTAAGTCCAAGTCTAGGTCCTACCGTAAACAAGGTAGCTGATTCATTCTCAACCATCTTGACGCCTGCATCTACCCAAGGCTTCATTCTTTCATAGGTATCGATCATGGCCGTGCTGGTCTCACGATAGTATGAGTCATGAGCTCTATACAGACCAACGATCGGATCTTCGCCCATTTCCTTGGCTGCCATGATAAGAGCCTTTGTTACGTATGGGTCAGCGATTGCTGGATATTCAGCAGGAACATACTCATATGAGTTGCCATCGCCTCTTACGCATCCTGTAGCGATGATGATGCGTCCTGGCTGATAATCAGTCAGAAGGGCAGCGCCTGTTCCGACACGGATCAGGTTCTTCATGCCGATCTGCGAGCACTCTTCAGCGACAGTACTTACAGCCAAAGGGCCCATGCCAGATGACACGACAGAGATTGGCGTATCGTTCTGGGTAACACCGGTATAGGTGTAGTAGGTTCTTTGTCCCTTAACGAAATGGTTTTCCTTGAAGCAGTCTGCAATGATCTTTGATCTCTTGAGATCGCCTGGCATCAAGACGGTTTCAGCGATGTCGCCTTCCTTTAAACCTGTGAAATACAGGTTGCCGTCTTTGTCAGTATATTTCTTTTCTCTTACAGGCATCTATTAGTCCTCCTTTATGTAGCCAGCCTTTATGTTAAGCTTACGAATCATATCGTTGCACTTATTGATGATATATTGTTCATCAAAGCCCTGGATCTTCTTGTTTCTGACCTTCAGTTGTCCGGCGCAGAATACGGTATCGACTGCATGGCCAGTTCCGGCATAGAGCAGGTTGCCGATTCTATGATCTCTATCGGTCAATGAAAGATCGTCTTCCATATTGATCAATGACATATCAGCCTGATAGCCTTCCTTGATCAGTCCAAGGTCATCATACATCAGGGCCTTTGCGCCATTGATGGTCATCATCTTGAAGGTTGTTCCGGCAGACATGGCGGTTGGATCAAGGGTGATGGCCTTCTGCAGATATGAGCCAGCCTTGCCTTCTCTGATCATGTCCTTGGTTCCGCTTGATGCTTCGCCATCGCAGCCCATCGCAACCGGAATGCCTCTTTGCAGCATCTGGTGGATCTTAGGAATACCGTCAGATATCTTCATGTTGGTGTTAGGACAATGAACCGGAATGGCGCCGTGAGCCTTGATGATGTCAAGCTCATGATCGCTCAGCCAGATGCTGTGCGCCAGAAGGGTATGTTCATCAAGAACGCCGATAGCTTCCAAAGCTTCAGCTTCGCCGCCTAAGCCATAGACCTTAGCGACATTCTCGGTCTCCATCTTGCCTTCGCCAAGGTGTGTATGATAGATGAGGTTTCTTTCATCTGCCCACTTCTTCATGGTCTGTGCCATTTCCTTGGAAACAGCTGGAAGTCCTGCAGGAGCAACCGAAGCTCTCATCAGGCCATTGTTTCTGCCATGAGCTTTCGCATAAACCTCTTCGGTCTGCTTCAATGCTTCTTCAATGCTCAGGATTGGCGTAACGTCATTCTCTGGCACATCGGTTGTCGAGATACCGAAGGTAACTCTGACACCTGCATCCTCAAAGGCCTTTAATGTAGGATCCATAAATGAATAGCCGCTCATCTCGTTGATGGTTGTCGTACCGAATCTGAGTCCTGACAAGGCACATAGCAGTGTTGCATAGTATATATCGTCTTCAGACATTGAATCTTCGAACTTGAACAGCTTGACGAGCCATTCGGTGATTACCAGATCATCAAGAGGTCCCTTGATGAATGTCTGGTAGGCATGCGAGTGGCAATCCACAAATCCTGGTACTGCCAGCATGTTATGAGCGTCAATTACGCTCGCTTTAGGACATTCGCTGTGATCGATCTTGTCGGCGATCTTCTTGAATCTGCCATCCTCAATCAAAATGTCCTGGGTCTTGGTGCTAAGATCATCAAAATTCGCAATATCTGCATTCTTGATCAAAAAGCTCATATTATCTTTCCTCCTCGCTTAATTTTCTATATGCTCCGGGATTGCGATCCCTCATGAAATCTCTCTCATCTATTCTGCTTAGATCTATCTCTACCGTCATAAGGCCATTCTTCTCTCTGGCTATGCCCATGCAATGGCCATGTGGGTCATAGGCATACATCATAGGAATAGGATCGCAGAAATGTGTGCAGCCAACTACGAAACATCGATTCTCGATGGCTCTGGCCTTTGCTACGGCATTCCATTCGTCATACTGCTGCTCATGCCACATGCCGGTACCGATCGTATTGATCAATAATGATGCTCCCTCAATGGCGCATATTCTTGATACTTCTGGGAAATGTATCTCATAGCACAGAATGGTACCTATCTTGCAGAAAGGCGTATCGACTGCTCCGATCTCCTTGCCCTGTATGCAGTTGATCTTCACATCGCCAACTGTCAGGGCTGTCTTGACATGCTTGTAGATGACGCCCTTTTCAGGATCTACCAGCAGGGTATACAGGCTCTGATGTTCGCCGCTGTCCTGTCCACCCATGACTACCCATTTCTTGCGTTTCTTGATGATCTCTACAGCCTCATCAAGATGGTAGTCGATCACGAAACCTTCAGGAAATACTACGATATCGCCATCAGCTTCGCTCAGATATTCATCCAGAACATCAAGCTCATTAGCGACATGTTCGCCCTTGCCTACCGCAAATCCTTCTCTTGGAAATGGGCAACATAATGTAACCTTGAACTTATCCATAATGCTCCTTTATCTATTTCTTGATCAAAGCATCAGCGGCCATTTCGAACAGTCTCTTCTTGGCCTCTTTGCTGTTTTCCTTCTTTTCGCCAGTGATATAGTTTTCCTTTATCAGCGAAATGGAAGCCGTCTTCATTCTCAGACATGCGCCAACGATAAACATTGAACTGGTCTCGGCATCTTCAACATCGACGCCCATGTTGGTCCACTTCATGATGCGGTTCATGCCATCAGGAGCGTAAGGGCTCTCGAGATTCTCTACGTCATGGCTTCTGAACAGGCCGATCTTGACATCATCGTTGACGATGATTCTTGACAGAAGATCCATATCCGCAACAGCTGGATAAGAGATATCGATATATTCAACCGAAGCTCCTTCGCCTCTTACGGCACCTTTGGCAACGATGTATTCGCCACATTTGATGTCATCCTGGATAGCGACATTCTCATCGATCTTGACGACTTCTGTAACATCGAGATGCTTGAGCTCCTCGATGGCGATAGCCATAGGCATGCAGCCAAAGCCACAGGACATGATCGACAATCTTTCGCCCTTGTATGTGCCTGTATAAGTGACATATTCACGATAATCGCCCATCAGCTTGGCATCATCCATGAAGGATGCATAATACTCTACCTTCATTGGGTCAGGGATAAGGACAACCTTCTCTGCCACATGTTCCTTCTTGATTCCCAGATGGTGCATTCCGCCATCCAGGTGTGTCATCAGCACGCTCTTGTATTTCATTCTACATGGCCCTCCTGTTCGAGTATCTCGACTGCACGGATCGCAACCTTGGTCATGGCTTCAATCCTTGACTTCATGAATTCAGGATCCTGGTAGATCGCATAGATCGCATTTCCTTCTTCATCTAAATCATCGAACATGCATCCCGTCGTTACACAGATGCATCCGCATCTAAGTCCCAGCAGCTGTCCGAAGGTGAACAGGGTTCCCGATTCGTTCTCAACGCCCTTGACATCGATATCGATCCACTTCTGCATTCTATCTCTTAGTCCCTCATGGGCAGCCTTCGATTCGATATAGAAGGCATCATGAGAACGATACATTCCGACAATATACTCTTCACCCAGATCTTCACACGCCTGCACCAATGCCTTTACGACATACGGATCGGCAACAGCTGGATATTCAGGTGGAACAAGCTCATATGATGCTCCCTCGCCTCTTACGCAACCTGAAGCGATGATGATCTTGCCAGGCAAAGTGCCAGGAATGACGCCACCTGTCGTTCCGACACGGATGACTGTCTTGGCTCCCGCAAAGGAGAGATCCTCTAAAGCTGTAGATACGCAATTGCATCCCATGCCTGAAGACATTACCGCAATGTCCTCGCCTTCAGGGGTCTTGCCTCGATAGGCAGAATAGGTTCCTTTTCTGCCAAGGAATGTTGGATCCTTGAAGAATTCGGACATGATGTCGCATCGATGAGGATCGCCAGGCATCAGCACACCCTTGGCAATGCCGTCAATCTTTAGGCCCGTACGTTCCAGACTTCCGTCTTCACTAAGACGTGGCCTGCTGTTGTAGAACTTTTTCATTTTCCCTCCTTATAAAATAAGCCAGCTATCTAGCTGGCCAACCATCGTTGATATGAATTAATAAGACAATTCACTCTAGTACCTCTATTGAGGCAGCGTTTACACCATTAATATAACATACTTTTCATCATTTCAAAGGGGTTTTGGATATTGTTCGTATAATAAAAAACCCATTTATCAGAACACTCTAATAAATGAGTTGATGGATGCTAAGGCATAACGATATCTTTTGCTGTTTCTATAAAGCTTAGTCTAGAAAAAAGTTCTTGTCTTTTTCTTCAGTATAAATATGAGGATTATATATTTCTTCGTTTTCCGGAATATTGAAAGGAGACTCTGTGCCGCCTGTCACCAACATAAGCTCATCCTCAGTCAATTCCTTTAGCTTATTATTCAATGCTTCATATTCTTCTTTTAATTCTTTCAGTTCTTCTTTTGTTTTCATATTATGTTTCCTCTTGTTCTTTCTTTCATTCTACTAAATATCTCTTTTTTATTGAATACGATCGATTATGAGCAAAGATCACAATTTCTGCAATCTTTTCTAGTGAGATAGATTCAATACGAAAGAATCGGTTGTCTACTTATTGCGTTATCGGCTAGTGTGAACGTCAGCATGTTTTGCTATACTAGAAGCATATATCATATAAGGAAGAAGAAAGACATGGAAAAAAGAGAAGTCATATTCGATTGCGATATCGGCTGCGATGATGCGATAGCGCTTATTGCCCTGCTTCTATCAGACAAGGTTGACGTCAAGGCAATCACCTGCGTAAGAGGCAACCTGCCGGTAGAATGCGTTGCAGACAATGCCCTGAAGGTTACCGAACTGCTGAATAAGGATATTCCGGTATATGTTGGATGCAAGGAAGCGATGGTAAGAACTCTGATAAAAGGCAGAGACTACAACACTTTAATGGAAAGAATCCATATGGTAAAGGATGGCGAAGAAATCCTGATCCACCAGAAATCCTTCGACCTGCCAGCTCCAAAGAAGTCTCCTGAAGACAAGCATGCCTGCACATATATCATCGAAACACTGAAAAACAGCGACCATAAGATCGATATCTGCGCTGTAGGACCACTCACCAACATTGCGATGGCCTTGAGGCTTGATCATTCTATCGTCGATAAAATCGGTACAATATACATCATGGGCGGAGGCCTCTATATCGGAAACAGAACGCCTGTTGCCGAAGCCAACTTCTATGACGATCCCGAAGCAGCAGAAATCGTGCTTACATCTGGAGCCCATTGTCTGGTATGCCCAATCGAGCCTTGCGAGATGGGCGGAACATACACTGAAGATGATCTCAAGAAGTTCAAGGATCTCAACAATCCTGTCGGCGATTTCGTATCATCGATGCTGCAGGGCTATATCGACAGATGCAACATCCTCTTCGATTGCGATGAACATTCATGCTGTGCCTATGACTATGTAGCTGTTGCACCGCTGATCGATGAATCGATCATCATCGAAAAGAGAAAGGATATCGTCCATGTCGACATCTCAGGCGGCATGTCTGATGGCCAGATGGTTGTCGACAGAAGAGGCATGATGAAAGATATCTACAATACTGAGGTAATCTATGCCGCAGATGCCGAAAAGCTTCACAGCATCTTCTACAATATGCTGAAAGCTCTCTAAGCTAAACAAAACACAACATTATACAAACAGTGCTCAGTCCATGGACTGAGCACTTTTCATTATTGGCTTTTCTTGTTTATCAAAACCTTCTGGTAGCCGAATCTTATCTTCTTCTTGTCGAATTCTTTCTTCAATGCCAATCTGAATCCTTTTTCGACTTCCCAATGCTTAAGAGGCATGGTCTTGAATAGAACCTGCAGCTTAACGTAGTCATTGCCGAAATCCGCTATTCCATTGACGATCGGCTTGTCGCCCACAAGAATGTCTTTCTTCTCTTCATAGTATCTATCCACAACTGTCTGAGTTACCTTGATGGCCTTATCGATATCCTCTTCATAGGATACAGGAATGTTAATGATGGCCAGAGATGTTCCTCTGGAATAGTTGACGACATCCTTAATCTCGCCATTAGGAATGATCACTCTCTTTCCGGCACAATCAAGATACAGAACCCTAAGGGCAATAGAGGTAACCGTTCCCTCATATTCTCCAATCTTTACATAGTCTCCAACATAGAACTGTCTTTCGAACATCAGAAACAGTCCAGCAATCATATCCTTTACTATCGATTGCGATCCAAGGGATATGACCAAGCCGCCGATTCCGGCTGCCACGACTGCTCCTGATACTTCATCGCCCAATCCTATCTGCTTAAGGCATAGGATGATGGCCAAAGCATATATGCCATAGCGATAGGCACTGTGGGTAAGCGTCATCGAGGTCTTGAGCTGCTGACCCTTCTCTTTGTCGCCATAGGTGTCGGCCTTCTTCATGGCCTTTCCCGTTATTCTGGTAAAGATATTCATCGCAAGTCTCGCAAGAACGAATATGATGGCTATGACCAGCAGATCCTTGCCTACGGATATCAGACTCTTTATCAATCCTTCTTCAAAATTCTTCATATCTACATTATAGCATCTATCCAGCTTGCTTATTTTTGGTACTCGCATCATTGGAGTCATGAAAAAAGCCCTGCATGTGCAGAGCTAGTTGATTCGATTGTCTATTATGGCTATTTGACGATAGATACCCAGGTTCCATCATCGGCTATCCATTGGTTCTCCCCGATGCGGTACCACATGTATCCGTCTGCCGTCTTTGTCTCATAGGCAGTAAGAATCGTGTTCTTGCTGACTTGGCTGCCGGTACGGGTCTCTTCCTTTACCTCAGGAGTGCTGCGGATCTTGATGTTGTAGTCCATAACCCTGATGGTGAAGCTGCCGTCTTTTGGCTTGCTGGCGATTTCCTTTACCCAGGTTCCATCATCAGCTACCCATTCATTGTCGGCAATGCGGTACCAGGTATATCCTTCGCTGCCATATACTTCATGAGCGGTCAGCACGGTATTCTTGTTTACCTTTCCGACTCTATTGCCTTCGGTTGTTGACGGATAATCTCTGATGCGCAGATTGCTGTCAAGCACCTTGATGATGATGTCTTCGGTCTTGTCGACTTTTGGCGTGGAGATTGGCTCAGGCTCAGTGTTCTCCTTGCCCTTTGATGCCTTGATGACAATCTTGACGTTCTTGTCGACCGTGCTTCCAGCCAATGGTTCGCATGATGTCACCAGACCTTCGGCGATGGAATCAGAGAATTCAAGTATTGCGTCTTCCTTGAAGAAATCAAGTCCCAGATTGCCGAGAATATCGGCTGCCTGATCGACGCTGAAGCCTCTGAGTTCCGGCATGATGATCTTTGGTTCTTCAACCACGATCTCCTGCTCAGGCTCTACAGGCTTCTCGTTCTGCTGTTTACGGTAGATGAACCAATAGTAGGCACCAGCACATGCTGCCAACGTCAGAAGCATCGTAATGAAGATCGTCAGAATGATCTTTCCTGCCCCTGATCCCTTCTCTTCATATTCTTCTTCTACTGTTTCTTCTTCAAAGTATTCATTATCAGACATAAGTTACCTCACTATCTATATCATACAGTATTCTGCCTTTTCATCGCACAGAATAATCGCGGCAATAAGATGGTCATAGTCATAGGGATAGAACGACTCATCGCCATACGATACATATTCGATGTCATCCAATACGGCCTTGACTTTCCATTCTGTCCCATCCTCGATTGGGTTTGATGCCTCATAGGATCTATCCCATCTTTCGATATTTGTCTTCTTCAGCTCCTCTATGAAAGCTCTTGACCTGATGGTTCCGCTTTTGCTTTCGAGAACCTCAATGTCGGTCTTTACCTCATATTCCAGATCTTCATCATTCCATGTACATGAAAAACAATATGTTCCGTCTAAACATTTCAGGCTGTATTCTAGTCTGTCCATCTGTTTCTCCTATTTGACAATAATTATATCGTTATCGTTGATGTTTATCAGGTGATCGCCGATTCTTTCAAGATCGGAGGAAAGCTGGAGATACTGCGATCCCACTTCAGCGCTGCATTCACCGTTGTTCATGCGGGAAATGTGGCTGCTTGCCATCAGTTCGGTCAACTCATCGATTGTCTCTTCAAGCTGGAAGGCATCCTTCATCTTCTTCTTGTCGTATTTCTTGTAGACCTCAATCGTCAGGCCATAGAGCTTATTAATGACATCCTTAACATCCATGATTTCCTTGATGGCCACTTCAGAGAAGACCTGATTGTGCTTCTCAAGGTATTCGGCATACTCGATGATGTTCTCGGAATAGTCGCCGATTCTTTCAAGATCGGATATCACTCTGTATGTTGATGAAAGGAAAGTGTAGTCCTTTCTGTTGCTGATCTTCTGGGAAAGTCTAGTAATGATCTCCACCAATGTGGCGTTCAGATAGTCTAGCTCATCTTCATCGTTCTCGAAGCTCTTCTTCTTCTTGAAGTCAAGTGTCGTGATCATATCGATTGATTTGTTGAAGTTGTTGATGGCGATTTCTGCCATATTCATGATCTCGTTCTTGATCTGCTCAACAGCAACCGATGGCGTAGACATCATCTTCTCATCGAAGAAGTAGAGCTTCAGAGGCTTCTCTTCATCCTCGTTGCCCTTGGTGATGCACTTCACGCAGAGCTTAACAAGCTGGTTTGATATAGGCAAGGCAATCATTACCGAAACGATGTTGAAGATCGTATGGAACATGGCAAGCTGAGTCGAAGGAACGCCTGGGAAAGCGGCCTCAAAGAAATGGCTTGTCGAATATCTGCCGCCAGTAGACATCTTGATGATGGCATCGAAGATTGCCAGAAGCACAACGCCTCCGCCATTGAAGATCAATTGGAAGAGTGATGTTCGCTTAGCGTTGATGCCGCTGGTCAAGGCTGCCAAGGCACCAGTCAGACATGTTCCGACATTGGCGCCAAGAGTAATGTAGATGCCCTGTTCAAGCGTAATGAGTCCAGCCGCAATCATGGTGATGGCAATAGAGGTCATCGCTGAAGAGCTATGGATAAGCGCAGTGATCAATGCGCCGATTATTATCAGAAGTACGGTTGAATCGATGCTGGCGATGAAAGTCTTCAAGGAATCAAGCTGTGCGAAGCCTTCCATCGAATTGCTCATTGAGCTAAGTCCGACAAAGATCATGCCGAAACCGATCATGATTCCGCCGATGCTCTTGGTCTTGTCCTTCTTGGCCAGAAGATTGATGAAAGCACCGATGCCGATGAAGGTTGCAAAAGCTGTAGATAAAGAGAATGATGATTTGCCAAACATGCCAAGCGCAACGATCTGGCCTGTAAGGGTCGTGCCGATTTCACTGCCAAGCAGAATGGTTGCAGCCTGGTTAAGAGAGATGATGCTGGTGTTGACAAAGCCCATCAGCATGACGGTTGTCGCACCTGAACTCTGTATAAGCATAGTCGTCAGTGCACCTATGCAGACGCCTATGATCTTGTTGTCGGAAACCTTGGAGAAGAGTGCCTTCATCCTGCTGGAACTGATTGCCTGCAGATTTTCGCTCAAAGTCTCGCACGCAACCATAAATATGCCTATTCCTGCAATTAGCCCTAGGATATCGCTCATAATCTCGCCTGTATTCATAGATCATCCTCCATCTATATAATTTTACCAAACAAGTGCGAAAAGCTATACAAAAAGCCTTGCAAGAAGGCTTATTTTACAAGTGGCGTCCACGGAGGGATTCGAACCTTCGACCGTCCGCTTAGAAGGCGGATGCTCTATCCGGCTGAGCTACGTGGACACAACGCAAAAGTATATTAACACTTTTGTCTGCTTTTTTCAATCAATATTGATGGAGTGCTTAACTGAAAGAATCGGTTGATGAAAATTATAGTTATGCTATTTTGTATAATATAAATAATCAAATTAGAATTTGTGGAGAATATATGAATAAAAAAGTATATAAGTATTTGTGTTTAATTTCTATATTGATGGTATGTGCATTTATTATTTTAACAATTGTTGATTATTCTAATTACAATCCAATTACCACATCAGCACCATTTTATGTAAATATACTATTAAGAGCAGTTGAATTTGTATTACCTGCTTTTGTATTTGCTTGTGTTGGCTATATTTATAAAAAGAAAACAAATAGATAAATCTTGATTTATCGAATTAAAAGAAGGTTAGAATCTAATGCAATATTCTAACCTTTTTATTTTTTTTAATAAAATGCTTTATTTATTGGCTTATTTATGTTTTTGAAAAACCTATCAACCGTTAATTTCAGTTAAACATTGATGGAGTTTCTACCCCTCTTTGTACATGCTCAGATTGCCACCGTACTTTTCATATGCATTCAATAGCTGCTGAACGGTACGAGTCAATCTTGTGCCCAAATCAGGCTTAGCTGATCCTTTTGCGACCTGCAGGACCTGGACAGTTGTCGACAGTTCGTTGGTGTCTATATCTTCATCTATCTTGAGGTAAACATCTCGATCGACGGTATTGACTCTATCGTATTTTCTGAACCAATACTTGCATTCTGATTCGATTCCGCCACAGGCTTTCTTAAGCTGGCTGTCGTCTAGACTCAATGTCTTGTTTTCTTCATTTGTTTCCATGATTGTTTCCTTTCTGAATTGGTATTGCCGATATTCTATAGATTGCTGTCGTCGATCTTCTCCAGTTGTTTTGACATCATATCTGCTACTTCAACCAGGCATCCATCCTCAAACGGATTCTTCAGTCCTGCATCCTTGACGATTTCGGTGAAGGTCTTGGTTCCGCCTAAGCCACAGATCTTGACATAGTCTTTCCAGGCATCTGGATCATTGTTCAGCATTCTGACATAGAACTGCAGAGCGCAGACCTGAGCCAGGGTGTAGTCGATATAGTAGAATGGCGACTGGAAGATATGCCCCTGGCGATAGAAGTAGCCACCTTTCTCAAAGACCTCATAGTCTTCATAGCTGGCATCAGGGATATAGATCTTCTCTAGCCTTCTGAAGCAGGCCTTTCTCTCTTCTGGCGTCATCTCTGGATGGTTGTATACCTCGTGCTGGAAATGATCGACCAGACATCCATATGGCAGGAAGATCAGCGCTTCGCTTATATGATCATAATGGTATTTCACATCATCTTCCTTGAAGAAGAGCTTGGTCCAAGGATGCGCAAAGAACTCCATGGACATCGAATGGATCTCCGCACACTCCATGGTTGGGAAGCACATATCAGGAATGCTGATGTTCTTGAAGGTGCAGTAAGCCTGGAAGGCATGTCCTGCTTCATGGGTCAAGACATCCACATCGCCCTTGGTGCCGTTGGCGTTGGCGAAAATGAATGGAACCTTGTAGTCATAGATGCCTGTGCAATAGCCGCCCATCTCCTTGTTTGGTCTTGTAGGCAGATCGAAGAGCTCCTGCTCAACCATCATCTTGAAGAACGCACCTGTCTCAGGAGACATCTCGGTATACATCTTGAGCGCTGCATCAACCAGTTCATCCATGGTGCCATGAGGCATAGGATTTCCGGTCTTGAACTTGTAGTCATGATCATAGCTCTTGAGCTCATCGACACCGATACGCTTAGCCTGTCTTTGTCTGAGCTTCACATCGATAGGCACGATATATTCAACGACCTGATTGCGGTAGTTCTCAACCATCTTCTCGTCATAGTCGAGTCTATTCATCCTGATGTAGCCAAGCGGCGTGAAGTTAGGATAGCCAAGCTTCTTGGCCATTCTGTCTCTGACCTTCACGAGCTTATCGTATATCTCATCGAACTTCTCTTCGTTCTCCGCAAAGAAATTCACATAGGCGCCATAGGCCTTCTTTCTTGTCTCGCGGTCATTGTCGCTCATCAGCTTGCCGATGGAAGCCAGATTGTATACCTGGCCATCAAGCTCGATCTTGGCGCTGGCTTTGAGCTTGCCATATTCGCTTGATAGTCTATTCTCTTCCTGCAGATCTTCGATGATTGCTGGCGAGAAGGACTTCATGGCATTCTCGGCAATCATATAGTAGGTCTTAGGGATATCGAGCTTATCCTTGAATGGACACTGCAGCAGAATCTTGGACAAGGCAACCTCATATGCCTGCAGAAGCGGCATGGTGTTGTCCCAGTATTCATTCTCCTTGTCATAGAACTCATCGCTGTTGTCGATGTTGTGACGAATGCTGCAGATGGTCGTCATGGAATGGATATGTCCTCTGAAGGTGTTGATCTCTTCAAAGACCTCCATGAACTTTCCTGGCTCATCACAAGCCTTGAGTCTCTCTATCTTCTCTTCATACTCTTTCTTCAGATCTTCATACTGAAGCCTTTCATACTTGAATTCGCTGAACTTCATTTCTTATCCTCCATCAGTTTCTCGAACACTATTGAAGCTATATATAGTCCTACGCTACCTGCCACAAACATCGTAGAACCAAGAATCTCGCTGCCGTTTCTGATCGGTGGCGTATCGACATATACGACATCGATCTTCTTTCTGTATCCTTCCTTCTTGACCAAGCCACGGAAGGCCTTTGCTAAAGGATCATTTCTGGTCTTGTCCAGACTTGTATGTCTGATGTTTTCGGGATTTATGCGCTTGGCGCTGCCCAATGAACAGATGATCGGTATGTCCTTTTCATGACATAGCTTGACCAGAATAAACTTGCTGGTAAGCGTATCGATGCAGTCGACGACATAATCATAATCATCATCGATCGTGAATCTGTCATCGATGAAGGCATCCATGGTCTTGATATCACAATCGGATACCTTCTCTAGTCTTTCTTTCATGGCCTCAACCTTAGGCTTTCCGATATTGTCTTTCTCGCTCATGAGCTGGCGATTGAGATTGGAGCTCTCCACGACATCAAAGTCCACCAGAGTCAGATGTCCAACTCCGCTTCTGGCCAAAGCCTCAGCCACAAACGAGCCTACACCTCCTACTCCGCACACCATGACCTTCTTGTCTTTAAGAAGCTCAAGATTGTCTTTTCCTATCAATGCTTCAACTCTGCTTAGATCAGCCATTGTCTCACCTCTTCCAGAGCCTTTTCCTTATCGGTAAACCACTTGATATCCAACTGATTCTTGAAGAAGGTATACTGTCTCTTCGCAAAATGACGGCTGTTTATCTTTACCTTCTCTATGCATTCCTCAAGGCTCGTATCGCCTAAGAAGTATTCTCTGAATTCCTTGTATCCTATGCCTTGCATGCATTGGCTATCGAAGCCTATTCCTTTATCTAATAGACCTTCTATCTCCTTGATCAGTCCGTTTTCGATCATCCTGTCGACTCTTTCATCGATGCGTCTATACAGCTCTTCTCTGCTTGCATCAAGGCCAATGATCAGGGCATCATATATCGGCTTATGTTCCTGCCTTTCCTTGATGGCTGAGATGCCTTCATGATGCTTCTCATAGATGTTGAGAGCTCTTATCAGTCTTCTGCGGTTATTCACGTGGATCTTCTCAAGCGCCAAGGGATCTCTTTCCTTCAGCATCTCATAGATCTCTTCATTGCTCAGATCTTCGTATTGGTCATCCTTCTCGTTCTCTTCCATGAACTGGTAGTCGTAGAGGCAGGCCTTGATATATAGACCTGTTCCACCCACGATGATCGGAAGCTTTCCTTTGCCTGATATCTCATCTATCAGCTCTCTGCCCTTTTCCTGGAATTCCTTGACGCTGTATCCTTCATCAGGTTCCTTGATGTCAAGCAGATGGTGCTTGGCCTTGGCCTGTTCTTCCTTTGTTGCCTTGCCGCTTCCTATATCCAATCCTCTATATATCTGGATCGAATCGCCAGAGATTATCTCACCATCAAAAGCCTTGGCGCAGTCTATGCCAAAGTCTGTCTTGCCTACAGCTGTAGGCCCAGCTATCACAAGCACCTTAGTATCCAATGCCATACGAGAATATATTGAAGATATCTGGATAGAAGTCGTTTGTCCTATGAAGGGAGAAGTATCCCTTGCGTCTAGTATCCAGAACCTTTTCTACCTTGACGATCTCTCCCGCAAGCAATGGGTAGTTGTTGTAGTTGCCGTTAAGCGGCAAACCATTGTCATTGCTCCAGAAGAAGGTTGAAGCGATGTCCTCATCGATCACGAATTCGATGATGCTGTCATCGATCGTATGGTAGCAGCCTCTGCTGTCGGTATCTACATCGGCCTTCTCTTCGCCCTTTACTAGCGGCAAGACAACACCGCTATCCAATGTGAAATAGAAGCGATCGCCGATCGTGCCATAGAACGATCCCAAAGCCACCGCAATGAAGCCATCCTTGTCATAAAGGAAACCTGTGACATCATCGACCGTACACTCATTTCTCAGAAACTTGTACTGAGCCGAACTCCTGACGGTCGTCATCCTATAATCCATATAGGTCTTGGTGCCGTTTGAGGCACATACCTCTATCTCTTTGGAATCGAATTCCTTATGGTAGTCATAGAGATCATTGATATTGAAAGCATATTCCTCATTGCTGTTTTCATATAATGTAAAGCCGCAAAGAAGCAGGAAAATGCCCAATATTGATGCCATAATTGTCCCTTTTTTCATATTAGTAATTTTACCACATTGTTTATGATGTTTTTTTTCTCAAACCTATTTGACATTATTGATAGTATAAAGTAAAATAATAAAGCACGATTAGTGTGTTGTGGGCCTGTAGCTCAGGTGGTTAGAGCGCGCCCCTGATAAGGGCGAGGTCGCAAGTTCAAGTCTTATCAGGCCCACCATTTATTTGCCTGGGGCATTAGCTCAGCTGGGAGAGCACCTGCTTTGCAAGCAGGGGGTCAGCGGTTCGATCCCGCTAATCTCCACCAAAACGGGCTCATAGCTCAGGTGGTTAGAGCGCACGCCTGATAAGCGTGAGGTCGATGGTTCGAGTCCATTTGAGCCCACCACTTTTTCGAAAAACGAAAAAGGGGAACAAAGGGGCGAGAACATAAGCTTCTACGGGAGTAGGTTCGAGTCCATTTGAGCCCACCACTTTTTCGGAGAAGTGAATAGGTGTTTGAAAGACAGATTTCAGCACTCAGCGGATGTTGAATGTTGAAATCCGGTTTTCAAAAGAGACCGGGGTATGTACCTTGAAAACTGAATAAAGAAAGAAAAGACAAACGAGAGATAGGCATATACGGCGACCGTCTTGAAAAGCCGTATATGTTAGAAAGAAATAGGGTAACAAAACTATTTATTTTGTCGAATGAGAACAAAGAGGATCACATAATCGTCGTCGAAAGACGACGACCAAAAAGGTCAAGCTAAGAAGAGCGCAAGGGGAATGCCTTGGCACTGGGAGCCGATGAAGGACGTGGTTAACTGCGAAAAGCTGCGGGGAGTTGTAAGCAAGCGTTATATCCGCAGATCTCCGAATGGGGCAACCCACACGATTGAAGATCGTGTAACATATGCTGAATAAATAGGTATATGTAGGGAACCGCCTGAACTGAAACATCTAAGTAGGGCGAGGAAAAGAAATCAACCGAG
>CALFPO010000071.1 GCA_937919165.1 uncultured Bacillota bacterium | reverse complement strand
AGGATGGCTTCAGGGATGAGCTTGATGCTTTCCTGAACCAATCCCAGGATGGCTGGCTTTTTGGCCGCTAGAGAGGAAACATGGAGGCAAAAGAAAATGAATGGAATGGAAAAGAAATTCGCTACGCTTCTGAAGATCGCTAGAGCGCTGAACGACAATGGAATATGCTGGGCTGTCGGTTCATCCTGCCTTCTGTATTTCAACGATATCCTAGATGATTTCAGGGATCTTGATCTCATGGTGATGAACGAGGATGCAATCAGGGCCAGGGACATCCTTGCAGGGCTCGGCAAGCTGGTGGAAGCCAAATATGATCCTCATTTCAACAGCCGCCTTTTCTTTCAGCTGGAAATAGACGACATGGAGATCGACCTCATCGGAAGCTTCGTCATCTGCCTTGATGGCAAGGAATACGACTGTTCGCTCAAGAAAGAGGAGATCAATGACTATCGTCTGGTCGATGGCGTAATCATTCCGCTTCATTCCATAAGACTATGGAAGAAATATTATGGCATGATGGGAAGGCCTCATAGGGTTGCCCAGATCGAAAGCCATCGAAGCGATGAAGAATGGGATGTATATGATGCCGACTTCAATAAAACAGGAAAGACAGCTATTCGCGGCGACAAGCTGGATGAAGGATGCTACCATCTTGTTTCCCTTGTGATCGTAAGACACGTCGATGGCCAATATCTGGTCATGAAAAGATATCTGAGGAAGCTCTATGGCGGGTATTATGAACTGACTTCTGGCGGTTCAGCCAAGCGTGGGGAAACTGCTATCGAAGCAGCAAGAAGAGAGCTCTTTGAGGAGACCGGAATCAGGGCCAATGAGCTTAGGCTTCTTGCCAAAGAGACCGATAGCGAAAAATCTACGCACTATGCGATATATGAATATGTGACCGATATGGATAAAGACGCGATAGTTCTTCAGGACAAGGAGACAGTCGGTTACCGTTGGGTCAATAGGGATGAACTATTAAGACTATGCACAGAAGAGTGCGTAGCCTTCAGAACAAAGAAATATATCATGTAATCATGGCCTGGGCATCCTTCCGGTATTGATAAATGTCTATAGATATTCAATAATTATAGCGTTGGTTATTATTCATGAAGAAATTCAGTAGTGGAGGTAAATCAATGGCAAAAGACAGAAACGCAAAGAAGAAGATGGCTGCTGTATCGATTGCGACAGTGGCTTCACTTGGAGTATTGCTTAGCAATACCTTCGACAATCCCAAGGATCTTGTCGGCAATCATATCGTTAATGAAGATCGTAGAGATCTGACCAAGATCGATTACGATAAATCCAGGACACCCGATTCAAAGCTCGCATGGCTGGAGAAGGTTCCTGTAAGCATCAGGGCCTGCATAGGCGTTCCTTTGTGGGCTATCGGCAACGCGGTAATTGCCGTGCTCAGTCCACTATGGACCATTGCCGGTGCACCGCTTCTGCAGTTTGTAGTCAGCTGGCTTGTGACGGCGGCTGTAGCGCTGGCTGTCATTACCATCGCAGCCAAGATTCTGTTCCCGAACCTTCCGCTCAAGAAGCTCGTGAACAAGAAGACCATTCTCTATTCTCTGATCGGAACCTTGATTCTGGCTATTCTGGACAAGGTGCTTGGCAGATTCTGGAAGGGCTACAGGTCCTTCAAATATGTCATGAGATTTGCGGGAGGATTGGCCATCATAACGATCGCCATGGTTCCTTTCATCCGCAAGAAGGTAGAGGAATTGCGCAAACCACAGATAATCTATGATGAAGTATAGGAAGACTGGAAATATCCAGTCTTCTTTTCTATCATTGTATGTATGGAAAAGTGTGAAGTATCCAGGTATTGTGGCGGTTGTCAATACCAGGGGATATCATATGACAAGCAGCTTGCGATGAAACAGCAGAAGCTTGAAAAGCTTCTGTCTTCTTTTGGCAAGGTCATGCCGATCATCGGCATGGAAGATCCTTTGCATTACCGCAATAAGGTACAGGTGACTTTCGGAAAGGATGAGCATGGCAATATCGTCATGGGCAACTATGTGACAAGCACCCATACCATCGTACCGGTCAAGAATTGCCTTATCTGCGACCAGCAGGCCAATGAGATAATCGATTCGATATATAGAACAATAAAGCGTCTAAGAATATCCGTCTTCGACGAAAGAGCCATGAAAGGCTGCATGCGCCATATTCTTGTCAGATGCACAAGCAATGGCGAGTATATGGTTGTGCTGGTGACAGGCAGCGGCGTCATCTCCAGAAAAGATGAACTGGTGAATGATATCATCAGGTTCAATCCTGAAGTCAAGACAATTGTTCAGAATATCAACAACAGACGTTCATCGATGGTCCTTGGCAATCGGAACATTACGCTCTATGGCAAGGGTTGCATCATCGATGAGCTTTGCGGAAAGAGCTTCCGCATCTCGGCATCATCTTTCTATCAGGTAAACAAGCGTCAGACTGAAGTCCTATATGGCTTAGCCATCAAGGCAGCCAAATTCAAGGGAAATCAGACCATCATCGATGCCTATTGCGGAATCGGCACTATCGGCATAGTAGCTTCAGACCATGTAAAGAAGGTAATTGGCGTCGAAAGCAATGAATCGGCTATCAGGGATGCAATAAGCAACGCCAGATACAATGATGTCAAGAACATTGAATTCGTCTTGGATGATGCGGGAAGGTTCATGGAGAAAACAGCGAAAGAGAAAGCTCATATCGATGCACTCATCATGGATCCGCCAAGAAGCGGAGCTGACAGGAAATTCATGGACAGCATCTTCAGGCTCGCTCCGGAAAGAATCGTCTACGTCTCGTGCAATCCCATCACCTTGAAGGATAATCTAAGCTACCTTTCAAGGATGTATAGAGTTGCGTCTATTCAGCCAGTGGATATGTTTCCATTCACAGATCATGTCGAATGCGTGACTTCACTATCTAAGATTTAGAAAGGCCGATGTTTGTGATGTTGATAAGCACGATGCCATACATGGATGCAAAAAATATATAATTAGAATATACGGATGCGAGCGAAACTCAATTTGTAGAAAGAGATAGGAAAATGCAGGATTACTTATATTCGGTAATAGGACTCATCGCAATTGCGGTGCAGCTCATCATCAACTACAAGGCGATGTTCATTCCTGAAAGCAGCAATGGAAAGAAGGCAGGCAGAATATATCGTATGCTGATGCTTTCCGTGTTTGCCTACTACATAACCGATGCCTTATGGGGCATTCTGGCAGGATTGAACTGGATTTCGCTTCTATTTGTCGACACCACCATCTATTATGTTGCGATGTCTTTCATTATCGTCTGCTTCTACATATATTTCGTAGACTATCTGGAGATGAGGGACTGGAAGGGCCGTTTCTTCAAGCTGTTTGGGCAAAGCTTCTTTGTCCTGGAAATCATCTTCCTGACCATCAATTTCTTCTATCCATGCTTCTTCTGGTTCGATGAAACCGACGCCTATGTGGCTGGACTTGTTCGCTATATTGCTCTGTGGGTACAGACTGCAATGTTTGCATTCTCTAGCCTGGTGACTTTGCTCAACTCGCTGAAGACAGAAGGAACAAGCAGGAAACGGCATCTTGCCATATTCTTCTTCAGCCTGATCATGCTTGTCGCCATCGTGTTCCAGGAGAGGTATCCTCTATTGCCGTTCTATGCGCTTGGCTGTCTGCTTGGAAGCTGCGTCTTGCACGTGTATGTTGTGGGAGATGAACAGGATGAAACATCGAGCCAGCTGTCCAACTATAAGCAAGCCATTCTTTCTGATGCAATGATTGCCCTAGAGGCGAATCTGAGCAAAGACGAACTGTACTATGGCGTCTGGAAGGATGATAAAGGAAAAGAGATTGAACTCAAGGATATGATTGGGCTTGATCTTCCATGCGGATATAGCCAGTATCAGAAGGCATGTGACGAAAAGTACGTAACTGCAAATCATGAGGATTTTATAAACAGCACGGATATAGTTTGCCTGCTTGAGGCTTTCGAAAAAGGAACAACAGAGATAACGCATGACTATGAAGCCAAGACGCTTTCTGGCGACCATGCCTGGCTGCGTCGCAGCATCATCATGACAAGAAACCAGGATGGAGATGTGATTGCCTATACAAACGTGAAGGATATCTCCGCTGCTGTCGAACAGGAGGTGCGTGAGAATGCCTACATGCATGCTCTGGCAACGGAGTACGACAGCATTGCCATCGTCGAGATTTCATATGAAGACAAGCTCAGCGACAGAGTGCTGATTCACGGCCGTCTGACGGACCGTCTGGCAGATCTTATCGATGAAGAGACCGCAAACGAGGAGCATTACAGCCGAAAGCTGGATCTGATGCTTCGCTTTGTGCACCCGGATGACAGAGAAATGTTCTATGCAGAAACGAGAAGAGAGAAGATTCTGCAGGCGGGCAGTGAAAACAGGAACCAGATTGTCAATTTCCGCATAGCGACAAAGTCCGGAGACTATGTCTACTATCAGCTGTGCTTTGTCCTTCTCCGGGATGAGGCCGGGAATCCGACCGGAGTCGTTGCGGGAATGAAGAATGTGGATAACGAAGTCCGGCAGGAGATGAAGGCCCGTCAGGAACTGGAAGATGCCAGATATGCGGCCGAGGCTGCGAACCGTGCAAAGACCGCGTTCCTGTTCAATATGTCCCACGATATCCGCACGCCGATGAACGCCATTCTCGGTTACACGGATGTTG
>CALFPO010000070.1 GCA_937919165.1 uncultured Bacillota bacterium | reverse complement strand
GAATGAAGAGCTGAACCGAAAGAAAATATTCAACGAACATGCTCTGATCTATTCGCTCAGGCTGTCCGGAGCGGACTTACCCGCACGCTGCCCGGATATCCGTATTACTGAGTTCGGAAAACCTTATATACCGGGTATTGGACGGTACTTTAATATATCGGATTCCGGGGACAAACTGCTGATTGCCGTTTCAACGCAGGAAATCGGGGCAGATATTGAAAAAATACAGAAAAATATCGATGCTGATGGAATTGCTCAAGCCATGAGCAGAGATCTTTCTGCTCTTGACCGGCTTGAAGTTGCACATATTGCAGCCATTGTAGATATCCTTCTCGGTATTGATCAGTTCTGTGTAGGTGCCTTTGAACGGTACGCCAATCCTATATCCCGAATAGGAGATCGGTTTCATGTTCAGGACAACGATGAAACAGTAATCGTCATCATAGCGGGCAAAGCTGTAGATCGACTGTCTATAGTTGTCGGCATCGATCCAGCAGAACGATGATGGACTATAGTCATTGGTATAGAAAGCCTTGTAGGTCTTGTATATCTGGCATAGATCACGGAAGAAGCGATTGAAGCTGTCATGAATCGGATACTTCAGCAGATGCCAATCCAGTTCCCTTGTCTCATCGAACTCCCTGAACATCGCTATATCATTTCCCAAGAAATTAAGCTTCTTGCCTGGATGCGCAAACATATACAGGAAGAGATTGCGGCATTGAGAGAACTTGTCTTCATATGATCCCCACATCTTATCGACGATGGTCTTCTTGGAATGGACAACCTCATCATGAGACAGCGGCAGCAGGAACTTCTCGGCATAGAAATAGGCCATCGAGAAGGTTATCTGGTTGTGATGATACTGACGGTATTCCGGATCCATCGCATAGTATCCAAGCGTATCGTTCATCCATCCCAGATCCCATTTATAGTCAAATCCCAGTCCGTCATATTCGCTGCCGACCGTTACTTTAGGATAGTCGGTTGAATCTTCCGCAATGAGGATAACGTCAGGATTCTCTTTCTTGATCGAATAGTTGAATCTCTTGATGAATGACAGTCCCGATTCGTTGACGCCCTTGTCCCTGTTGCCATCAAAGAAGATGATATTGGATACGGCATCAAGCCTCAGTCCGTCGAAATGGCATTCCTTCAGGAAGTAGTTGGCCGATGACATCAGATATGATATGACTGGACCGCTTCCCAGATCGAACAGATATGATCCCCATTGCGATCTGGCAATCTTCTTGTCCTTGTATTCGTAGCATGGCTTGCCATCGAAGTTCTCTAGGCCATAGCCATCGGTCGCAAAATGCACATACGCTACATCAAGCAGAACTCCGATCTTGTTTAGATGGCATTCATTGACGAAGTCCATCAGGTCCCATGGCGTACCATAGCGGCTGGTAGCCGAAAAGAAGCCAGTTGCCTGGTATCCCCATGAACCATCGAATGGATATTCCATGATTGGCATCAGTTCGATATGGGTATAGCCCATCTGCTTGACATAAGGAATCAGCTCTTCCTTGAGCTGCCTGTAGGTCGTAAGCTCTCCATCATGCCTGAAGCCGTTGATGTGGACCTCATAGATATTGAGCGGATTGTCATAAGAGAACTGCCTTTTATCCATGTAGTCATCATCGCTGAAGCGATATTGACCATAGTCATACATCACGGAGGCATTGGCCGGTCTCATTTCGCTATAGAAGGCATACGGATCGGACTTCTCGACATACTTGTCCTTGCCGGTATAGATGCGATAGCGATATGAATAAAGACATTCGCAGTCATCGATGAACAGATACCAGATGCCGCGATTGTCGATCTTTTCAAGCTCATAGAACACCCTGAAGTCATCACGCGACATGAAGACTTCCACCTTAAAGGCATGTGGAGCCCAAACGCAGAACTCCACTCCCTTGCCCTTCTTGTGGGCACCCATATATGTATAGGCTCTGGTGTCGATACCTGAAAAGAAATAATCGAAATTCATTATTTCAGAACCTTCTTGTATAGCTCTTCATATTCCTTGGCCGACTTGCTGAAGGATACATCCTCTTTCATGGCATTCCTTACAAGCTTCTTCCATCTGTCAGGATGATCCTTGTATTGGCTATAGGCATAGTCGAATACCTTCAGGAAATCGATGGCATTGTATGGACCGAAGGAGAAGCCGTTTCCTTCATTGGTGTATTCATTGAGCGGCGTTACGGTATCCTTGAGTCCGCCGGTCTCTCTGACTAGCGGCAAGGTTCCATAGCGCATAGATATCAATTGCGAAATTCCGCATGGTTCAAACAGCGATGGCATCAGAAGCATATCCAGTCCCGCATACATGGCATGCGATAGCGCTTCATTGTATCCGCAATAGTAGACGCAGCGTCCCTTGTTTCCTTCCTCCAGCATCTTGAAGGAATATTCATACTTCGATTCTCCCGTGCCCAATATGGCCACCTGGATATCCCTTTTTAGCATATCGCTCAAAGCATCGATGATAAGGTCGGCTCCCTTCTGGAAGGTCAGTCTAGACACCATGCCCACCAAAAGAGCATCTTCTCTTTGTTCCAATCCGAGCATTGCCTGCAAGGCTTTCTTGTTTTCGCGCTTGCCGACCAGATAGTTGCGCAGCGAATAGTTCTTGGCGATGTTTGGATCCTTTGACGGATCAAAGGAATCCGTGTCGATGCCATTGACGATGCCATAGAGGTCATCCTTGCGGTATCTAAGCATGACGTCAAGCTTGTTGCCGAACTCTGGCGTCTGGATCTCCTTGGCATAGGTCTTAGATACGGTGCTTATGTAGTCGGCAAAGACAATGCCGATCTTCATCATGTTGCAATGGTCATCGAAACGCAGATCGCCATTCTCATAGTAGCGATAGTCGAAAGCCAGATGGTCGAAAAGCACCTGCTTGTCATATTCGCCCTGATAGGCCAGATTGTGGATCGTGAAGATATGCTTGATCCTTCTGATCGATTCGATGGCGTTGTATCTTATCTTGCATAAGGCAGGCAATACCGCGGCATGATAGTCATGCTCATGGATGATGTCAGGATAGTAGTCAAGCTTGATCATCATCTCCAGAACCGCCACATTGTAGAACGAAAAACGGGCAGCATCATCGTTATAGCCATAGATGCCGTCACGATCAAAGAAGGCACTGTTCTCGATAAAGAGATATTCGATGCCTTCATTATTGTACGAATAGATATTGGCTTCCTCATTTATGAATCCGCTATGGACATAGATATGGTCGATATAGGTCATACCGGCATAGTACTTCTGCTTGATGGAAGAAAACATCGGCATGACAACCTTGACCTCGAACTCATCCTTGTTCAGGGCCTTAGGCAAGGCATATACGACATCAGCCAGTCCGCCGGTCTTGATGAAAGGAAGCGACTCAAAAGACGCAAAGAGAACCTTGATCATCAGATGCGGTCTCCTCTGTCGACATAGACAGGGTTGTCCTTGCTGCCGACAAGTTCCTTGACATGGGTAACAATCGCCAATCTATCGACAACCGCACAGTCAAGATGCACGTTCTTATCGATCAAGGTATCAGGCAGAACGATCGAATCCTTGACGACAGCGCCTTTCTTGATGACAACGTTACGGGCGATAACCGAGTTGATGACTGTTCCTTCTATCTCACAGCCGTTGGCGATGATCGAACCGGTCACCTTGGCGCTAGGCGTATATAGTGTAGGACATGAGTCGTTGGTCATGGTGTAGATTGGCCAGTCGTCATTGATGAGCTTAGTCAGTTCCTTCTCTTTCCTGATCTTCATGTTGGCATCATAGTAGGCCTCAAGCGTAGATAGGCAAGCGCAGTATCCATGGTGCTGGTAGGCACCGACCTTCATGGTCTTGGAATAGTCGGATACGATATCAGACAGAGAATAGAGGCTCGAGATCTTGCTGGCCTCATCGACCAGATGTCTGAAGGTGTTGATGTCCATGACATAGGTCTCTAGCGAGACATTGCCATTCTTGTATTTGCCACGATTCTTGCGGAAAGATGTAACTCTCTTGTCTTCATCGATCAAAAGGATATCGCACATCAGATATTCCTCATCAGTCGTGCTTGAGCTCTGATAGAGCATGGTTATATCGTTTCCTGAAGATATATGATACTCAAGCAGTTCAGAGAAGTCCTGCTTGAAGATGAAATGCGATGGCGCAATCACCACATATGATGGCGACTCGACATCAACGAATTCCATATAGGTCTTGAAGGCCTGGATATCGTTGTTGTAGTACTCGTTGTTGAAGTTGCGCTCGCCGAACAGCATATGGATCTTGCCCTTCTTGGAGTTGATGTTGTAGCTTGTATGCGAAATATGTTCCACGATGGAACGTGGTCTGTTCTTGAAGAAGACCTTGATCGAATCAATGCCTGAATTGGTGAAGTTCGACAGCATGAAGTCCGTGACACGGTAACGTCCAAAGATTGATGTCGCCGAAATCGGACGATAGTCCTCTAAGCCTCTGACTCTTACATAGTTAGGCTCGAAGTTCAGAAGTCCCAAAACCTTACTCATGGTTCTCACCAGCCTTTCTGCTTATCAGCGCTTTCGATACCAGCAGTATCTCCTTTGACGACTTGCTGCCTAGAGTCATGTTGTCAGGAATCCTGACATCATCCGCAACCAGGCATCTTGTGAGCTTGGCTCCCTTGCCCACTACAGCGTTGTTCATGAGCACGGTATCGGTGATCTTTGCGCCTTCAGATACCTTGGCGCCGGAGAAGATGACCGAATGGTTCACTTCGCCATTGATGATGGCGCCTTGGGTTATTACAGCGTTGCTGATCTTGGCCTTTGATCCGATGCACTGCGGAATGGCGCTGGCGTCATCGGTATAGATCTTCCATTGCGGATCGAACAGGTCAAGCTGGGAATTATCGTTCAAGAGATCCATATTGGCCTCCCATAAGGAATCGACCGTTCCCACATCTTTCCAATAGCCCTTGAAGCGGTAAGCCTGAAGCTTCAGGCCATTCTCAAGGTATGAAGGGATGATGTTCTTGCCGAAGTCATGCGAAGAATCAGGATTCTTGGCATCATCCTTCAGGTATTTTCTCAATGTCTTGTAGTTGAAGATATATACGCCCATTGAAGCCAGATTCGATTTAGGCTCCTTAGGTTTCTCTTCGAATTCAATGATGCGGTCATCGCTATCGGTGTTCATGATGCCAAAGCGGCTTGCTTCTTTCTTGGGAACCTCGATGACGGCAATGGTGGCCTCAGCATTGGACTTGATGTGTTCCTTGAGCATCTTCTCATAGTCCATCTTGTAGATATGGTCACCCGAAAGCACCAGCACATACTCAGCCTCTTCCTGATCAAGGAAGTCTCTGTTCTGGTAGATGGCATCTGCTGTGCCATTGTATAGACCCAAGCCTGTCTCATCCTTCTCTCTTGGCGACAGCACATAGACGCCGCCACCCTTCAGGTCAAGACCCCAGGTAGAGCTTCTGGCACTGTATGAACTAAGTAATATCGATTCATACTGCACCAGCACACCAACTGTAGATATATGCGAGTTCGCACAGTTGGACAAAGCGAAATCAATAATGCGGTACTTGCCGCCGAAGTGGACGGCTGGCTTTGCAACCTTCTTGGTCAGGTCAAAAAGCCTAGATCCTCTTCCTCCTGCAAGTATCATTGCTACCATATTATTCTTTTTCATGAGTTGTCCTCTCAATTGTTGCCTTAACTTAATTATAGCAAACTCGCCTGCCGATAACTAACGAACAGGCCTCAATAGCGATGGTTTTGGTGGTGAAGTCGCATTCTCCCTCGCCATTGAAGATGATATGGTTCTCTTCTTCGCTTTCGCAAAGATAGTCGTCATCGCTTGGATTGATGTAGATCCTAAGGGAACCGATATCATATATCAGGCAGCGTTCAAATTCATGGAACTCTATCTTTGCATACTTGTCCCATAGCTCTTTGTTGTCTTTTCTTATCTTCACCAAAGCTTTGAAGTAATCGCAGCTTAAATTGTATTCGACTCTTCTGTTCCAATCGATCTCGTTGTATGAATCGTCAAGATTGTAGGAATTGTCGGAAAGCTTCTTGGTGCGGTAGAACTCCTGTCCCATCTGCACAAAAGGCATGCCCCTTGAGATCATCGTCAAAGCCAGACCCAGACGGCATCTTTTCAGATTGACGCCGATCGGATAGAAGCTCTTGAAGACGATGAGGCGATCGAAGAAGGTATAGCCATCATGGCATTCGATGTAGTTTAGACTCTGGCTTTCATCAAGATATGAAGAGGCGCTGATCGCTTCCTTGACCTTGGCGATATCGACATTGTTGCCCGCGACATAGTCGCTGATGATCTCACGATATTGGTCATTGAACATCATCACGCTTTCTAGCGATGCAGCATTCTTTATCGTGGCGCGTCTATCTTCATCCAGGACATCGCCCATGTTCCAGCCTTCGCCATACACCATGAAATCCTTCTTCATCTTCCTGGCTTCATCCCTGATGGCCTTGACTGTATCGATATCCATGATGCCCATCAGGTCAAGACGCAAGCCATCGATATCAAAGATTTCTATGTATCTTCTGCACATCTCGACAATATAGGCGCTCATGAACGGATCTTCGCTTTTTATCTCATTGCCGCAGAATGTTCCTTCCGCAACGCTTCCATCTTCCTTATAGCGGAAGACATGTCCAGGAATCATCTTGTCCATATCAAAGCTTCTGAAATCATAGACATGGTTGAATACCACATCAAGATTCACCCTGATATCGTTTCGATGAAGCTCATTCACCGTTCTTCTCGGTTCATTGACATAGGCGTAACAGTCTTCACTATCACTTATGTAGCCGCTATAGACGCTGTTGTAAGATAGAGGATTATAGCCCCAGTTGTATGAGCTATGGTCAAGATCGTAGTCGAATACCGGCATCAGCTGGATGCAGTTGATTCCTATGTTCTTGAGATAGTCCAAGCCACAGACGAAATAGTCATGAAGCTTGAGTCCGCTTTCGACAAGCGCATCGAATTTCCCATGGCTCTTGCCAGGGAATGATGGAGAAATGGAGAAATCTCGCACATTCATTTCATAGATGAAAAGACCTTCGCATTCCTTAGGCTTGACGACCTCCTTGTTGAACTTGCCTTTGTCCAAGACATAGGAATCATCATGGTCGCGCATGTAGGAGAAGGGATCACGGAAGCTTATGCCATCAGCTCTTTCATAATGATAGCGTTGCCTTTCGCGGTCTCCTTCAAGCACGATCTCAAAGGTATGATGCTTCTTCTCCATCCTGTATCTTTCGCTGTTGCAGACAAGATAGAGCTCATCAAAGTCGGGCGCAAACACTCTAAAAACGGTTCTTTCCTTTTCATAGAAAGAACCGAGTTCATTGATGTTGAAATCGGAATACGAATAATCGCTCATCTACTTGTATGCCTTCAGCTTGTTCTTGATCTCCAATGAATCGATGATGCCTTTGACGATCTTTTCGATCTTGCTGTCCTTTGAATAGTCGGCCTTGACCGCAAAGCTGGCACGCTTTTCCTTGTATAAGGTCTCGGCTTTGTTTCTCTTGCTGTCGTCGCCGAAGACTGCAATGGTTGTGCCGCCATTCTGCTGAACGACCTTCATGCTAGGAACATCGGTGCTTCCATCGCCGAAGTAGATCATGTTCTCAAGAGAGATGTACTTCTCCGATTCAGGAGTCGAACCGTTTAGGTCCTCATCGTTGGTCTCTTCCAGAACGCCCTTGTTGATCCTGAAGAGATATTGGGTCTTCATGGTATAGTTGACGACTCTGGCAGGCCATAAGACCTTGCCGTCATCGGCATAAACATATGTGCAGGCATAGACCTTCTTGAACTCCTTGGCGATCGGCGTACCCATGATGATGTCGGTCAAGCCTGAAGAGATGATGTAGTGTTCGACATCCACATGATGCTTCTTGCCATATTCGTTGATGCGTCCAAACCAGGTTTCGACACCTTTATATAGCTTGACATACTTTCCTTCATCCACAAGCTGACTCTTGGTCAGATTCTTGTCTTTCATGGCCATCAGATACATATAGGCCAGGATGGAGTCGCAGTTCTGCTTATGGGCCAAGGTATCGCATTCGTTCCAGAAATCGGCTGGGTTGTCATAGCCCAGGGTCTTGATGTAATGGAATTCCTGCATATCCTTTGGCGAAAGGGTCTTATCGAAGTCGTATATCAGCGCCAGTTTCGTGTTTTTCATTTCTGTTCCTCTGCTTTTATTATAGCCGATTGATACAAAGAAAGAGGACCTTAGTCCTCTATCTGATCAAGATTCTTGATTGCTTCCACATACATCTCAACCTGCTTCTTGAAGCTTTCGATGTTCAGGCATTCATTGGCATCATGGATGTGGTTGTCATCGCCGATGAATTCGCAGCCAAAAGCGATGATGTTGTGCATGGCCTTGGCATAGGTGCCTCCGCCAATGGCTTCCATTTCTGTCTCTTTGTCGCCGCTGACATCCTCATAGGTCTTCTTGAGAGCCTTGATGAATGGCGTATTGCGATCGAAATAGAGCGGATCGATGGCATTGTACATGACAAATTCGTTCTCTTCTTCATGGCACTTGTCCATCAGTGCGATTACAGCATCCTTGCTGGCCTTGACAGGGAAACGCATGTCGAGGCTTGCGCATACATCGTTTCCATCCTTGCCGATCAGACCAAAGTTGATTGAAGTATTGCTGATGTCGTCCTTGATGTCCTCATAGCCAAGCAGTTCGCCATGGTTGGTCAAGGCAAACCAATTGTGGAACCAGCTGACGAAGGAATCGTCGAACTTGGAGGCATAGAGTGCTTCCATCATATGCGAGAAGGCATTCTTGCCTAAGTCAGGAGTTGAAGCATGAGCCGCAACACCATATACTGTTACATCTATCACATCGCCTATGGCGATATCGTATTGCATATCCTTCTCATCCAGATAGGAGTTGAAGCTGTCAAGATCGAAGCTGTTAAGTGGCAGTTTTGCGTTACATTTCTTGCATACGACATTAGGCGCTTCACCGCCCTTGATGTCGATGATCTTGCTGTTGTGGCCAACGATCTTGCCGCCCATCATGCCCTTTTCGGCATAGATGCCAGGGAAGTTTCCGTCTGGCGTGAATCCGCAGTCGACATCACCTTCAACCTCGACATAATGCCTTACGCATGCCGAACCGCTTTCCTCGTTGCAGCCAAGGATAAGTCTGACCTTGTTCCTGAATTCATATTTCTCATCTAGTAGATACTTGATGGCATAAAGGCTCGCAATGGCTGCACCCTTATCATCGGAAACGCCACGGCCATAGAGGAAGCCATCCTTCTCGACCATCGTGAACGGATCACTGTTCCAGCCTTCGCCAGCTGGCACAATATCAAGATGCGCCAGGATGCCGATGGTCTTGCCTTTGTCGCCAACCTGTCCATATCCGCAATAGTAGTCCAGATTCTTGGTTTCAAGTCCCTTGTCCTTCATCATGGACAGCGCTTCATCCAATACCTTCTGATTAGCCAGTCCAAATGGCTTGGCATCATCAGCTTCGACTGAATTGTAGGAAACAAGCTTCCCAAGATCAGCCTTCATGTTCTCGATATTGCTTTCGATAAATTCTCTGATATCCATAAGATCCTCCTATATGATCAGCCCGATTGGACAGTGGTCGCTGCCCTCTATTTCGTTGTAGATCAGGCTGTCCTTTACGTTTTCCATGAAACGGTTCGATACCACAAAGTAGTCGATTCTCCAGCCGGCATTCCTTTCTCTGGCTCTTGTCCTATATGACCACCAGGAATATTTGACATTCTCTGGGTAGAGCTCCCTGTAGGTATCCTTGAAGCCCGATGCAAGCAATTCAGTGAACTTGCCTCTTTCCTCATCCGAGAAGCCTGCCGAGAAATGATTGTCGTCAGGGTTCTTCAGGTCGATCTCGTTATGGGCCACATTCAGATCGCCGGTATAGATGACAGGCTTGATGCCGTCAAGCTTCACCAGATGCTTTCTCAGATCATCTTCCCAATGCATGCGGTAGTCCAGACGCTTGAGTCCATCCTTGGAGTTTGGCACATAGGCACAGACGAAATAGAAATCTTCATATTCTAGGGTGATGACTCTTCCCTCTTTAGGATGGTTATCGCCTTCGATGTCATAGCTGACGCTAAGAGGCTTTTCTTTGGTCAGCACCATGGTGCCGGAATAGCCTTTCTTCTCAGCGGAATTCATGTAGCGGAAATAGCCATCAAAACTGAAGTCCAGCTGATCTTCCTGCATCTTGGTTTCCTGGAAAGCCATGATATCGGGTTTTTCGTCATTCATGAAAGGAATCAGAAAACCCTTTGACATTACGGCTCTTAAGCCATTCACATTCCAACCTATTATCTTCATATCTTTTCAGTCTTCTCTTTAAGGAATCTTACCTCGTCATCATTGAGATAAGGCGCCAACGTCGTGCGCACACGCTCATGGTAGCTGTTCAAGGCCTTGATCGTAGCTTCGTCAAGATAGTCCTTGTCGATCAGCTTCAGATCAAATGGCACAAGGGTCAAGGTATCGAACTTCAGGAATGTGCCATATTCGTTTTCGCAATACTTCTGGCATATAAGCATATTCTCAAGACGGATGCCATATCTGTTGTCCAGATAGATGCCTGGCTCATCAGAGAATATCATGCCTGGCTTGATTTCGATCTTTTCGGAATCATTGTCGGTCTTGCCGTATCTGATGTTTGGCGGGAACTCATGGACAGAAAGCATATGTCCTACACCATGGCCCGTACCGCAGCGATAGTCGATGCCTAAAGCCCAGATATCCTTTCTAGCCATTATATCCAGCTGGTTGCCTGACAGTCCCTTGAGGAAAGTTACTTCGCTCAGGTTGAACAGCGATTTCAGCACTGTCGTATAGTGCATCTTCATCTCTGGAGTGACTTCGCCAAGGGCTATCGTTCTTGTCACATCGGTCGTTCCTTCAAAGTATTGCCCGCCCGTGTCAAACAAAAGCATGCCCTCGTTGTCAAGACGCTTGCTCTTCTTTGGATCAGGGCTGTAATGGAGAACAGCACCATTCTCCTTGTAGGCGATGATGGAATTAAAGCTCTGATCGATTGCCTTATAGTCTGTTCTCAGTTCATCGATCTTTCTTGCTGCATCGTATTCGGTGATGGTCTTCTTGTCGACTTCGTCAAGCCATTTCAGGAACCTCACCATCACAACGCCATCATATATGTGAGCCTGCTGGGCATTCTTCTGTTCGACGTTGTTCTTGATGGCCTTCATGTCCTCAACAATCGAACGCGCAAAGCTGATTCTATTGTTCTTTTCGATCTTCAGGAAACTTGCATAGTTGACTCTGTTGTCATCAAGAGTTATGCGTCTGTTCTTGATATGCGAAAGGAAATCGTAGTATGCATCATATTCATCAACCGCAACATCATCAGCTTCAAGAGACTTCATGATCCTTCCTGTCAGACGGCTTCTGTTGATGAACAGTCTGGCCTTGCCATCCATCAGAACGAGGTAGGCATAGAACACTGGCGTATTCCTGATGTCGTTGCCACGCATGTTCAGAAGATAGGCAATGCTTTCAAGATTGTTTATGATATGGACCTTGTCGCCTAGGCAATAGCTGACCAAAGAAAGCTTCTTCTTGCGGCTTAGTCCTGTGTATTTGTTTTCGAGTTCATAGACATTGCTGTCGCTGAGCGGCGAACGATTCTCGATGATTCCGGAGTAGATATCGATATTCTTTATCTTGATGTTCCTATCAAGAAGCTTATTGGCAAAAGCAATCGAAGTACGTCTGCCATCCAGACCTACAACCTTGTTTGCATAGTTCTTCTCGATGTATTCTATCGGATCCAAGGCTCCCTTGGTTCCAAGCTTCATGACCTTTATGCCATATGGCAGACATTGCTTGTCGGCCTGCAGATGGTATCTGCCGTCAACGAAGATAACTGCCTGCTTCTGGCTGATCAGAAGCGTTGCGAGCGAACCGCTGAAGTTCGAGAAATAGGCGATTGTATGGAAGAAATCTGCCACGTATTCGGACATATGATAGTCGGATGTATTGAAGTAATAGACATCGATTCCTTCCCTTTTCATAAGGGTTCTGAGTTGTTCAAGTCTCTGCTTAATCATATTATTATCTTACCATTTATGGCCAGTATTATAGTATAATATTTAATGGTTTATGAGAGACGATATTAAGCTCAACAGTACAGAAGAACGCCATGCTAGAGCGTTGAAGATAGCCAAATCCAGAAGAGCGAGAAACATCCAGCTCAGCGCAAAGACTGAGCCTACTTTTTCTTATAGCCGCCCTTCTTCATACTCGCATGTGATGGATGACATCGAGAAGCTCAGCCTTGATGAACAGAAGGAGATGGCAAGCTTCGATCCGATCCTTGACCAGCTCATCAATCCTCTGAAAGAAAAGCCAACAGAAAATGAGCTTAAGGATACTACAGCCGAGATAATCATCTCCCAGGAAGCGATAGAAAAGGCAGAAGCAGATAATGTAACACAAGAAACAGCTCCACAGGTCGAGACAATCAAGACAGCAGAGCCTGAGATTCCTGCAGCACCTGAGCTTCCAGAAGCAATCAAGGAAAGCATCATCAGCACCAATGCTGAAGAAAGCATAGACAATGAGTCTGAGGAAGAGGCCCAGCCTGAAGAAATAGAGTCTGAGATCAAGCCAAAAGGAAAGCTCAACGGCATCTTCAGGCGCATACTCAGAATGTCTGATGAAGAAAGACAGTTTGAGGATGAGGTAAGCGCCAATTCAGAACTTGAAGAGCTTGAAGACAGCAAGGAAGCCATAGAGGAAGTGCCTGCTGTTGCTGAGATTCCTGCAGAAACAGCAAAAGCTCCTTTCATCAAAGTGATAAAGAAGGAAGAAGCCCCTGTTGCTGAAGAGACAGGAAAGAACGTTGAAGCTTCAGAAGTTCCTGTTATTGAAGAAACAGACAATAATGGTGAAGTTTCAGAAATTCCGGTTGCTGAAGAGAAAGAAAAGAAGAAACTGCTGGAGAGAGCCGAGAAGGAGCTTGCAAGGAAGAAGAGAGCAAGAATGAAAGGAATTCAGTAAATATATGAGATCTTCAGAGAAATGGGGAGTCGATGTAGACACTGCGGTTGAACTTGCGCTGAAAGATCTCAAGCTCACAAGAGACGAAGTTGAGATCGAAGTGCTCGAAGAGTCATCAAGCGGATTTCTCGGAATAGGTTCCAAGCTTGCCAAGGTAAGAGTAACTGCTAAAGAAAGCGTTGCGTCCAACACCAAGGAAAAAGCTACATTCGACGACATAGATGCAATTCTCGCAGGTCTTCCGGAAAACGCAGCTAAAGAGCTTCCTGAAGAGGTAAGAGCTGACTATGCGAAGTTCGAAAAGGAAGAACGCGAAGACGCTCGTGCCAGAGAAAAGGCACATGCAAGAGAGAGAAAGAACAATTCCAAGAAGAAGTACGATCTTTCACTTGAAGACAAGATGCTCTATGAAGTTAAGAGTCTCGACCCTGTAAAGGGACATCCTGTAGAAACATTCCTTAGAGATGTT
>CALFPO010000069.1 GCA_937919165.1 uncultured Bacillota bacterium | reverse complement strand
TCATTGCAATAAAATTTATAACTAATACTATTTTCTTCTCTAATTTCAAATTTTGCTCTTTCAAATTTTTGCATGCTTGCCTCCTATAAAATGTAAAGATTATTAATTAGAAACTAATTATTAACCTCTAGGTTTCTTAGGTGGACGGCATCCATTGTGAGGAATTGGTGTTACATCGTTGATTGATGTAATGTTTAAGCCTGCTACAGCTAATGATCTAACAGCAGCTTCTCTTCCTGGACCTGGTCCTTTTACGTTAACTTCAACTTTCTTCATACCGTGATCCATAGCTGATTTGCCTGCAGCCTCAGCAACCATTTGAGCAGCATAAGGTGTAGACTTTCTTGAACCTTTATAGCCTAATGCGCCAGCACTAGACCAAGATATAACGTTACCTGCTTCATCGGTAATCGTAACGATAGTGTTGTTGAATGTTGAGTGGACATGTGCAACGCCACTGGCAATATTCTTCTTAACACGTTTCTTACGTACAACTTTTGCTTTCTGTGCCATTGTTTATCCTCCTACTTCTTCTTGTTAGCTACAGTACGACGTGGTCCCTTGCGAGTACGAGCGTTAGTCTTAGTTCTCTGACCTCTTACAGGCAGACCCTTTCTGTGTCTGATTCCTCTGTAGCAAGCGATTTCCATTAAGCGCTTGATGTTAAGCTGAGTCTCTCTTCTCAGATCGCCTTCCAGCTTGTAGCTATCCAATGATTTACGAATTGCATTGACCTGCTCATCGCTAAGATCCTTTACACGGATATCTTCGCTGATGCCGTTTTCAGCCAATACTTTCTTAGCAGTTGTTAAACCTACACCGTAGATATAAGTTAATGAGACAACCACACGCTTGTCACGTGGGATGTCAACTCCAGCTATACGTGCCATTAATTTTTTCCTCCCTTAATTAACCTTGTCTTTGTTTGTGCTTAGGGTTTTCACAAATAACCATTACGCGACCTTTACGTTTGATGACACGACACTTATCGCAAATTGGTTTTACAGATGGTCTTACTTTCATGTTTTCCCTCCTAGACTACTTGTGTCTAAATGTAATGCGCCCACGTGTTAGATCATAGGGTGAAATTTCTACCGTCACTTTATCGCCTGGTAAAATGCGGATGTAATGCATACGGATTTTACCAGAAACGTGAGCCAGGATTTCGTGACCATTTTCCAATTCCACCTTGAATTTTGCATCAGGCAATGTATCGACTACCTTGCCTTCGATTTCGATGACATCTTGTTTTGCCAAATAGTTTATTCCTCCGTTGTTAATATCTTGCAGCCATCCTCCGTAATGGCCACAGTATGCTCATAGTGGGCAGCCCAGGAATGATCGTAACTCTTCACTCCCCAGCCGTCGTTCAGGGTATAGCATCTGGCGGAACCCATGAAGACCATTGGCTCTACCGCAATGCACATGCCTTTCTTCAGAAGCTCCATCGTTCCCTTCTTTCCTACATTAGGAACATATGGATCTTCATGAACACTTCTGCCAATACCATGTCCGGTATACTCACTTGGAAGCGAGAATCCGTGTGCCTTGACATAAGTCTCGATCGCATTGGATATGTCGCCGATGTGATTTCCGGGCTTTACCTGTTCAAGACCGAGATACAGCGCTTCTTCCGTGACCTTAAGCAGTTCGGCAACCCTTTCGTCCTTGAGCTGTCCGACCACATAGGTCCAGGCTGAATCGCCATGGTATCCCTTGTAGCAGGCACCAACATCGATGGTAATGATGTCTCCATCCTTCAGGATCGTATGATCAGGAATTCCATGCACCAGCATGTCGTTGATCGACGTGCAGACGGCACATGGAAATCCCTGATAGTTCTTGAATGATGGAGTGGCATCGTTGGCTCTGATGACCTCTTCAGCTATTCTGTTGAGCTCCAGAGTCGAAATGCCTGGTTTGACTACTTCTGCCATTTTCTTATGGACTCTGGCTACGATGGTACCCGCCTTATCCATAAGCTCAATCTCTCTTTGAGACTTGATCGAAATCATTTCAAACCTTCCAAGACAGACTTTATATCAGCATAGACATTCTCTCTATCCTGATCAGCGTCGATGTTTCTCACTAAGTCCATCTTTTCATAATGCGCAATAACAGGTTCTGTATTCTTGTGATACTCCTTGAGCCTTGTTGTCAGGGACTCAGAAGTATCATCGCTTCTTTGGCTGAGCTCACTGCCGCATCTATCGCATTTGCCTTCATTCTTTGGAGGCAGGTAATAGATGTTGTAGATGGCTCCGCATTCGGGACATGACCTTCTGCCGGTGATTCTTTTCATCAGCACTTCATCGGCGATATCAAGATTGATTACGGAGTCAATCTTCATGCCGACCTCCTCAAGTATCTTGTCGAGATCATGAGCCTGGACCTCTGTTCTTGGATAGCCATCGAACAGGAAGCCGTTTCTCATGTCGTCCTTCGACAGTCTTTCCACGATGATGTCGTGAATGATGTCGTCGGGCACAAGTTCACCTTTATCCATGAACTCCTTGGCTTTGAGACCTACTGCCGTCTTATCAGCAATAGCTGCTCTAAGCATATCCCCAGTCGATACATGGACAACCCCGAAGTCGTCGATGATCTTGTTGGACATTGTGCCTTTTCCGGCACCAGGAGCTCCGATAATGAGAAGATTCATGCGTTCCCTCCTATTTTCCTACAAAACTCTTGTATTGCTTTGATGTCAACTGTCCTTTCAACTGCTTTATTGTATCCATTGCTACACCCACAACAATGATGATACCAGTGCCGCCGATAGCTGCACGCTGTGACAGACCAGTAAGGTTGGATACAGCGTATGGCAGTATGGCGATGAACGTCAACAGCAATGAACCCAGAACCGTGATCCTATTGAGTACCTTTGATACATGGTTCTTGGTTTCGGTACCAGGTCTTACACCTGGAATGTATTGTCCATTCTTCGACAGGTCATCTGCCATCTTCTGAGGGTCGATGGTCAGATTCGTATAGAAGAATGTGAACAATATGATCAGCACTGCATAGAAGCACAGGAACCATGGGCTAGTGAAGTCGCAGACTTTAGCCAGCCACTCATATGCCTTGGTGTTAACCCAAGAGGCAATGATCTGTGGACCCTGGATCAGTGCAGAAGCGAAGATTACTGGCACAACTGATGCCGAGTTGATCTTCAATGGGATGTGGTTTAGATCGCCTTTGGTCTTGTTTAGAGCTCTTGATGAAGACTGCTGAATAGGAATTCTTCTTTCAGCCATCTGCATGAGCACAACCAGAACGATGATTGCCACATACATGATGCAGTAGGCAACAAAGCCGCCGATGCCTAGAGGGCTCGTAGCGCCTTCACCGATGAAGGTGTCATAAACGGTTCTCCAGGTATTAGGCATATCGGCTACGATACCCGCAAAGATGATCATTGAGGTTCCGTTGCCGACACCCTTGGCGGTTATCTGGTCAGATAGCCACATCAGGAACATGGTGCCTGCCGTAAAGATTACGGAAATATATAGATATGATACAAATCCTGGATTATCTACAAGTCCTGGATAGCTGTCAGACAAGAGCTTGACGATGAAGTAGCCCTGGAAAAGGCCCATTGCCACGCCAAGGTACCTGGTGATGCGGTCCATCTGCTGACGGCCCTTCTTGCCAGATTTAGCCATCTCAGCCAAAGCAGGAATGATATCCATTGCCAGCAATTCAATGATGATGCTGGCAGTGATGTATGGGCCGACACCCAATGAGAAGATTGACATCTGCTCAATGGAGCCGCCGCCCAAGATATTCATCAGATTAAGCAATGAGTTTGCGCCCAGCTTGATATAGGTACTGTTGATGCCTGGAGCAGGGATTGCTGAACCAAGCCTATAGATGAACAGTATCAGCAGGGTGAAGAATATCTTCTTGCGTATTTCCTTGTTTTTGAAGAAATCTAAGAATGTTTTAAACATTAGATCACCTCTACTTTTCCGCCTGCCTTTTCAATTGCTGCCTGAGCACTCTTTGATACCTTGTTGCACTTAACGTCGAGCTTCTTCTCTAATGTGCCATTGCCAAGGATCTTTACGCCATCAAGAGTCTTCTTGATGATGCCGGCCTGCTTAAGTAATTCTGGAGTAACTGTAGTTCCCTCATCGAAACCATTCAGATCGCTAAGGTTAACGACTGCATATTCCAGACGATTGATGTTTGTGAAACCTCTCTTAGGCATTGATTTGAAGAATGGAGTCTGTCCGCCTTCGAAACCGATCGCAACGCCGCCGCCGCTTCTGGCATTCTGGCCCTTATGGCCCTTACCGGCTGTCTTGCCCTGGCCAGAACCCTGGCCTCTGCCTAAACGCTTAGTGGTGTGTCTAGCACCATCATTGTATTTCATCTCATGTAAGTTCATAGCACACCTCCTATCGTACTTCTTCAACCTTAAGTCCACGGAGCTTAGCTACTGAATTGACAGTCTTCAGTTCAGTCAAAGCAGCCATGGTAGCATGTACCTGGTTGATTGGGGTACGCGAACCAACGCACTTTGTGATGACATCGGTTGCACCTGCTAATTCGAGGATAGCACGCACTACGCCACCTGCAACGATACCAGTACCTTCAGCAGCTGGTCTGAGCACTACTTCACCAGCGCCGTATCTGCCTGTAGTTGCATGAGGGATAGTTCTGTATCCATCTACTAGTGGAATTCTCTTGACATTCTTCTTGGCACCTTCAGATGCTTTTCTGATAGCATCAGGAACTTCATTGGCTTTTCCGATTGCGTAGCCTACACGACCCTTCTTATCTCCGACTACTACGATAGCCGCAAATCTCATCTTACGACCACCCTTAACAGTCTTGGAAATACGATTGATCTGAACTACACGCTCTTCGAATTCTTTCTCTTCCCTATTGAAACGTCTGTTAGGTCTTCTGAATTCTTTCTTGTTATCTTTATTTGTATTTTCCATGCAATAACTCCTTAGAACTTGAGACCAGCTTCTCTAGCTGCGTCTGCCAATGCCTGTACACGTCCATGGTATACATAGCCACCACGGTCGAATACTACAGTTTCAATTCCCTTTTCAAGCGCTCTCTTTGCGAGCTCTGTGCCAACTGTCTTAGCGGCTTCCACATTACCGCCATTTTCTAATTTCATTTCTACTGATGAACAACTTACCAGTGTTGTGCCATTTTCATCATCGATAACCTGTGCATGAATATTGGCATTTGAACGGAATACGCTCAAACGTGGGCAAGTTGCAGTACCAGAAATCTTGTTTCTGATGCGTTCATGTCTTCTCTGACGATTCTTGTTTTTGTCTTCTTTTGAATACATTCTCTTACTCCTTTCCCACTATGATCCGGAAACAGCCGTCTTGCCTTCCTTATGAGCGACGTGTTCACCTTTATATCTGATACCCTTGCCTTTGTAAGGTTCAGGCTTGCGGTATGATCTGATTACCGCTGCTACTTCACCGACTCTCTGCTTGTCGATGCCTGATACTACGATTGTCTGTGGGTTTGGAACCTCAACAGTGATTCCATCCTCGATCTCGTAGTTGATTTCATGAGAATAGCCTAAGTTTAGCTTAAGCACCTTGCCGCTCATTTCAGCTTTGTAACCGATGCCGACGATCTCCAATGTCTTAGTGAAAGTCTCGTTGCAGCCGACGATCATGTTGTTGATAAGGGCTCTGGTTGTGCCATGGAGCTGCTTGGTGTGCTTCTCTTCGTTAGCTCTCTTGCAGTTTACTTCTCCGTTTTCCACTTTGATTTCTACAAGTGGACTGAATTGACGTGATAAAGTTCCCTTAGGTCCCTTTACCGTCACCTCATTGCTGTCGGATACAGTGATTTCGCATCCGGCAGGAATGGTAATCGTTTTATTTCCGATACGTGACATTTAATCTCTCCTTAATAATTACCATACATAGGCAACGACTTCGCCACCCAGATGTGCCTTGCGCGCATCGCGGTCGCTCATCAAGCCTTTTGATGTAGATATGATGGCAATACCTAATCCATTAAGAACTCTTGGAACGTTATCACCCTTTGCATAAACTCTAAGACCAGGTTTAGAGATTCTCTTGAGGCCAGTGATGACCTTCTGCTTGTCTGGTCCATACTTCAGCTGAATTGTGATTGCCTTATCTTTGGCAGCTTCGCCTTCAACAGCAAAGTCATTGATGTAACCTTCCTGCTTAAGGATACGGGCAATTTCAACTTTCATCTTGCTTGCAGGAACAACTACTGTATCATGACCGGCATGTAAACCGTTTCTGATTCTTGTCAGCATATCCGCAATTGGATCTGTCATACTCATTTGATTTTACCCTCCTTTACCAGCTAGCCTTCTTTACTCCAGGAATCTGGCCCTTGTAAGCCAACTCTCTGAAGCAGATACGGCATAACTTATACTTTCTTAATACAGAATGTGGACGTCCACATCTTTCACATCTTGTGTAAGCTCTTGTAGAGAACTTAGCTGGACGATGTGCCTTAACCTTCATTGATGTCTTTGCCATGAGTTCTCCTTTCCTACTTCGCAAATGGCATGCCAAGTTCAGCTAACAGTTCCTTGGCTTCTTCATTTGTCTTGGCTGTGGTTACGATAACGATATCCATACCACGAACCTTGCTTACCTTATCGTATTCGATTTCTGGGAAGATGATCTGTTCCTTGATGCCCAGAGTGTAGTTACCTCTACCGTCGAAAGCAGTGTTGCTTACGCCACGGAAGTCTCTAACTCTTGGCAAGGATACGTTAACCAGCTTATCCAGGAATTCATACATTCTTTCGCCTCTAAGAGTAACCTTGCATCCGATTGGAGTGCCTTCTCTCAGTTTGAAGTTGGCGATTGACTTCTTAGCCTTGGTGATTACTGGGTGCTGTCCAGAGATGTTTGTCAGGTCAGCTACAGCATCTTCGAGCTGCTTTGGCTCAGATACTGCTTCACCTACGCCCATGTTGATGACGATCTTTACGACCTTTGGGCATTCCATGCTAGAAGAATAATTGTGTTTCTTGATAAGAGTTTCTCTTACTTCTTTGATGTACTTCTCTTGTAAACGGTTCATTATTTCTTATCCCCCTTTACAGCCTTCTTTGTTGCCTTCTTCTTCTTGGTATCCTTGGCATCAGCCAATTTTACGTTAGAAGCGTTGATAGGCATTTCCTTATCGATGATGCCACCATCAGGATTAGCGTTTGAAGGCTTTGCATGCTTCTTGCATACGTTGACGCCTTCAACGATAACTCTATTCGATCTTGGCAATACAGCTACTACCTCGCCAACTACGCCCTTGTCGTCGCCAGCGATAACTTTGACTTTGTCACCTTTTTTGATCTTCATAAGTTACCTCCTACAGTACTTCCGGTGCTAAGGATACGATCTTCATGTAATCCTTATCACGGAGCTCTCTTGCCACTGGCCCAAAGATACGTGTTCCGAGTGGAGTATTGTCATCCTTGATGATAACAGCAGCATTGTCGTCGAATTTGATGAATGAACCATTCTCTCTTCTCAGACCATACTTTGTTCTTACTACTACGGCCTTTACAACCTGACCCTTCTTGGCGGTTCCACCAGGTGTTGCGTCCTTTACTGAGCAGACAACAACATCACCGATGTTGGCATACTTTCTTCTTGAGCCACCCAAGCAGCGGATTACCAGTAATTCTTTGGCGCCAGTGTTGTCAGCAACTTTCAGTCTTGTCTCATTACTAATCATACTTTTACCTCCTATAGAATTACGGCCTTTTCTACTACCTTAACCAGACGGAAATGCACTTCCTTAGAAAGCTGTCTGGTTTCCATGATTTCAACAGTGTCGCCTACATGAGCTTCGTTGTTTTCGTCATGAGCCTTGAATTTTCTAGTGAATTTACTTCCCTTGTTATATAAAGGATGGCTTTTCTTCTCGTTGATGGCTACGACGATTGTCTTGTCCATCTTATCTGAAGTAACGACACCAGTTAAAGTTCTTCTATTAGTTCTTTCCATTTATCTAGCCCTCCTTTACTTCACTTTCTCTTTCCTTCAAGACAGTCAAGATTCTCGCAATTGACTTCTTGAGTTCTCTGATACGCATTGGATTCTCGATTGAGCCTGTAGCTCTCTGGAATCTGAGGTCGAATAGTTCGACTTTGCATTCGTCTAATGACTTCTTCAGTTCGTCAGATGACTTATCTCTAATTTCCTTGATGTTCATAACTATTCACCTTTCTGTATAAATTTAGCCTTGATAGGGAGCTTGTTGGCACCAAGACGGAGAGCCTCTCTGGCAGTGGCTTCATCAACGCCACCAACCTCGAACATTACTCTGCCTCTTTGCACAACTGCTACCCAACCTTCTGGAGCACCTTTACCTGAACCCATACGCACTTCCAGAGGTTTCTTTGTGATAGCCAGCTGAGGGAAGATCTTGATCCATACCTGACCACCACGGTTCATGTATCTTGTCATGGCAACACGGGCTGCTTCGATCTGATTTGATGAAACATATCCGCCTTCCATAGCAACCAGACCGTATTCACCGAATGCGATTTCGCGACCGGCCTTTGACTTACCTTCGTAACTCAAACGATGAGGACGACGATATTTTGTTCTTTTTGGCATCAACATAATTATTCAGCATCCTCCTTCTTAACTTCTTCAACAGGAGCAGCCTCTGCAGCTACAGGAGCAGTTTCCTTGTTCTCAGGTCTAGGACCATCGAATCTTCTGTTGTCTCTTCTGTCTCTTCTTGGCCTGTTTCCCATTGTCTTTGGTTTTTCAGGTTCCTTGACCATTTCGCCTGGCAATACTTCGCCGCGGCAGATCCAAACCTTAACACCAAGCTTGCCATAAGCTGTCATAGCTTCTTCCCAAGCATAGTCGATATCAGATCTCAGCGTATGCAGAGATACCGAACCCTCGGAATAGCCTTCGCTTCTGGCGATATCAGCGCCGCCAAGTCTTCCGCCGATGGAAGTCTTGATGCCCTTTGCGCCAGCTCTCATAGTCTGCTGGATAGCTTTCTTCTGAGCTGTACGGAATGACTGTCTCTCTTCAAGCATCTTGACGATCTTGAGGGCTACAAGTCTTGCATCCAGATCAGGGTTAGCAACTTCAACGATGTTGATGTTGATTTCCTTGCCCTTGGTGAGCTTGGTGAGCTTCTTCTTAAGATCTTCGATCTTTGAGCCATCCTGGCCGATGAACATGCCTGGACGAGCTGTTCTGATGATGAGGTTGACACGGTTCTTGCTTCTCTCGATCTCGACGCGCGATACTAGACAATCAGCGCATTCCTTGAAGATAAGCTTACGAACGTTAACGTCTTCCAGCAATAAATCGCCATATTCTTTTTCAGCGTACCATCTGGATTCCCAATCACGGATGACACCGACTCTTAATCCTATTGGACTTACTTTCTGACCCATTGTCTTCCTCCTTATCTTTCTGTAACTACCACGGTGATGTGGCTAGTTCTCTTCATAATAGGTGATGCTGAACCTTTTGCACGAGGCATGTATCTCTTCATCGTGATGCCTTCGTTGGCGTAGCATTCCTTAACATAGAGCTTATCTGCATCCATATGGTTGTTGTTTGTGGCATTGGCTGCGGCACTCTTTACAACCTTGTATGTAACTTCTGCTGCATAGTTAGGCAGCAGCTTGCAGATGCCTAATGCTTCCTTTACATCCTTGCCTCTGATCAGATCAAGCACAAGTCTAGCTTTTCTTGCGCTTACGCGAACTGTCTTGGCTGTAGCCTTTACGTCGGTGATTTCAGGCTTAACTGTTTCTTTGACTTCTTCTTTTTTAGCTCTTGCCATATTAACCTCCTACGCTTTCTTGTCGTCAGCCTTAGTGCCGTGGCCGCCGAACTTTCTTGTAGCTACGAATTCGCCCAGCTTATGTCCAACCATATCTTCGGTTACATATACTGGAACATGTTCCTTACCGTTGTACACAGCGAAGGTGTGCTCAACGAATGCAGGGAAGATAGTAGATCTTCTTGACCATGTCTTGATAACTTCTTTTTTACCAGCGGCATTGAGTGCTTCTACTTTTTTCATCAGGTATTCATCAACGAATGGACCCTTCTTTAAACTACGACTCATCTTTTCCTTCCCCTTTCCTACTTATCATTCTTTCTTCTTACGATCAGATCGTTAGAAGCTTTCTTGTGTTTTCTGGTCTTGACACCCATGGCCTTCTTGCCCCATGGAGTCATAGGCGACTTACGTCCGATTGGCGTTCTGCCTTCACCACCACCATGAGGGTGATCTACAGGGTTCATAACGGAACCTCTAGACTGTGGACGGATGCCCTTCCAACGGTTTCTGCCTGCCTTGCCCCAGTTGATCAGCGAGTAGTCTTCGTTGCCTACTGTACCGATTGTGGCACGGCAGTTGCCCAATACTTTTCTCATTTCTGTTGAAGCAAGTCTGATTGTTACATACTTGTCTTCGATTGCCAGGATCTGTGCGCTAGCGCCAGCAGCTCTTGCCATCTGGCCGCCCTTACCAGGCTTCAGTTCAACGTTGTGTACGATTGTACCTTCAGGCATGTTTCTCAGTTCGCAGCAGTTGCCGACCTTGATATCTGCCTTCTCGCCTGATACGACAGTCATGCCTACGTTGAGGTCTTTTGGTGCAAGGATATATCTCTTTTCGCCGTCTGCGTAGCAGAGCAATGCGATGTTTGCATTTCTGTTTGGATCGTATTCGATTGCCTTAACAGTTGCTGGGATATTGTCCTTGTTTCTCTTGAAATCGATGATTCTGTATAACTGTCTATGTCCACCACCGATATGTCTGCTTGTGATTCTTCCTGTGTTGTTGCGGCCACCAGTTCTCATCTTAGAGACGGTCAGGCTCTTTTCTGGAGTCTTCTTTGTGATCTCTTCGAATGTGAGGGTGGTCATGCCACGTCTACCAGGAGTCGTTGGCTTATATTTCTTTATAGCCATATTCTTCTTTCTTCCTCCCTATGCATTTTATCCGGAAATAGCATATTTCTTCCGATAGTTGTTTCTTGATTACTTGTCAGCCAAGATTTCGATCTTAGAGCCTTCCTTAAGTGTGATATAGGCTTTCTTGACGAAGTTTGTCTTGCCGACATACTTGCCCATGCGCTTTGTTCTAGGCTTCTGGTTTACTACATTCACTGATTCAACCTTGACATTGAAGATTTCCTCAATTGCCTGCTTGATCTGAATCTTGTTTGTGCCTCTTTTTACTTCGAATACGACAGTATTGTTGGCTTCTTCAGATTTGATGGTCTTTTCAGTTACAAGAGGACGAATAATAATGTCTCTAGCGTTACTCATTACCTAATACCTCCCCAAGCTTTTCAGCAGCTGTCTTTGTGAGGACGAGCTTGTTGGCGTTCTGAATATCATAGATATTTACGCCTTCAACAGTTGTCATTACGACGTTCTGCAAGTTTCTCATGCTCAGGTATGCATTGTCGAAGTCTTCATCGATATCAACAACGAACATAGCCTTTCTTTCGATACCCAGATCCTTCAATACCTTTGTGAAGTTCTTGGTCTTTGCTTCCTTCATCTCGAGGTTCTCGACAACGATCAGGTTCTCGCTTTCAGCCTTGAGAGTCAGGCCAGATCTGAGCGCAAGTCTTCTGACTTTTCTGTTGAGCTTGAAGGTATGCGATCTAGGAGTAGGACCGAAGGCGATTCCGCCGTGTCTGTACTGAACAGCACGTGAACTACCCTGTCTAGCTCTACCGGTACCCTTCTGACGGAATGGCTTCTTGCCGCCGCCTGATACTTCGCTTCTGCCCTTGGTATCATGGGTTCCCTGTCTCCATGAGCTCTGCTGTCTCAGGATGGCATCGAATATTGCCTGATTGTTTACTTCACACTTGAAGCAAAGCAGGCGTTGTAATTCTCAGAACGGATCAACTATAACCATATACTGATCTTTATAACCGGCAATATGCCAAATCCAAAGGACGGTGGGGATACTGTATTTGGTGGCATGAGAGTTATCGGGAGTTACGTGCCTTACGCATAACAACTACGAGTTCCATAAGAAGATGGGATATAAAGAGGTCGCGCACATGATTAAAGTAGGGAAGAAATTCGATAGATGGTACGATCTATTATGGATGCAGAAAAGTAAGAATGACAAGAACTGATATTCTTGATCATGCAGGTTAAAGGAAAGGTGAGAGAGTCGTGTTCCGAATTAATCATATTCTGAAAAAGCCTGAAGATATCCTGCCCTGGGGAAATTCTTTACATTGGTTCGGACTGTCCGATGGCTTGTTATGGATCGAAACTGATGATGGTTGTATATATGAATATACCACTGAGCACATGACTTTAGATGATGATAAGACTCGTTATAATGACTATCAGTTAGAAAGATTTGTTCAGGATTTTTCTTATGTATTTCAAATGATCTCACGATCGGTTCCGCGTGAAATCTATGAAGTGGCGGAGAAGTTCATTGATATGATATTCAAGTGGAAAGAACTTCATGAAGATGATGACGACGATTCTTACGATGACTTTTATTTTAATGAATTCTGTACTCTTTATGACGTGTTTGGATTGCGCGGCATCGATTCGATGCACTTGATCGACGGTCCGAATATATTTTTCATCCGTTGTGAAAGCATGATCAAGATCATCTGGGTGAGCGATGACACGGATGGCAGATGGACATCGCCTTCCGGCTTCCATGTAATGAACTATGACGAATTTGTCAGCGAGTCAGAAAGATTCTTGAATAGCTATCTGGATGATATGGAAGCAATGGTAAACAGATTGCTTGTGCATCCGCTTGAGAATGTGGATATAGATTATGAACGTCTTGCTAAAGATTTGAAGGATAGAAAATTGGTATTATCTCAAGCTATGAAGGAACTGCACGGAGATAATGAGCCTGATATGAACATAATGCCTTTATTCAGGAAGATGCTTAATGAGATTTCTTAGCTGCGCATAAATTCAGGAAATTGCAATTCCCCTGAGTTAACGAGAATCTGAGGCGGATAAGCATATTATCAAAGCCGGCTTTATGGCACATAAGTGTTTACCTTTTTGAGAACGTGTCTGCTTTTACGTTAAGCTGATCAGAAAGAAAATGAGAATTGTGATCAACAGGCTGTAGTTATTTGCAGGTTTGATTCGTATAAACTATTATCTATATAGAGAGAAACCAGGCCTTTTATCAACATGTTAAAGGAGGAAACATTATGTCCGAGATTAACGAATTAAAAGATGAGATGTTAGAGAACATTAACGGCGGCGGATCAGGAACGATTCCGGAGAACGGGATTACATTTGAAACCTATTCTTCATTAGAGCCCGGTTACTATTATTCAGCTGCGCAGAATACGGATAATGTAGTATATGTTTACAGCAGTTCAAGCGGATTGGGTTATACATCAGAAGCCTTTTCCGTAAATCCTTCAACCAACAGTTGGATTTCCAGGAACAAAACACCGTCAGGCGTTGTGCATAAGGATTTCAACATCGCCGGTTTTATGGAGTTGTATCCGTACAGGTTAAATGTTAAAGCCTGAGCTTGATGAAGCACTGGGATTATTGATCAACATATCTCGCATTTTGGAGATACAGGATGGCAGTGGAGCTGGTAAGAATAGGTTTAGAAGAAGCAGAAAGCCTGTGGGAAATGCAGGTCAGATCATTTGCTGAACTGTATGAGAGATATCAGGATACAGAGACAAGCCCTGCGACTGAAAAAGTTGAGAAGATAGTAGCAAGACTGAATCAGCCTTTCACGTATTATTACTTCATTCAGGACGGCGGCGTTACCGTCGGAGCCATACGAGTTGTTGATAAGAATACTGTGGATGAGCCCAAAAGGATCTCGCCGATATTCATTCTTCCGGAATATCGGAATAGGAAGTATGCACAATCTGCAATGATCAAGGCAGAAGAAATACATGGCAACGGTAATTGGGAACTGGATACCATTTTGCAGGAACCCGGGAATTGCCATTTGTATGAGAAAATGGGTTACCGTCAAACCGGAAAAACAGAAGTGATCAATGAGAGACTGACACTGGTTTTTTACAAAAAAGATTAATCTGTTTTTTCTGTGCATCGGAGTGTAACAGAGTTTCTAAAGCAGCCAGTCTTGGAACGGATTAGCTGTTGCTGTTTGTGGTTCGTATAAAACAGTATCAGTATATTAGTGGAGATATGCCTTATGAAGAACAAAGAAGAATTGAATGCTCTCAAGAACGAGGTTAAGACCTTGAATACAAAGCTCGCTGAACTGAGTGAGGATGAATTGAAAGAAGTAACGGGCGGTGCCTTTCCTGAAATTCCGGAGATGACAGGGGATTATACCCCGGTATGGCATTCGGAATCTACGGAGATTGAAGGACCGACGTCCGTAGGCGAATATAATGCCGTATTCACTCCTAAAGACAAAGAGAACTACGATTGGAGTAAGTGATCAAGAAGCCGTCAAGAGCGTAGCTGAGATTGCTTATACTACAAAACCATAGAGTACTTGTACGGAAAATGTATTGTTCCTGCCGGCTATATGCATACCATGATGTGGTATGCATATAATGTTTGGAGATAAATGATTCGCGGCTCTTCGAGGACGATATGACCTCTGCCGATTCGCAAGATCTT
>CALFPO010000068.1 GCA_937919165.1 uncultured Bacillota bacterium | reverse complement strand
TTTATGAGCTTCATGTCCGGACCTTTCACCCATTCGCCATTTCTTGCATCCAAATCGCCATAAGGAATGGCATAATAGGCTTCTATACCCCTGAAATGATCGATTCTCAACAGGTCATATACTTTGCACAGAAACGATACTCTATCCTTCCACCAAGCATAGCCATCCTTCTTGTGCATTTTCCAGTCATATAGAGGATTGCCCCAAAGCTGTCCTACCGGCGAAAAGGCATCAGGCGGACATCCGGCAACCCTTTTCGGCTTTCTGTCATCATCAAGCTCAAAAAGTTCAGGTCTGCTCCAGACATCGATCGAATCATAGGCCACATATATTGGACAGTCTCCAATGATCTTTATGCCTTTATGGTTGGCATAATCTTTCAAGTCGAACCATTGCTTATAGAACAAGAACTGTACAACTTTCCAGAATCTGATTTCTCCTGCATTCTTTTCTGCAAACTCTCTAATCGTATCTGGATCTCTAAATTTATATTCCTTAGGCCAATTCGCCCAATCGCAGCCCTTGAAATGATCCTTAAGAGCCATGAACAGGCTGTATTCTTCTAGCCAATGATTATTCTTCAGGAATGAGCAGTACTCATCGTTTTCCTTGAAATTGTCCGCACAGATATGCAGTATCGCATATCTTTCCTTATAGATCTTGTCGTAATCGACACAATCTTCCCTATCGCCAAAATCTATGCCTTCAAGCTCATCTCTCATAATCAGGTCATCTCTGCAAAGATAGTCAAGATCAATGAAATAAGGATTGCCGGCATAGCTTGAGAATGACTGGTATGGCGAATCGCCGAATGATGTCTGACATAACGGCAGAATCTGCCAATAGGATTGATGGCTTTCTGCAAGAAAGTCCACAAAGGCTCTGGCTTCATCGCCAAAGGTGCCTATTCCGTAATTGGACGGCAATGATGATATATGCAATAGTACGCCTGATTTTCTGCTATCGCTCATATTCACTCCATGAAATCCAACAGCACGCTGTTGAGTATCTCTAGATTGGTACAGATCAATCTTCCATCTGAAACAATTATATTATGATTGGCTGCTCCCTTTCCATATACCTCAAGGATATCGCAGTCATAGCGCTTGTTGAAAGAAGCGATATCGATGCCTTCACTTAGCCTTAGCGACATCATGACATTCTCAAACATCATATCTGCTTTATCAAGTCCTATCACGTCCTTCTTGATGTCCTGCATAGAGAAGTATTCCTTGAAGCTTGAGGTATTGGTCCATCTTAAGCAACCTATCTTAGATGAAGCATTAAGGGAAAGCCCCAAGAAATTGTCATAATGCCAATAGCCAAGATTATGCCTAGATTCATATCCAGGCTTACAGAAATTGGAAACCTCATAGTGTATATAGCCGTTTTCTGTCAATTTCTTAACAATCATCTCATACATATCTGCCTCTATTTCGATATCAAGAGGCTTGATTCCTTTAGCCTTGAAGACCGTGTTGTCTTCAATGGTCAATGAATATAGAGATATATGCTCGACATCAAGAGAAAGGATATCATCGATGCTTGTCTGAAGCATCTTCATATCCTGCCCAGGCAAAGAATACATGAGATCTACGCTGATGTTGCATATTCCGTTCTTCTTTAAAGAATCGATGGCATTCTTCACATCTTCAAAGCTATGATGCCTATTCAGACTCTTGAGCATTTCATCATCGCTAGACTGCACTCCCATCGATACCCTATTGATTCCATATCTTTCAAATAAAGCTATCTTATCCTCATCAAGAGACTCCGGATTTGCTTCAATGGTATATTCCTCACATTCATCGCTATATGGCTCTACAAGCCTAAAAAGCCTTTCTAGCTGTGAAAGGCTAAGGGATGTAGGCGTACCTCCACCGATATAGATGGTCTTATATGAATCTTTGCAATTGCCTTCAATCTCTTTCTGCAAGGCATCAAGCCATCTATCAGCAATCTTCTCATCATACAATCTATGACAAAAATCGCAATAGTAACATATTGACCTGCAGAATGGGACATGTATGTATAGATGTTCAGTTCTTGTTGTCATCCAGAGCCAATACAGCCATGAAAGCTTCCTGCGGTATCTCGACTGAACCTACAGCCTTCATGCGCTTCTTGCCTTCTCTTTGCTTCTCAAGAAGCTTTTTCTTACGTGAAATGTCGCCGCCGTAGCACTTCGCCAAAACATCCTTTCTTAAGGACTTGATGTTGGTTCTAGCTAGTACCTTATTGCCTATAGCAGCCTGAATAGGAATCTCAAACTGCTGCTTAGGCAGTATTTCCTTAAGCTTGACCGTTATGGCCTGACCACGATGGTAAGCAAAATCACGATGGACGATCACCGACAGGGCATCGATGATTTCGCCATTGATAAGAATATCCATCTTCACCAGATTTGATTTGCGGTATCCTGTCAGTTCATAGTCCAATGATGCATAGCCTCTTGAAGCCGACTTCAGCTTATCGAAGTATTCAAAGATGATCTCTGACAGCGGCATATCATAGATAAGCTGATTGCGGTTGTCATCGATGTAGACCATATCTCTATAGATGCCGCGCTTATTCTGGGAGATCTCCATGATAGCGCCTATATATTCGTTCGGAACCATGATCGAAGCCTTCACATATGGCTCCTCAATATACTCAATTATATTTGAATCAGGCATCATGCTAGGATTATCGATATAGCTGATGCTGCCATCGGTCAAGGTAACCTTGTATATTACAGATGGGGCTGTCGCAATCAGATTCAGACCGTATTCTCTCTCTAGCCTTTCCTGGACTACTTCCATATGCAGAAGACCCAAGAAACCTAGACGGAAGCCAAAACCTAGAGCTTTTGATGATTCCGCTTCAAAGGTCAAAGATGAATCATTCAGCTGCAGCTTCTCTATGGCATCTCTAAGATCGTTGTATTTGTTGTTGTCAGTAGGATACATGCCACAATATACCATTGGATTCATCTTGCGATATCCTGGCAACGCTTCTTCACATGGCCTTTCGACAGATGTTATCGTGTCGCCGATATGGATATCCTGAATCGACTTGATGGATGCACAGATATATCCGACCTCTCCACATTCCAGACTGTCGCGTTTCACTTCGTTAGGAACCTTTACGCCAAGTTCCGTGACTTCATATTCGCTTCCTGTCTGCATGAACCTTATTTTGTCGCCAATCTTTACCGAACCATCTTTAATGCAGGCAAATACCACAACGCCACGATAGGAATCGTAATATGAATCAAAAACCAAAGCTTTGAGCGGTCTATTGATTTCTCCGCTAGGAGATGGAAGATACTTGATTATTCCTTCAAGCACATCCTGAACGTTTAGCCCTGTCTTGGCCGATATGCATGGCGCGATGCTGCAATCCAAGCCAATCACATCTTCGATTTCCTTCTTGGTGCGATCAGGATCGGCACTAGGAAGATCAATCTTATTGACAACCGGAAGGATCTCCAGATCATTGTCCAAAGCCAGATAGGTATTCGCCAGCGTCTGAGCTTCTATGCCTTGAGTGGCATCCACGACAAGAATGGCTCCATCGCAGGCAGCCAAAGAACGCGATACTTCATAGGTGAAATCGACATGTCCAGGGGTATCGATAAGATGCAAGGTGTAGGTATTGCCATCAAGAGCCTTATATTTCAGCTGCACCACATTCAGTTTGATCGTTATGCCTCTTTCTCTTTCCAGATCAAGAGAATCAAGGATCTGATCCTGCATCTCTCTTTTCGATACGGTATCGGTCAATTCAAGAATGCGGTCAGCTAATGTTGACTTTCCATGGTCGATATGGGCAATGATAGAAAAATTCCTTATCAGTTTCTTATCCAAGATGTTCACCTACCAGATTTCTTCCTGTGCCATTATAGAATGACTTAGCATCCATTGCATTCTTGCCCTCAGGCTTAATCTCATAGACCTTGATGAAGCCATTTTGGCAGTCAAGTCTCAGATAGTCATTCTCAAGACCTGCAAAAGTATTGCATATTGCGTCATCGCAGTATTCAAAAGATGCTTTAGTGATCTTGTATTTCTTGTCTTTGATCATGAAGAAGCATCCTGGATTATCCAGAAGTCCTCTTATATGGTTATATGCTTCAAGAACATCTCTATCGAAAAAGATATGTTCGATCTCTTTAGGAAGATTAGGTGCATAGGTAGCTTCATCATTGTCCTGAGCGGTTGCGTTGACTTCACCATTGAATATCTTAGGCAATGTCTCGATAAGCATCTTCAAAGCAAGCTTAGAAAGCTTATTGAACATTGTGGCATTGGTATCATCCATCTCGATTGGACAAGAGCACTGGCAGATCATATCGCCTTCATCCATCCCTTTCGACATATACATGATGGTGATGCCCGTCTCTTTCTCTCCATTGATGATGGCACGCTGAATAGGAGCTCCACCACGATACTTTGGAAGCAAGGAACCATGAGCATTTATGCAGCGATATTTCGGATAGTTCAATATCTCTTCAGGGATTATCTGTCCATAGGCAGCTGTAACGACTATCTCCGGATCAAGAGACAGCACTTCTTCATATTCGTTTCTGATCTTGGCTGGCGTTATTACCGGAATGCCATATTCTTTAGCCATAGTCTTAACGCTAGAAGGCGTAAGAACCCTTTTCCTGCCTACTTCCTTGTCAGGCTGCGTAACTGCCCCAACGATGTTGAAACCAGCCTCAATAAGGCCTTTTAGGATGTCTGCAGCGAAATCGGGTGTTCCCATAAAGACTATTCTTTGCGAAAATTCATTCATAATCATTATTATACAAGATATTTGCAAATTTATTCGTGCTTTGATAGAATAATTAAGCGTATTAAGTAAGGAGGATTCATGGCAAATATTAAGTCTCAAAAGAAGAGAGCGCTGACCAATGCTAAGGCTAACCTCAAAAACTCGTCTGAAAAATCACAGCTCAAGACCGCTATCAAGAAGGTCCTGAAAGCCGTTGAAGCAAACGATAAGGAAGCTGCTACTGTTGCATTCAACAATGCCAACTCGCTTCTAGATAAAGCTGCAACAAGCCATTTAAAACATAAAAACTATGTTGCAAGAGAAAAAGCTCGTTTAGCTAAAGCTGTTGCAAATTTAGGTTAATCGATCAAGATCACTTAGGTGATCTTTTTTCTTGCCATAAAATATAGGCTCCCGATTGGGGAGCCTATTGCTATATACTCTTTTTGATATGCCAGATATCGTTCACGTATTCCTCAATGGTTCGATCGCTTGAGAAGAATCCCGATTTGGCGATATTAACTAGACACTTCTTCGCAAATGAATGGCGATCCTTGTAGAGCTCATAGACATGCTCATGAGCCTCACAATATGAATCGAAATCGCCCAGAAGCATATATTCATCGTTTCTGACAAGGAACTCATCCTGGATATCCTTGAAATCATTCAGATCGCTTGACCAGGTACCATCGCAAAGCGAATCGACGATTCTTGCGATAAGAGGATTGTTCTTATAGAAAGAGTAGGCATCATAGCCTTCTTTCTTCAGCCTGAAGACTTCCTCTTCCTTCATGCCGAAAACTTCAATGTTCTCAGGGCCAACCAGCTCGCTGATCTCAACATTTGCGCCATCAAGCGTGCCGATTGTGAAAGCGCCATTCATCATGAACTTCATGTTTCCGGTACCAGAAGCTTCCTTTCCTGCCAAGGATATCTGCTCTGATATGTCGGTTGCAGGCATGAGCTTTTCCGATACGGTTACCCTATAGTTCGGAATAAACACCACATTGATGTACTTGGATACAGCTGGATCGTTGTTTATCTTTTCGGCAACACAGTTTATCAGCTTGATGACCTTCTTGGCGAAATAGTAACTTGTAGCTGCCTTGGCCGCAAATAAGAAAGTCGTCTTTTCCATCCTGAATTCAGGATCATCCTTGATTCTGAAATATAGGCTCATGACATACATAATATCGAGAAGCTGACGCTTGTACGCATGAAGCCGCTTTGCTATCGAATCGAAAATGCTGTTTGGATCGAGAACTATACCGTAGTTCTTCATAAGCCATGAAGAAAGTTCGTTCTTCTTCAGCTGCTTGACTTCCATGAATCTCTCCTGCAGCAAATGATCATCCACATGCTCCATCAGATCTGCTATCTTTGAGAAGTCGCTTCTGAATTCAGGGCCGATATACTCTTCAATCAGGCTGCATAGTTCAGGATTTGCATAATATAGCCATCTTCTAGGCGTAATACCGTTGGTCTTATTGTTGAACTTATATGGATAAATCTCATAGAAATCTCTGAAGGTATTCTTGGCAATGATGTCTGAATGGATCTTGGCAACGCCATTGACCGAGAAAGAACCGACAATCGAAAGATAAGACATCCTCACGTTGCCGTTCGAGATGATGCTGGCGGATTCGATGAAGTTATGGTTCTTGCCCATATCCTTCAGCATCTTCCTGAAGCGTGCATCGATCTCTTCGATGATCATATACACACGTGGCACAATCTTCTTGATATAGTCGATTGGCCATTTCTCCAAGGCTTCCTGCATTACCGTATGGTTTGTATAGGCGAAAGTATGGGTTGTTATATCCCAAGCCTTGTCCCAAGAGAACTTATGATGGTCCATCAGGATCCTCATCAGTTCGGGAATAGCCAAGGCTGGATGGGTATCATTGAGCTGAATGACAACCTTTTCCGCAAGATTATCCAAGGTTCCATAGGTCTTGAGATGCTCATTGATGATTGATTGCAGACCGGCAGCAACAAAGAAATACTCCTGTTTGATCCTCAATTGCTTTCCATATTCGGTTGAATCATCAGGATAGAGATTAAGACAGATATCATCTACTTCTCTTAGATACTCCTTATAGTCTCTGCCTGCAGGAAGATCATCGGATGGTTCAGCAGACCATAGCCTTAAGGTATTGGCTGTCTTGCCATTGGCACCAACGATAGGCATATCATAAGGAACAGCCAAGACATGTTCTGTATCCTTGCGATGGAACTCCAGTTCCCCATTATCGTCTCTGCTTACTTCGACATATCCATAGAATCTGACATCTACTGTACGATGCGATTTCCTTACTTCCCATGGATTCTCTATTCTCATCCACTGATCAGGAACTTCAACCTGTTCATTGTTTATGATGAGCTGCTTGAACAGTCCATTCTGATATCTGATCGTATTGCCTGATCCGGCATAGCCAAGTGTTGCCAACGAATCTAGGAAACATGCCGCAAGTCTTCCTAAGCCGCCGTTTCCCAGTCCGGCATCAGCTTCGCAGTCTTCGATATCCTTGATATCGATGCCAAGATCAGCCAAGCCATCCTTTACGACATCATAAAAGCCCAAAGACATCAGATTATTCTTTAGCATTCTGCCAAGCAGGAATTCTAAAGAAAAATAATAAAGCTGCTTATCGTTGTTTGTTCTGGTAATGTATTTTGTCTTGCGCCAATCATCCAAGGTATATGTTCTGACCATGTTGGCCAAAACAAGATACTGTTCGATAAGTCCTGACTCCTTTATGGTTTTGCCATAGTTTATATGCATAAAATCAGAGAATCCCTTTACGAAACCCTCCTTATCCGCAAATATCTCATGCAGCTTCAGTTCATAATCATCTATCATATATACCTCCAGAACTATCCGTTCAATATGTTATCAATCTCTTTGATGATGGCCCTATACTCATCGCTATTGGCCTTTTCGTTTATCTTGGCAAGCTTATCTCTTCGATCCCTTAGATAAGACAGGAATGTCTCATCTCTTCTTTTCAGCAGAATAGGACCATACTTGATCTCCAGGTCATCGTATGGATCATGAAGGTCCGCTGAGAATCTGACGATCTCATAATAGAAGCCATCCTCAACAACCAGCTCATCCTCGATCGTGTAGCCATGGTCAGATATGTATTTTCTTAAAAGATCGACATCCGTATTGCTTTGGACAACGAAATACTTATACATCGACACATCACATGTCTCATTAAGTATATGCTCGATCGTATAGTATCCCATGCCGGATATCACTACGACATCGACATCTTTTGGAGCTAGCTTCAATCCATCAGAAAAGACCGGAATGACCTTTCCCTCAAGCTTGAATCTATCGATATTCTCTTTGGCATTATCTAACGGTCCAATTGCTATATCTCCGGCATAAGCCTTCTGACATATGCCGTTCTGCACCAAAAAACAAGGCAGAAGTCCATGATCTGAACCCACATCAAAAACTACCTTGTCCTTCTCTATGAAACCTGCTATTGCGCTAAGCCGTCTAGAGATCATTATTTTCTATCTTCAAGGAATTCCTTGAGACGCTTGCATTTGGTAGGATTCTTAAGTTTTCTTAAAGCCTTTGCTTCAATCTGTCTGATTCTTTCTCTGGTGACATCGAATTCCTTGCCTACTTCTTCAAGAGTTCTTGTGCGTCCATCCTCAAGACCGAAACGCAGACGAAGAACCTTCTCCTCTCTTTCGGTCAAGGTTGACAATACCAGATTAATCTCATCCTTAAGAAGTTCATTATTGGCGTACTGGTCAGGTGACATGGCATCCTTGTCTTCAATGAAGTCACCAAGATGCGAATCATCCTCTTCACCTATAGGCGTTTCCAAAGAAACAGGGTCTAGAGCGATCTTCTGAATCTCCCTTACCTTATCGGCAGACATGCCTGAACCCATGCGCTCAGCAATCTCTTCGGCTGAAGGATCTCTTCCCAGTTCCTGAACCAATTGTCTTTGGATTCTGGTCATCTTGTTTATGGTTTCGACCATATGGACAGGGATACGGATGGTTCTGGCCTGGTCAGCTATGGCTCTGGTGATGGCCTGCCTGATCCACCATGTCGCATATGTAGAGAACTTGAATCCCTTCTTATAATCGAATTTATCTACAGCCTTGATGAGGCCCATATTTCCTTCCTGAATCAGATCCAGGAACAGCATACCACGTCCTGTATATTTCTTGGCGATAGCTACGACAAGACGAAGGTTGGCAGAAATCAGCTCATTCTTGGCTTCTATGCCATCCTGGACAAGCTGAGGATCCTTTGGATGCTTAAGCCCCTTTTCGATGCGCTTGGCAATCACTACTTCCTCTTCAGCCTTCAGAAGCGGAACGCGTCCAATCTCTTTAAGATACATCTTGACCGGATCATTTACTTTTGTATAGGTAGAGGCCGTATCATAGTTGATCACGATATTCCTCTCGGAATCTTCCTCTTCTTCGTCCTCATCGTCAGATTCGCTGGCGAGATAATCATCATCCTCCAGATCTTCTTCATCATCCGATTCATCAATAAGATCGATATTCACAGAAGATAGCCAATCATAGAACTGATCCATATCATCATCGGTCATCTCAAAACGATCAAGCGCATTGACAACATCGCTCTGGATGATGTCGACACCCTGATTGTTGAGATTCATGAGATCGAATTTGAGATCTTCAATGTCGTTGTATTTCTTCTTAAGCCCTAAGATGGATTTCTTGTTTTCACGCTTGTTCTTGGAAGCCTTGGTTTCAGTCTTCTCTTCAGCAGCTGGCTTCTCTGGTTCAATCTTGTCAGCCTCAGCCTTAGCCTTCTTTTCCTTTGCAGGCTTCTCAGCCTCAGCCTTGGCTTTCTTTTCCTTTGCAGGCTTCTCAGCTTCAGTCTTCTTTTCTTTTGTTGGCTTTTCAGTCGTCTCTTTCTTTGTCATATTCTTCTTCTTTTCATCTGCAGTCTTCTTAACGACTTCCTTTATCTTTCCGTTTTCCTTGGAAGGCTTCTTTTCGGCCTTTTCAGGCTTCTTTACATCCTTCTTTGTTTGCTTCTTTGCTTCTTCTTTCTTAGCTTGCTTTGCCATATTTACCTCCTACTTCCTTGATCAGCTGCGTATATTCTTCCATATACTTTACTGAAGCAGCAGGATCAACGGTTGAAGTCTTGGAAATTAGTTTCCTAAGCTCTTCAATCTTCTTTTTCTGTATCTCTAGCTTTACCTTTGCGATCGCATCATCAAGAACAATTTCATCGAACTCTTCAGGCAAGCCATCTATGGCAGCCAGATTTCCGATCAGATTCCTGATGTCATCATCGCCACACTCATCATAGATTCTTGAAAGCGAACACTTTTCATTCTTGCGATAGTCATCAGTTATCAGCATCGACAGTTGCTGGTTATCGTCATCCAGAAGACATCCCAGTTCTTTCTGATATATCGTCAAAGCCTTGCGTGATTGGCTGATCATTGCCAAGATCGTATACTCCGCCTTGGTCAGGCCATCTACGGTAAAGCTTCTGGAAACATCTTTAGTATTATATACCATTTTTTCGCCGACATTTGCAGTTCTTTTGCGTATCTTTGTCAGCTCAAAAAGGGCATTAGCGTAGTTTTCTCTATCATATTCATCAGGCAATTTCTCAATCAGTCCAGAAACGATCATGGTCATTTTCTTGCGGTCGTTGTAGTTGTCGAGATTATAGATGCTCTGATAATGGTTCAGGACATAGTCCATATAGGTAATCTGTTTAGATTCAAGGTCCCTTAAGGCATTCTTGTCATAGCGATTGATGATCTCATCTGGATCAAGACCCGTTTTATTGTCTATGACCGAAACCTCAAATCCTTCATTCAGCAGCATTTCGCCTATCTTGAGATTGGCGCTTTGTCCTGCCTTGTCGCCATCATAGGATAGAACCACATGCTTGCTTAAGGTCTTGAGCAGTTCGATCTGCTTCTTCGTACAGGCCGTGCCCAAAGTTGCCACAACATTTTCCTTATCCGCTCTATAGAAAGCTATGACATCCATTACGCCTTCACATACGATGACATATCCTGATTTCTGGGCCATAGTCTTTGCTCGATGATAGTTGTACAGGTTGTCGCCTTTTGTATAGATGATGTTGTCGCTTGAATTGATGTATTTGCTGTCAGAAGTACCAAGATAGTCTCTGGCCGTAAAGGCAATCGGGTTTCCATCTTTGTCATGAATCGGAAAGAAGATACGGCGATAGAAGACATCCGACATTCCCCTATCCAGCATTCTGCAGACGCCAGACTTGATCATTTCCTCATCCTTGAAGCCATGCTTCTTGAGATATTCATACATGACATCATTCTCAGGATTGTAGCCGATATCGAAGTGTTCGATCAGATCCTTGTCCAAGCCTCTGCTCATCAGGTATTCCATAGGCTTTTCGCCAAGTTTCGAGCCCGATAGGAGATACTTTCCGTAGCTTATCATCGAAGACAGCACATCATAGTACTTCTGATTCTTGGATACCTTCTTTGGCCCCAGATCAATCTCGATAGGCTTTCCGATGATCTTGCTGACCTCAACGACGCTTTCAGGGAAAGAGATCTTCTTGAAGTTCTGCACAAAGCTGAAACAGTTGCCGCCATTGCCGCAGACAAAACATTTATAGATCTGCTTATCTTCGCTGATCGACAAGGAAGGATCATGGTCATCATGAAAAGGACAAAGGGCGCTGTAACCCTTGCCTTTCTTAACCAAAGGGATATAGTGCCCTATTACATCGACGATATTTGCACTATTCCTGATGTCTTCAATAGCATCATCGGTAAGTCTCATTAAAACTGGATTCTTTCCTTTATGTAGTCCTTCAGTTCATCAATATTGACACGTACCTGTTCCATGGTGTCACGGTCTCTGACTGTAACGCAATGATCTGTCTCGGTGTCGAAATCATAGGTAATGCAGAATGGTGTTCCAATGGCATCATTTCTTCTGTAACGCTTGCCGATAGAACCCGATTCATCATATTCGCAATGGAATTCATTGCATAGATCAGTGAACAAAGCAGTTGCGCCTTCGCTCAGTTTCTTGGAAAGCGGACATACGCAAGCCTTGACTGGCGCAATAGCTGGATGGAAGTGCATGACGATTCTCTCATCATTCTCTCCAACCATCTCCTTATCATATGCGTCGCAGCAGACCATCAGGAACAGTCTTTCGACACCCACTGATGGTTCGACGCAATATGGAATGTATTTCTCATTGGTTTCTGGATCAAGGTAGCTCAGCTCTTTGCCGGAATACTCCGAATGCTGCTTAAGGTCATAATCGGTTCTATCCGCAATGCCCCAAAGCTCGCCCCAATCGGTGAATGGGTAAGCATATTCGATATCGCTGGTGCCTTTAGAATAGAAGGACAGCTCTTCCTTTGAATGTTCTCTGATCCTAAGCCTATCTTCCTTGATGCCAAGTCTCTTTACGAAGTTGAAGCAATAATCTACCCAGTACTTATACCAATCCATGTCAGTGCCAGGCTTGCAGAAGAACTCAAGTTCCATCTGTTCAAATTCTCTTACGCGGAAAATGAAGTTTCCTGGAGTGATCTCGTTACGGAAAGATTTACCGATCTGGCCAATGCCGAATGGAAGCTTCTTTCTTGAGGTTCTAAGCACATTATTGAAGTTCACGAAAATGCCCTGTGCAGTTTCAGGTCTCAAGTAAACAACGCTCTTGGCATCCTCTAAGGTGCCTATATATGTCTTGAACATCAGGTTGAATGGTCTTGCAGGGGTGAAGTTGTGCTTTCCGCATACAGGACATACAACATTGTTCTCTTCGATCATCTGATCCATCTCTTCTGGAGTCTTGCCTTCAGCCGAAAGACCAGTAGCCTCTTCAATCATATTGTCGGCACGGAATCTTCCCTTGCATTCCTTGCAGTCAACCATCGAATCAGAGAAGCCTTTAAGGTGTCCTGAAGCTTCCCATGTTCTGGTGTTCATCAATAATGCGCTGTCGATCCCGACATTATATGGTGACTTTTCAATGAATTCCTTCCACCAGAGATCCTTGATATTCTTCTTGAGCCATGAGCCCAGAATACCAAAATCCCATGAATTGGAGAGACCTCCATAAATTTCAGAGCCCTGGTATACGAAACCGCTGCCCTTAAGATGTGTAACTATTTCATCGAATGTATATTTGTTTTCCATATAAAAACTCCTTAATCTTCAATATTATACTATAAAACTCTCTTGTTTTCCTATCATATAGAGCATCAAAAAATCGCCTAAAAAGCCCTATTTTGTGATAATATTATTCAGGAATGTGAGGTAGCATTTATGGAAAGATTAATTGGTACAGTTAGCCGTGGAATCAGGTGCCCAATCATCAAAGAAGGCGACAACCTAACGGAAATCGTATGTTCATCTGTCGAAAAGGCTGCTGAAGCACATGGCTTCTCTCTTAATGACAGAGATGTTGTAGCCATTACCGAATCGGTAGTAGCTAGAGCTCAGGGGAACTACTGCAGCGTAGATGATATCGCCGAAGATGTCAGAAGAAAATTTGCGCAAAACACAATTGGCCTTATCTTTCCTATAACCTCAAGAAATCGTTTCTCTATCCTTCTGAAAGGTATCGCAAGAGGCGCCAAGAGCATCGTATTGATGTTTTCGTATCCCGCTGATGAAGTCGGCAATGCCTTTCTGAGCTACGATGAGCTAGACCAGAAGAACATCAATCCATATTCGGATGTTCTAGACGAAGAAAGATATCACGAACTGTTTGGTGACCCCATTCATGAATTCACAGGCGTCAACTACATCTCCTACTATCGCAGCCTGATCGAAGGCGAAAACTGCCAATGCAAGATCATCTTCGCCAATCAAGCCAAAGCCATTCTGAACTATACCGATTGTGTTCTTGCCTGCGATATCCATACCCGCGCAAGATCTAAGCGCATCCTCAAGGAAAACGGTGCCAGAATCGTCTATGGTCTTGATGAAATTATGAACGAATCAATCAATGGTTCTGGATACAACGAAAGCTATGGGCTCTTAGGTTCAAACAAGTCCAGCGAAGAAAAGGTGAAGCTATTCCCTAGAGATGCTCAGAGCATTGTTGAAGACATACACGATAGATTCCTAAAGGATACCGGCAAGAACATTGAAGTAATGGTATATGGCGACGGTGCCTTCAAGGATCCTCAAGGAAAGATCTGGGAGTTGGCTGATCCTGTCGTATCGCCTTTCCATACCTCAGGCCTTGACGGCAGGCCAAACGAGGTAAAGATCAAATATCTTGCCGACAATGAATATAAGGATCTGAAAGGCGAAGAGCTCAAAGATGCCATCAAAGAATCGATAAGGCATAAGGATTCAGATCTCTATGGCAAGATGGCCTCAGAAGGAACCACTCCTAGACAGCTGACCGATCTCATTGGTTCATTATGTGACCTGACATCAGGATCTGGCGATAAAGGAACGCCAATCGTACTTGTCCAAGGATATTTCGACAATTACACAAACGACTAGAGATAGTCGTTTTTCTTTGTGTAAAAAATAGGGTGCATCAGCACCCTATCCCAATATTTCTGTATCAGAACTGAATTCCTGTCCGCTGGCCTTCTCGAAACGATTGAGAAGCTTTTCGACAGTCATCTTCTTCTTTTCTTCACCCTTGATGTCAAGAATGATCTTGCCTTGATTGAGCATCAGCAGACGGTCGCCATGAGCAATCGCATCCTTCATGTTATGAGTAACCATGAAGGTAGTAAGCTTTGATTTCTGGACGACATCATCAGTTATCGACAATACCGTAGCAGCCGTCTTAGGATCAAGAGCAGCAGTATGCTCATCAAGCAGAAGCAATCTAGGACGTTTGAGCGTAGCCATGACAAGGGTCAAAGCTTGTCTCTGTCCTCCAGACAGCAGTCCAACCTTGGTCGATAGACGATCTTCAAGACCAAGATCGAATTCCTTAAGTAATTCTTTGTATTCAGCCCTTTCCTTATTCGTGATTCCGCCCTTCATTGTTCTCTTGCTTCCACGACGCTGTGCCAAGGCCAGATTCTCTTCTATCCACATATCGGCAGCTGTGCCCATCATCGGATCCTGGAAAACACGTCCGATATAGGTAGCTCTCTTGAATTCAGGAAGATTTGTGATATCGACATCATCGATGAAGATGCTTCCGTCATCGATTGGCCAAGTGCCTGCAATCGCGTTCAATAAGGTTGATTTTCCTGCCCCGTTTGAGCCGATGACAGTGACAAATTCACCATCTTCAATCACAAGGTCTATGCCATCAAGAGCCTTCTTTTCATTGATCGTACCAGGATTGAAGGTCTTGCATACATTACTTAGCTTTAGCATTCTTCGCTCCTTTCCTGATATTCGGCAGCCATAGGAAGATCATTACAATGATTGCTGTCGCAAGCTTAAGGTCATTCGAATCGATCTTTAGCCACAGTACCAGAATCATAATCATGTAGTAGACGATGCCGCCGATGATTACAAAGGTCAGTCTCACAAAGAACTGGCATCCCTTAGGGAAGATAATCTCCGAAAGGACCTCGCCAATGATGATGGCAGCCAAACCGATGACGATGGCTCCCTTGCCCATATTGATATCCGTAAAGCCCTGATACTGAGCCATCAGTCCGCCAGCCAACGCAACCAGACCATTGCTGAGGCCAAAGCCGATAACCTTCATATTGTCGACATTGATGCCTTGAGCAAGAGCCATACGGTAATTGTTTCCGGTAGCTCTTATGGCACATCCCTGTTCGGTACCAAAATACCAGTAGATAAGCGCAATAAGCACAGCAGCTATCGCCAGACCAATGATGATGGCCTTAGGAATGTTGCGCATAGTAAGCAGAACATTGTTCTTGGTTGGGTTGCATGAGACATTAGCAACCATGCCCATGATATGAAGATTTATGGAATATAGGCCAAACTGCACGAGAATGCCGGAAAGAATTGCCGGTATCTTCAATCTGGTATGGATCATACCGGTAGTAACGCCAGTAACGATACCTGAAAGGAATGCACATAGCAAGGCCAGTATCGGATTTACACCCGATGTGATCATCATGACCGCAACCGAACCGCCCGTGGTGAAAGAGCCATCAGAGGTCATATCCGATTCGTTCAATACCCTAAAGGTAATATATACGCCCAACGCCATTATGCCCCAGATGATTCCTTGGGCAACACCTCCGGGGATTCTAGAAATTAGACCGCTAATGCTTGGCATCTTAATCTATTGCGATGTAATCTTCAGGAATGGCAATACCTAAAGTATCCGCAATCTCCTTATTGTATTTCTTTACTGGATTTGGGAAGTATTGGATAGGCATCTCTTCGATATTGGCTTCACCCTTAAGAATCCTGGCAGCCATCTTGCCTGTCTCAACACCCAAATCGTAGTAGTTGATTGTAAGTGTAGCGATACCGCACTTGATGCATGTGCCTTCTTCACCACAGATTACAGGAATCTTTCTTTCCAAAGTAACATTATTGATTGTTTCTGCATAGCTTGCAGCCTTGTTGTCAGTTGGAATGTAAACTGCATCAACAGCATCGCAAAGTTCAGCAGTAGTCAATGAAATATCGTTTGATTCTGTAAATGGTTCAGCAATTACAGCAACGCCCTTGCTTTCGAGGTATTCGGTGACAACCTTAACCTGGTAAGCACTGTTTGGCTCATCGGAACTATAGATGATGCCGACTGTCTTCACATCAGGAATAAGGTCTATTATCATCTGAGCCTGTTCATCAAGCGGAGCAAGATCGCTGGTGCCTGAAACATTTTCTCCTACCAGACCATTGAAATCTTCAATGCCTAAAGCAACACCATATTCGGTGATTGATGTTCCGAGAATCGGAATATCTCCAGTAGCAGCTACAGCGGCCTGTAAGGCAGGAGTAGCATTTGCCATGATGAGGTCTACTCCATCATTGACGAAACCGTTGACGATCGTTGCGCAGTTTGCAGGTTCGCCTGAAGCTAGCTTGACATCGATTACGATGTTCGAGAACTCCTTCTCAAGTTCATCTTTGAAGCCCTGGGTTGCGGCATCCAAAGCATCATGCTTCAGAAGCTGAACGACACCAACTGTGTTGATCTTGTCGACAAGAGGCTTTTCGCTTCCTCCATCGTTGCATGCTGTAAGACCCATCAGCATCAGTGCACATAGCACAAGTACAAATAATCTCTTCATCTTCTCTTCCTCCGAAAAATAAAAAACGTCCCATACAAGGACGACCTAACCGTGTTACCACCTTTCTTCACCGACATATCACTATGCCGATCTCACTAGCCACCATCATGGCATTGGCCTATAACGGGACCTCCCGAAATATCCTACTTATTTTCAAATATTTAGCTCAGCAATGTATTCTCGAATCACTATCCTGACCATTTTCACCAGCCATGGTCTCTCTATAAGGAATCATGAGCGATACTGTTTGCCTCTAGGCTTTTCAGATATTCAGCTAAGCAAGGAACTTCATATCTGCCTCGATGATCATTTTCACCAACCATGATCTCTCTTTAACCTTGACAGAAATTACTTTCTTGCCTCATCGCTTGTTTTCATTTTATGTAAATTATGAAAATATGTCAACAATTATTTTCTGAAAATGTTTTCATAATTATCGATTCCCTTTCAGCTCGCTCATGATAGCTGAACCGAGTATCATGATTGCGCCTATGATGCCAAAGATCGAAAGATCTTCATGCAGAAACAGCGAGCCAACGATAACATTGAGCGCTGGCTCTACATAGCCAAGAATCGCGATCGTATCGACATTCAAGACATTGATCGAATCGAAATAGAAGATATATGCAATACCTGTATGGACCACGCCCATTATTATCAGCAATGCTGCAGACAATCCATCGATGCTTCTTGGGAAACCGTTATTGGCTATGACATAGACCAATACCGTCAAAGCCGAGAAAGAAAGCTGCATTACAGTCTTGTCCAAAGACTTGATGTCCTTGAGATAACGGTTGCAGAAGACAAGGGCCACAAAGCCCAACGCAGCCAGAAGGCCATAGATTATGCATAAGGAATTTACCCTGGCATCATTCTCAAAGATTCCGGATATGAACATCACACCAATCAGCGAACATATTATGCAGGCAATCTGCTTGATGCCAAGCTTCTGTCTGTATATGAAAGCACTTATCACCACGACCATGATAGGAGCCATGTAGTTGCAAAGAGATGTTATGGCAACGCCATGCCTATAGCCGGCGAATAGAAAGATCCAGTTTAGTCCCAAGGATGCTCCTGATATGGCGAGAATAAAGAAATTCCTTTTGATGGCCTCAAGATCGATCTTCTCTTTCTTTGCCATCATCACAATCAGAATAAACAATGATCCGATTGTTCCACGGCACAGCACCACAAACTCGCTTGAAGTCTTGACGAAATGCAGAAAAAGACCTATGGTTCCATAGATGCTTACAGCCGCTAGATACTTGATCAATGCTCTATCTTTCATGGAAAAACTCTATTTCCTCTCCTAATGGACCGTAGACAAAGGCAACTTCTGCCTTGTATCCGTCAAGGTCGACATCATATGGCATCTTGATTACGCCATATCCATATTTCTCTACTCTTTCTATACATTCTATAGGCGATTTGCAGTTCAAGGCAAAATGTCCAATTGTGCCCTTCACATCATTTCTATCGCCATAGATGAACTCAATATGTCCTGAACCGGTGTCGATAATGAAGCCTTTCTGGAAGCTTCTGAAAAGCGAAAAGCCCAATCCGTCAAGATAGAATTCCTTGATTCTATCCTCATCTTCCTTTAGACATTTCATCGATATATGGTCTATGCCCTTTGCCAGTTCATTGCTTTCACCGATATATTCGAATCTTCTGAAGGTCTTGCCATCTCTTTCGACCATCTCTTCAAACATCTTCAATGGCCTGACCCAAAGGCCATGTTCGCCATACAGTGCCCTATAGACAACCATATCCTGTAAAGTCTCAGAATGGCGGCATACATCAATCACTTCATATTCATTTCCCTTGAAGTGCCTGTATTTCCCTTTTCTGATCATAGAAGACCTCCATCTATTCTTTCGTACAGTTCATCAAGCTGCTTCTGATTGCGGATGATGATGCATTTGCCATTAAAGGAACTGCAGATATCTCTATATCTGTCCTTTATCTCTCTGCTTCTGCCCTTATATAGTATCCATTGCACAAATTCCATATCAATCTTTTCGGGACAGCCTTCAGTCATCGATTCTCTTGTCCTGAAGCGATATTCCTTGCCTCGCTTTAGTGCCCTTTTCAGGCAGCTGAAGCGATTGAAATCCATGAAGATTATCCTATCCGCCAATTCGCAGCGCTCCTTATGAAGAACCTTCGAATAGTTGCCATCAATCACCCATGACTCATTCTTAGATAGAAAGTCCTTTAGCAGGCTTATTTCTTCATCCCTATCTCTTTCTTTCCATCCGGGCAGCCAATGGATAGTATCCATGAATAGAGGCTCTATCTGATAGACATCAGCTATCTTGCGGCATAGAGTGGATTTGCCTGACCCTGAATAGCCTATGATCATGACTTTCATTCTATTCCTTCCATAAGCTCATAGGCTTTAGTCATGAATCCTGGCTCTTCATCATAGATCGAATGGGCCCCTTCCTCAAAGAAATAGTTCTTCGCATGCAGCTTATTTGCCATATCTAGCTGAACATCATATGCAAAGATTCCATCCTTCTTGGACCCCATCACAAAAGATTCTGTCTTTATCTCAGAAATCCTATCATAGATATCAAAATCGATTGCAGCCTTAGCCAAAACGTAGAAATCGTGGTATTGCTTGTCGCTCAGATCACTGAAATAGCTAAAAAGCATATTCAGATTGTTCCTTTTGTAAGCCGGAGTATATACCTTGTCCACAAAGTCCTCCACAAGGGATTCCATATTCTTTTCTTGAGCCATGACGCACCACTTCTCCATGATCTCTTTCGAATTGGCAGTGGAACTGTATGTCGATGATACAAGCATTATCTTCTCGACATTATTCGGATGGCTTAGAGCCAGATCCAAAGCGATCATGCCGCCCAAAGACACGCCATACAGCGATACATTCTTGAGATCGAGAGTCTCTATGAACCTATTGATGCTTTCGGATAGGTTGTGAACCTTGAAATCATCTTCAATTAGCTCCGGCGGTTCTACAAGATAGACGGTATATGCATCTGTAAATACTGAGTATTGATTGCTTATGGCATCGCCCATCGGCAAGACGCTTTTAAGCGAAAGACCAGGCAAAATGATCAGAGTCTTATTGCCTTTGCCGAAACATACATATCTTCTTATCTGACCATCAAACAATACTTCCCTTAAAAGGTTCTTCTCTTCATTTATGCTCATAGAAAGGCCTCGCTAACATTAGCATGTACAACAAAATGGCGTACACGGTACGCCATTAAAGATATGCATGAATACAGTTTTATCTTCTTTGCTTCACTCATTGTCTGCTTGCATCCAGCAGCTTCTGGACTTTCATCTGCTTCTTGTTTTCATACATATTCTTGTCGGCACGTTTGACGATATCCGCAACCGATCTGTCGGTATTTGGATCGTATATCGCCATTCCTGAAGCCAATGATGCTTTACCGGATATATAGTCATCGATCTTCTCAGATTCAGCTATATGCTTTCTCAGCATCACAAGCTTCTCATCGCGATTCTCATAGTCTTCGCCCTGCAGCACAACAACAAATTCATCGCCGCCGATGCGATATACAGGCGAATGCGAGAACTCATGGCAAATGATGCTGCAGCAGTTCTTAATATAGGTATCGCCATAGTCATGCCCATGTCCGTCATTGACATGCTTGAGGTTGTTCACATCACACATCACGATGCCGAACTTGATTTTGGCATTGTTCTTTATCTTGCTGGTGAGTTCCGCAACCATATCCGTATAAGCCGCAATATTCTTGACCTTGGTCAGCGGATCGGTATTGGCTATGCGCAAAGTATCCACAAGCTTTCTTTCCATGTTCTCTGTACGCTGTCTCATGCAGAAGAACAGCGTTCTTGTAAGCTCACTGATGACAAGTGGCTTCGCCATCGATGCATCAGCTCCCGCTTCAGCAAGAAGCTCCATACTTTTCTGCTCGCCTTCTGCCGTCAAGGCAATGATCGGAACGCTTTCGACAGAATTGCTTTCGATCTTTCTTATATGCGCTATCGCTTCGATGCCATTCATGCCTGGCATGATGAGATCCATGATGATCGCATCAAAGTCCCTATGGGCAGTGAATTCGCTGATGGCAGCCTCACCGCTGCTTACTGCTACAACTTCAGCTCCTTCCGATTCCAGAAGGTCCTTGTTGAGGTCAAGAGACAGTTCGCTGTCATCTACTATCAAGAATCTCAGCCCATATAGCCTATCGCCATTCTTGGATATGTACAGCGTGCTGTTGTTGAGAAGGTCTTTCGGCGTCTTGAAGGCTCTTTCAAAATCCTTCCGACAGCACTTGAAGCAATACAGAAGCTTATCAGAAAAGGCTCCGCATTCTCCTTCACAGATCATTCTGTATGCTTCGTCAATGCTGTATGCTTCCTTATAGACACGTTTGGTCGTCAAGGCATCGAAACAATCCGCAACCGAAACGATCTGGGCAGAGATTGGAATCTCGTCGCCTTTCAATCCTTCAGGATAGCCGTTTCCGTCCCATTTCTCATGATGATAATGGCAGATATCAAGACCAACCTCAAGATAGTGCGAACTCCAGTTCTTAGGAGCGCGCTGAAGTATCTCACAGCCTTTAAGGGAGTGAGTCTTCATTATCTCGTATTCCTCATCGCTAAGCTTGCCAGGCTTGAGCAGAATCGCATCGGAAATCATGATCTTGCCTACATCATGCAAGGCACTGGCTGATGTTATCAGTTCGATATCTTCGTGGCTTAGATGATATTCAGGATACTTTGACTTGACCATATTGGCCAAAACATATGTATAGGCCTTGACACGCTGAATATGGATTCCCGAATCCTTGTCGCGCATCTCAACGACATCGCCAAGCATCTCGACGATCTCTTCATTTGTGCGTTCAAGCTCTCTATTCTTGTCTCTGAGCTCAGCTGTACGCTTGGCAATGGTCTTTTCCGCTTCTTCGTTTGCTTCAGCAAGAAAAGCCTCACGTCTAAGTTCGTTCTTGGTGCTTTCATCGACACTATGGAATCCGACAATGACTCCGACAATATGGTCGCCAACCTTATCGGCAGTATATTTTATCTGATAGTAATATATATTGTTTTCGATATTGATGCGGAAATTGGTATAGACAGCAGAATTGCTTTCCAGTTCCTTTATTACGTAATTGCCTTTGGCTTCAAGGAATTTCTCCCGATCTTCCGGAACCACAAGATATTCCGCAAAAGCTGCGTACTTCTGCGAGAAGTTGTCCATCAGTTCCCAGTCAGGCACATATTTCGAAAACAGTTCGCTCCGGCGATGGATGATTTCCTTATTATTGTTGTCTATTTCGATATAGGCGACATATTCAAAATCGTTTGCGATGCCTTGAATTATAGCCTCCTGCTGCAAACGGATACGGTATTCGTCATCGATATCCATAAAGCCAATCGCTACATTGACAGGAGGGTCATCAAAATCTTCGGCCTTTGCAACAATCATCTCGTTATAGCGATAGTCGCCATTGAAGTTTCTTCTGAAGACTACAGAATGCCTCTTCTTATGAGCCAATACTCTGGTGATATCAGAATATTCCATCAGGAACGAAAATTTGATGCGATCATCAGGATGGACAACTGTCTTTGTGAAGTTCAAGAGAACATCCTGCAGTGTCGGCATCTTCTTGATGTTGGCACCTGTATCGCCTATGATCTCCTTGCTTACCCAGATGACATGGCTTTCCTTCTTTTCGACATTGACATAGTAGAGGCCATTGTAGTCGCCCGAAAGGATCTTGACCATGCTGTTGATCTCTTTGTTCTTTTCACGCTCAATGATTTCCTGTCTTACTTCGCCATCGACATTTCTGATGCCCAAAATGATGATTGTTCCATCATAGCGGCTTTCGACCTTGGCAAATTTTGCTCGATGATAGATCTCGTTTCCCTCAGCGTCTATAACTTTATAAAGAGTCAAGTAAGAGGAGTCCTTCTTTAGCTGTGCAAGGATATTCTCGACACTGAACTCTTTCCTTATCCTATCCTTGTCTTCATCCACAATTATCTTCTCGACACTGTCTTCAAGATATTTGGAATAGACGTTTCGACGATTCATCTTCAGCGACTCATCGAAATCCTCATGCAGTCTTATCAGCATGATTGTATCTCTATCCGGATTGATCACATATACGGCTTCAAAATCGGATGATAGGCCTTCAATGAAGGCCTTTGTCTCCAGATTCTTGATGTTCTGAAGCTCTTTGGTTCTTATCTCATCTTCAATATTCTCTACAGCTACTATTATATGTACACCATCATCAAAGTTCATTGCACGCATGCGGTAATGAACAGGCTCCCCATTTTCGTCTTTTAATCGATATTCGAAAGTGGCCTGATCGTTGTTCAGCATGGAATCCAAGAGATTATTCTTCATCATGAAATCACGGAAACTATCAACATCCTCATCAAAAACGAACTCGCTGATGTTCCTGAATGAATCCGCAAAGAAATCCTTTCCTCTTTCTGGCATCTCTTTCGCATTCAGAATTCCGGAACGATGAAAATTCACATAGGAATTGTCTTTTGTGTTGACGCAATAGATCGTTTCATAGTTTGACGATAGAACATTGACTATTTCGGAATAGTCAAGCTCATCGAAATCTTTCTTGCGATAGATTATCTCTTCAGTAATATCTCCAAGGCTACCTTGAATATGAACGCTATTCTTATATTCATAATTCCTGAAAGAAACGCATCTAAAGGTCATCTCTCCCTTAACAGGATGATTCCAGCGATAGTCGATGGTTACCTTCTTTCCATTAGCTATATCTTCAAAGGCATCGTCGATTATCTCGTGAAAGGAATCTGCTACATTCCGATTCCAGTATTCAAATACCTCATTCTGCGACATCGAATCATCAGCTCCAATGAGATTACGAAAAACATTATCGACATAAAGATTAGAAACAGCTTCACCAACAAAATCCAGTGACCAGAAACCTATTGTGCAGTTTTTCAATCCAGAATCATTCATGTCATCCATGGTCAAACCTCTTTTGTACAAGTAAATACTCTATTATTATATGCTAGAAATCATTATCCTTCACATATTCTTTGAATGGAACGCATCAAGTCCATCTCCAATCTCTTTCCAGCTTTCATATAGCTTTTCCAGAGTGAATGATGCATTGGCGGGACTTGTTGATGGAAGCATGATTGCATCCATCTTGATGATATCTTTCTGATATCTCAAGAAGCATTCAAATGATTTGCGTCCATTGCAATAGATTCGGGATATCTTGCTGCCTTCTATGATGGAAGATAGATCGCTTGGAACCACGTTCCTGATGCTGGAATCGCTGGCTTTGATGATGTCGCAGCTGTAGATTGCATCATAAAGGGCGATATGATTTCTTTTCATCATCTCTTTTTTCTCTTCGATCGTGCACGGAACATCTTCATCCAGCACCTTGGCCATTATTCTCCAGAATCTATTCTGAGGATGTCCATAGAAGAACTGCTGTTTTCTTGATTGAGGTGAAGGAAAACTTCCCAGAATCAGTATTCTGGACTGTTTGTCATATAATGGGTCGAACGGATGTATCACATGCTCGTAATCGTCAATTGAATCGTTCATAGTTACTTATTAAAAGAAAAAGATGAACAATCACCCTTTTCTGTATTTCATCAGTCTTTTGTAGACTCTCTCATCGATCATGTCCTTGATCTTTTCAAAGTCATCAAGGTTCTCTCTGATATAGGTTGAGCTTATATCCATCGGTTCAAGATTCAGAATATGGTAATCCTTCTTCCCATATCTCTTCATATACTCGGCGATATCGATGCCATTTCTTCTTATGAGAATGAATGGATATTTGTCGAGCAAAGTCTGATAGTTCTTCCATTCATCGAACTTCACGATATTGTCGGCACCCATCACCAGCATAAGCTCATCATCTTCATCAAGATACTCTTTCTTTATCGCATCAAGAAGCTCATAGGTATACTGTCTTGGCTTATTCCTTACCCTGTCGCTCAATACTTTGATTCTATCGCTTGCGAATATCTTGAGCAGGGCCATTCTTTGCTTGAGGGATAGATTGATATGCTTATTCCAATAGTCGGAAGTTGCAATCACAAAAACCATATCAGCCTTGTCTTCTCTGATTATCTGATTGACGATCTCGATATGTCCCTTATGCACAGGATCGAAAGATCCTACATATGCAGCTACTCTCACTTGCTACCTTTCAAACTGGAAATCGTTCTTGTTGAACTTATGCCTGGTTTTGGCATGAAGCTTCTCGATCTTTTCTCTTTCAAGTTCATCAACTTCTTCACCCTTTATGATCGAAGAGATATCTGCATACTTTACGCCCATCTTCTCCTCATCGCTCTTGCCCGAAAGCCCATCATCAGGAACGCGATAGAGAACCTCTTCAGGAACGCCAAGAGCCTCTCCGACGCCGATGACTTCATCGACAGTCAGATTGTATATCGGCGCGATATCGAATACCGAATCGCCGCCCTTGGTGAAATATCCGACATACAGTTCGCAAGCATTGCTGGTGCCAGGAACGATATATGTGCCGCCTTTTACCTTTGATAGAAGGGCAGCCATATAATAGACAGTAGACATTCGAAGTCTAGGCTTGAGATTGATGCTTGAATCGCTTCTTTGTTCAGCAGTGAAATCACCCAGCTTATCGATATTGCTTTCGAAAAGATCGCAGACATCGGTAAGGTCAATATTCAGAAGCTCAAATCCAAAATGATCAGCAACAAGCTTGGCTCCATCGGCATCCATCTGTCTTGAATGACATGGAAGCGTAAGTCCCACAACATTCTCTGGACCGATGGCTTCTGACATCAAGCCAGCCACAACAGCTGAATCCTTTCCGCCAGACACTCCTAGAACGGCACCCTTGAGATTGTTTGTTCTATAGTAGTCTCTAATCCACTCAACGATCTTATTCTTTAGTACAACGCAATCCATGACTAATGACCTACTTTCTTTCGCCAATCGATGCTTCGATTGAGATAATCGACATAATCCTGATTCTTGCACATGCCCTTGCCTTCTACATCAGATATCTTGGCAACATCCTGGCCATTGCATCTTGTCACCTTCATGACGATATTGAGTGGACTTGAATCAGTATCGTTAGAAAGATAGGTGCCGATTCCAAAAGCCACCTTGCATCTGCCCTTGAAATGAGCATTTATGGCACTTGCCTTGTCGAAGTTAAGGCTGTCAGAGAAAAGCAGAGTCTTGTTCCTTGCATCGACATCAAGCTTCTTGTAGTGGTCAAGCATCTTCTCGCCCCATTCAATTGGATCGCCACTGTCATGTCTTACACCACTAAACAATGTCGCATGAGTAAGATCAAAATCCAGAAGGAAGTTATCGGTAGTGATGGTATCAGTCAAGGCTGTACCATTCAATACACCATACTCCTTGATCCAGGAATTTAATGAATAGTAGTTTGAATAGGCTGGATTGTGGCGATGATTGCCCTGTCCAATGCACATGATCCATTCATGGGCCATTGTTCCGACAGGAACAAGATCATATTTCTTGGCAAGATAGACATTCGATGTTCCGATGAATACCGAATTGCCTAGCTTGCTGTTCTTCAATAAAGAAACGATGTAGTCCTGAGCTTCACCCGAAAGTCTTCGGCGTAGACCGAATTCACTGAAGGTCGAAATATCAAGTTCATTGCTTTCAAGTCTCTTGGCTTTCTCTTTAGCTCTTTTCTTGAAACTTTCTAATAGTTCATCGTAGTTATTCGACATCCTGAAGTATACTTCATTGACGATGGCCAACGTAGGTATCTCATACATTGAGGTATTGAGCCAGGTTCCCATCGTTTCAATCGATAGGCCACAGTCTCCTTCCTCGGTTATGATGAAGTCTTCATATCTAGGCTGCCAAAGTCTCAGGAAATCGATATAGCTGCCCTTCATCCATCTAATGTTGTTTAGGTATTCCAATTCATCTTCATTGAACTTCAGCTTGCAATATTCCTTGATCTGGTGCTTGATCTCTTCAACCATCTCATGAGTGAATTTCACATCTTCATTACGGCATTTGAAAGTCCAGGTCGTCTTGTAGTCGCTGAACTGGTGATAGATGGCTTGTCCCATCGAAAACTTGTACAGGTCGCTCTCTAATAGCGAATTGATTATTCTTTCCATATTTTCACCTATTTCTTATATATCTGACAGCTGTTGAAGACTGCAAATGATGCTGCCTTATTTTCAGCACTTAAGCCAGCTGTTGTCTCTTCGATATAGCACATTGGCACATTCGGAAGCTGTGCTCTTAAGATAAGTGCTGTAGCTGCTACGCAGACATCTGTGCATAATCCGCAGACGGTAATCTCTTCTAGAACATCCTCATAGGCATCAAGTTCCTGAGCCAAAGAGAAGCAGCCAAATCCCTTCTTATCAAATACCTTATGGGCTAGACCAGACTCTTCAACAGCATCATAGATTCTTCTGTTTATATTCCAGCCCTCGCTGCCGTATATGCAGTGTTTGATAGGCAGATTCTTGCCTTCCAGAGTCTCGAGATAGTTCTCCTGATGGGTATCTCTGGTCAAGGCGATAAAATCATACTTTCCGCTTTTGATCTCATTGATGATAGGATCGACAGTAGCTTCAGCTTCCTTGGAACCCAATGCTCCATCGATGAAATCATTCTGCATATCTACAACAACCAATACTTTTTTCATATATACCTCCCAATCCCATTTAGGGATTGTTTTTCTTTTCTATATATAGTGTACAATCTAATAACTGCTTAGGTAAACAATTCACACAAAAAGCCTTATAATCGAATATATCAAGGAGAGACAAGACAATGAACGAACTGCTGGTTTCCCAATGTCAGGAGATATTGAAAGAAAGTGACAAGCTTGCAGCAATCTGCAATGCAGTTGCTTTTCTCTATGATCAGACCGAGAACATCAACTGGCTAGGCATCTATATTCACAAGAACAATGAGCTTGTCCTTGGACCATTCCAAGGCAAGGCTGCATGTACCCATCTCAAGATTGGGCATGGAGTATGCGGCACATCGTTTGAAAGAAAACTGCTGCTCAATGTCGAAGATGTCCATAAGTTCCCTGGACATATCGCTTGCGATGCCGCATCAAATTCCGAACTTGTGGTTCCGCTTCTATACCAAAATAAATGTCTAGGAGTCCTAGACATCGATTCGCCACTATATTCTCGCTTCACCCTTGACGACGAAATCACATTTGAAGCCATTGCCCATCAGATAGCCGAAAGGTTCATCTGAGGGCTTTTTTTAATCATATAATTCATAGAAAACATGGAGTGCATCCTCAAGATGCCAATATTCCCCATCATATGGACTGCCCATGGCATTGCAAAGCATCAGCACATAGGAACGATTGTCCTTGCGGTAGAAAACCATGACCGACTGTCCCGATTCATCGGTGAATCCAGTCTTTCCGCCCAAAGCCTCAACATTGCCTCTAGATAGCAAGCTCAAGGATGAATGCACAACATTTCCATCCTCCAGTTCATATTCGAAGCATTCCAGAATCTTTCTTCCCTCTTCGAATCTAAGCACATCAAGCACAATCTTCAGAAGATCATTAAGGCATGTATGGTGGTCATCGTCATGAAGTCCTGTCGTATTGACGAAATGAGTCTTATCGCATCCAATTTCTTGAAGATGCTCATTCATCTTATCCACAAGATCCATGCCGTTTTCTTCAAAATAATTCTCTAGAGCTACTGCCGCATCAGCTCCTGATGGCAGAACTAAAGCATAAAGAAGATCTCTGATCGTGTAGTCATGATCAGCCATGATATAAGCCAATGAAGCATCTTCCGCAATCAGGTCATAGACCTGCTCGCTGCTTACAGAAGAGAGATCATCAAGGTTTTCTACATAATTAAGCACTGTATCCAGAGTAGCGACTTTGGTCAAGGAAGCCGGAAAGATCTCCAGATCCTCATTTTCGCCATATAGAACCTCAAAATCAGAAAGACGTACCAAAAGATAGCCATTCGAATGGACATCAAAAGCGAATCTATCTTTCAGTTCATATGAAAGAGTGTTGATCTTAGAAGTATCAACTTTCTTGACCTCTTCGCTTTGGCAGGCACACAAAGCCATCATCAGCAGTACAGTAAGCAATCTTTTCATAGTTTCATAAAGAAATCATAGGACTTCAGTCTCATATCGCTATTGTCCAGAAAGAAACAGACCATCAGATCGAAATCCTTCATGGTGAATGGAAATCCCTTGACGATATCATAGTTGTCTTTTGTGGCCTTGATCATCATTCTGAACTTCTTGAGCTGTTCTACTTCCAGAGGAGCTTCGCCGCCAAGATGTTTTAGGCAAAGAAAGCCACCAAGTCTATTGGATATCGCAACAATCTTCTTTTCTCCGCACACAACGCATTGATCGACGATAGGCGTAATGCCGAAAGCCTTGATCAGATAAGAGAAATACATAGTTCCCAACAGATACATATTGTCTTTGTCCATCTTCTCGAACACAAAAGACAGATAGTCATAAGAAGCCATTTCCTTATTCTTGAGCGTTGCTTCAATCAGGATGTTCTTGAAGGACATAAGTTCGATGTCCCGGTCTTCAAAATAGTTGTTGAGAAGTTTAGAGCCATGGACCGTATAGATGGTCTTGCGATCCTTGTAGTCGATGATGAATTCATATATGCACATCGGCAGAAAATGATTCTTGCCGGAAACCTTCTTGGCGCCTTTGGCCACCAAGGAAATGAAGCCATATTCCTTGGTCAAGACCTGCATCATCACATCATTGTCCTTGTAGTCGCTCAAAGAGACCACAAAGCCACAAGTCTTGTCATTCATCCCTGTCTCCCTGGAAGTATCCCAGGTCAAATAGCTGCTTTTCGCTGTTGAGCCAGTCTTCCTTAACCTTTACGAATAATGTCAGGTAGATGCGCTTACCGGCGAAAAGCTTCGATATGTCGGTTGAGGAATTGTCGTTGATCTTCTTCAGCATGCTGCCGCTTTTGCCGATCAGGATGCCCTTATGCGATTCCTTGTTGCAGATGATGGTGGCAATGATACTTACCTTGGATGTCTTTTCCTTTATCTCGTCGATCTTGATGGCAACAAGATGAGGTATCTCCTCATCGACATTCATGATGATCTTCTCCCTGATGATCTCCGCAATCTGGAAATCCAGATTCATGTTGGTGACCACGTCCTTAGGATAGTAGCAGACATCGTCATGAAGATATTCCTTGGTAGTCTTGAGAAGCTCATCAAGATTGTCCTTCTTCAAGGCGGAAAGCGGAATGATTTCCGCAAAGCTATAGTTTTCGTTGGCGTAAGCCAGCCTTCTGATCAAAGTATCCGAAGCAAGCTCATCAATCTTGTTTATCAGCAGGAAGACAGGCGCATCGTACTTGAATATCCTATCCAGAATCTCCTTATCGTCATTCTGCAGTCCCTTGCTTCCATCGACAATGTAGTAGATCACATCGACGCCTTCGGCCTGCGACATGGCTTCCTTGTTCATATAAGAGCCTAAAGCTGTTTTGGCTTCATGGATGCCTGGCGTATCGATGAAGATGATCTGGCAATCGTCATCGTTCAAAATGCCTAGAATGGCATTCCTGGTTGTCTGGGCCTTATGGGTAGTTATTGCGATCTTTTGACCCATGATGGCATTTATCAAAGTAGACTTGCCGGCATTCGGCTTGCCTAATATTGCAACAAATCCTGATTTCATCAACGAATCCTCCTTATCAGTACAGTCAAGCATACAAGAAAGGCTCCTATGGCCGATACAAGCACAGCAGCGCTGGATAGATCCTTGATGGTTCTGATTCTTTCATCCTGCTGATCATTGAGATAATCGCCGATCTTCTCGATTGCGGTGTTGAATATCTCGCATAGAATCACAAGAGCAATGCAGATGATGAAAGACAGCCATTCATATTCATCAAGTCTGATTATGGCTCCTCCAGCAATTGCCATTATCCCGAAAACTATCTGTATCATTACAGCCTTGTGCTTTAAGGCCGTTTTCAGACCATTGTAGGCATCAAGGAACTTCTTCATTCAAGATTACCTATTATCTTCTTCTGCAAGCCAAACATGACCTTTTCATCCTCAGGATCCATATGGTCATAACCCAATAGATGAAGCAATCCATGTACAAACAAGAAAACGAATTCTCGCTTCTCGCTGTGTCCATAGTCCAAAGCCTGCGATTTGACCCTATCTCTATTGATGAAGATATCTCCTAGCTCTATTTCATCGACATAATCAATCTCTTCACCATCATCTAGCAGCGCAAAGCTGATGACATCGGTTACCTTGTCGATATTTCTGTATTCTCTATTGATTCTTCTTATCGTGATAGGGCCACATATGACAAGCGACAAGGCATACTCATCCTGCAGTTTCAGCATCTTTAGAGTCTTCCTGTAGTACTCTTCGATCAGGGGATAGAAATCCTTGAAATCGCTATATTTTGTCCTGTTTATGATATTTACCATACCAATATTATACCCTTGATTAATTAAATATTTGATGATATATTAAATTAGCAATCTAGGTATTAGAGTGCTAATTCAATGCTAAAAGGAGGCAATAATATGGCAACGAAACAATTCAAGACCGAATCGAAAAGACTGTTGGACCTGATGGCCAACTCAATCTATACCAATACCGATATCTTCCTGCGCGAACTGATATCGAACGCCAGCGACGCTCTAGACAAAAGGCACATCATCTCCCTTACCGACTCTTCAATCATCGAGGATGATCCTCATATATCCATCGATGTCGACAAGAAGAACAGGATTGTTACCATTTCCGACAACGGCATCGGTATGGACAAGAAAGAGCTTGAAGACAATCTTGGTACCATTGCCAGATCTGGATCATTCGAGTTCAAGCAAGACCTCAGCGAAAAGGAAGAGGCTGACATCATAGGCCAGTTTGGCGTAGGCTTCTATTCCGCCTTCATGGTCAGCGATAAGGTCGAGGTTCTAAGCAAGAAGGTCGGAAGCGATAAGGCCTATCTCTGGACTTCAGACATGGACGGCTATGACATTGCCGCTGCCAAGAAAGAAGAAGATGGCACAAGCATAACTCTTCATATCAAGCCAAACACCAAAGAGAAGAAATATGATTCATATCTTGATTCTGCCAATCTGCAGATGCTTGTAAAAAAGTATTCTGATTTCATCCGCTATCCTATCAGGATGATGGTTGAGACCTACAAGCCAACCGACAATGAAGGACATACCGAAAAGGTTCAGGAACTTGAGACCGTCAATTCTATGGTTCCGATCTGGAAGAAAAGCAAGAAAGACATCAAGGAAGAAGACTACAACAGCTTCTATATGCAGGAATTCTATGATTATGCCAAACCGCTCAAGACTCTGCACTACAAAGTTGAAGGCAATACATCATATACCGCCCTTCTCTACATTCCAGGAGAAAGGCCATACAACTACTATTCGACCGACTACAAGTTAGGCCTAAAACTATATTCGCGCGGCGTCTTCATCAAAGATGAAGCCAAGGAGATCGTTTCTGATCACTTCCGTTTCATCAGAGGCGTTGTCGATTCCGATGACCTTAATCTCAACATCTCAAGAGAGATCCTTCAGCAGGACTATCAGATGAATGCCTTGAAGAAGTCGGTAGACAAGAAGATCAAGTCTACACTGGTGAATATGCTGGAAAAGGAACGAGATAACTATGAATCCTTCTTCGACAACTTCGGCAGTCAGCTCAAATACGGCTGCTATGACAACTTTGGAGCAAATAAGGATGAGCTCATAGATCTGATCATCTTCAAGTCGTCCAAAGAAGGCAAATACGTCACATTGAAAGAGTATGTCGAAAGGATGAAGAAAGGCCAGAAGGAAATCTATTACGCATCCGGCGAAACAATCGACAAGATCAAGGAACTTCCTCAGATGGAAAAAGTTCTAGACAAAGGCTATGAAGTCCTCTGCTTCACCGATTCCGTCGATGAATTCCTGACTTCCATCATCAGAGACTACAATGAGAAACCATTCAAGTCCATTCTGAAGGGTGATCTTGATCTCGACAGCAAGGAAGAAAAGAAAGAACTCGACAAGAAAATCGAAGACAACAAGGATCTTCTGGAAAAGATCAAAGAGCTATTGAAAGACAAAGTAAGCGATGTGAAGATCTCCACAAGACTGAAATCGCATCCAGTATGCCTTGTCAGCGACGACAATCTTTCGATCGATATGGAAAAGATCCTTCGTCAGATGAACCAGGATGTCTATAAGGCCAACAAGATCCTGGAGATCAACGCTGATCATGAGATCTTCGCTTCCATCAAGAAGATGAACGACGATGGCAAAGACATTTCCGAATATGTCGAACTGCTCTATGATCAGGCATTGCTTATTGCCGGGCTCAATATCGATGATCCTGCTGCCTACGCTCAAAAGATAGCCAAGCTCATGATCAAGGCTGCCGAGTAGACGCAGGAGCACAATGGATGGAATACTCTGAACTTATTGAAAAAAGATATTCGTTAAGAAAATTCTCTGATCAGAAAGTCGAAAAAGAAAAGATCGAAAAGATCCTTAAGGCTGGCCAGCTCGCTCCTACCGCCTGCAACAATCAGCCTCAAAGAATATTTGTGATCGAATCTGAAGATGCACTGGCGAAACTAAGGAAATGCACAATGTCCCATTTCAATGCTCCGCTTGCGATACTGGTATGTTTTGACAGAAACGAATGCTGGAAAAGGGACTATGACGGCAAATCATCAGGAGATATAGATGCTTCAATCGTCTGTACGCACATGATGCTGGAAGCTTCGAATCTGGGACTTGGATCTACATGGGTCATGCACTACATGCCTGAAGCCATAGAGGCCGAATTCAATCTGGCAAAAGATCTTGAATCGGTTGTCTTGCTGATGATTGGCTATCCTAAAGATGATGCTGTGCCAAGCCAGCTGCACTACAAAAGAAAACCATTGACTGAAACAGCAAAATACCTGTAATCAAAAACAACTGCCGAACATATATCGTTCGGCAGTTTTCATAAACCTTTTCTTATTAGTTGTATTTCTTGAACACTTCATCGATGCCATCATTCATGATATCCAGAATGCTCAGTTTCTCACGCTTCCTGTTTTCCTGATCCAGCAGCATCTTCCTTATTTCCATAAGCTTGGCATTATAGTCGTCCTTCAGATTAGCCTTGGAGATGTTGATTCTTTCGTCGACGTTATCGAACTTCCTCTTAAGTCCAGCAAGCGCATCGATGATGGTGCTTCTTCTGCCAAGCAGATCATCGAACTCGCTCTTGAGCTCCTGCGTAGCTGCCATGAATTCGCTGTTGTTTCTGTTGAGACTTTCCTGGAACTCTCTTTCAAGCGCCAGTTTTCTCTCTTCAAAATTGTCAGCAAGCTCAAGCTGCTGTCTGTTGTAGTCTTCGATCTTCTTTTCGTGTTCTTCCTTGTTTCTGATGATCTCTTCATTCAGTCGATTCTGTCTGTTGGTCTCATCTCTCAACAATGCTTCATAGGTCAAGGCGATATCGGTAATCTCATTTTCATAAGACTGCAGCTTGTCAGCCTTTCCTTCAGCCATCATGTTTATCTCATCGGTAATGGAATCAAACAGTTCGGTGCGCTTCTTTGCCAGCATATCGAGCATATCAGTATGAGCCTTCTCCAGCTCATCGATCTTGTTCTTGAATTCCTGTGTCTTGGCCGTCAGATCGATCGAATCGTCGTTCTTGGCATCATCGATCAGTTGTGGTTCAGCCTTAAGCAGGTCATCATAGTCGGACATAGCCGACGCAATCTGGCCCTTGATGGTCACTACTCTTCTGCTGTGCGCATCTTCAAGTTCGCTCTCCTTATTCAGAAGATCAGTGATAGCGTTCTTGATGTTGGCGATATATGCAACCGTGTTGCGGTTCATGTCTTCGATCGCAACGCGTTTCTCATGCTCGTAAGTATCGAATCTTGAAAGATCAAGCTGATACTCCTGCTCACGATTGATGATCTCTTCCTTCAATGAGGCACATTTGTCCTTGACGTTCTGTAGATATTCATCATAGGTCTTCTTCTTTTCGTCAAGAATGCTGGTGTAGTTTTCGTTAAGCGAAGCAAGTTCACTCTCGATCTCATCTTTCTTGACGGTCAGATCCTTAGACAGTTCGCTGAGCTTAAGATCGTTATCGTTCATAAGACGATCAAGCTGATCCTGAACAGTCTTTGTGGAATCAATGGCAAGATTGTATTTCTTCTCATATTCATCTTCAGTCTTGTTCTTGCGGTAGTTGATTTCGTCTACAAGCGAATCGATGATGCTCTTCTGATCTTCGAATTCCTTCTGATGGGCATCGATCTCTTCGTCATAGCCCTTCTGGATTCTTTCTTCCTCATTGCGATAGCTGTTTTCAGCTTCTTCATACTCGGCATTGAACTTCGCAACAAGCTCATCATATTCGTTCTGCTTGCTTTGTTTGATCTCCTCGATCTGGCGGTCTATCTCAGCCTTGTAGTCATCAAACTGCTGTCTGCGTCTATCTAGATCGGCATTCAGACTGCTCTCCAATGCTTCTGCTTCAGCCGCAAGACGATTGTACTTTTCGTTCTCTTGAGCGTACTCTTCATCGGCCTGTTTCTTCTCAAGTTCGTTCTTGGCGATGAATTCGTTCTCTTGAGCATCAACCTGTTTCTTTTTCAGTTCGATCTCAGCATAATTCTTTGCATAATCCTGATTCTTGAGATCAAGCTCATGTTTTATCTGGCTCAATTCCTCATTAGGAACGGTAATGTAATTGTTAGTGATCTCAATGAGATTCTTCTTGTAGTCTTCCTCGAGGAAGGCAATCTGTTCTTCCTTTTCGGCTTCCAGTTTCCTGTATTGATCATCATACTGCTTACGTTCTCTCTCAAAGCGTTCCTTAAGTTCATTTATGGATCCCTTAATCTGCTCACGCTTGTTATGCAGTTCTGCTACCTTAGCTTCAGTCTCATCATGAAGTTCTACAAGCCTTGCATCAGTGCTGGCCTTATAGTCTTCATATTCCTTCTTCAAGCCTTCATGAGAATCATTGATTTCCTGAATGTCGATTTCATGCTTTCTGGCCATTTTCTCCACATTCTCATTGAATAGGCTTTCGGCGTTTGCCAGATCCTGATTGTGTTTGGCATTTAGATCATCCATTCTCTTGGCAAAATCTGATTTGATGAGAGAAACCGCATTTTCATGTTCCTGCGATAAGGTATTGCTTTCCTCATCAATCTTGGCCAGTTTCTCGCCATGTCTTTCCTCATTGTCTTTCATGACATTCATGATGCTGGCAATGGCTTTCTGAAGTTCACCGTTCTTTACGGCCATATTTTCCAGGAAGTTCTGATGTTCCTTCTCCAGAACCTCCCTTCTGTTTCTTGATTCCTTTTCGTAGGTATCGGCGTCAGCTCTTACCTGCTCAATTTCGTCATTTATCCTAGAGATGTTATCTTTTGCATCGCTGATCGACTGAAGAATGCCGTTCTTCTTTTCGGTATATTCTTTCTTGATGCTGTCGATCATGGACGCGTATTCGACGCTCTTGTTTCCGATGTCCATCTGATTCTTGTTCTTCAGGGCTTCGATATTGTTGGTGAACTCAACAATACGCGCATGATACTGGTTTTCTAGATTTACCAGCTTGCTTTCCATATCGACTGTCTGCTGCTGATAGTCTTCATAGGTCTTACGGTACTGTTCGTTCTGGTTGTCGAGACGGGTTGCCAAGAATTCGTTGCGCTTCTTCAGCCTTTCCTCTTCCTGAGCCAGATTGTATTTCAGAGTCTCGTATTCATCATCTCTATTCTTCTTTTCCTGCTTCAGCTTCTCATCCAGATATCCGACATATTCATCATATTTCTGTCTGAGCTGTTCATCAGCGGATTCAAGCTGTGTGCCCAAATTATCAAGCGTTTCGTTCTTCTGGCTGTCAAGAAGCTCATTCAGATAATTGAATTCGCTTACCTTCTTGGCATACTCCTCCTTCTGCTTCTCCGCATCCTCATCAAGCTGCTGACACTTGCTTTCATATTCTCTCTGCAATGAGCTGTTCTCATTGAGCAGGCTTTCCTGTTCCAATGAGAAACGATTGAACAATGTATTGTAGGTATTCTCAAGATTGGTCTTATTGACTTCCAGTTCCGTCAGAAGTCTATCCTTAAGAGATACCAGATTGTCATTTTCGGTATACAGGTCATTGAGCTGCTCTCTTCTTTGCTGAAGTTCAGCTTCTTCTTTATTCCTCGTCTCTTCAATCTCCTGCATTTGCTTCTCATAGAGTTCGTTGAGCTTTCTTTCCTGTTCAGCCTTGATCTCTGCCTCTTCATTCTGCAGCTGCTCGATAGTGGCTTCAGATTGCCTGCTTACTTCTTCCTGGCGTTCATTCAGCTTTTCGATTTCAGCCTTCTTCTCTTCAATCAAGGCATCATAGCTGGCTTTCATGGTATCCATCTTCTCATTGAAAAGATTGGTCTGCTCTTTCTTCAAATCGCGCAATTCCTTCATGCGCTTATCTATGTTGGCCTTCTTGCGTTCGAATGAATTGACATCAAGCTCATTCTGCTGAGCCATCAGCTTCTTCTTCTTTTGCTTGAGATCCTTTATCTTGTTGTCTATCTCAAGATTCTGGCTTTCATGCAGCGCAGCAAACTCGTTCTGCTGCTTCTCAAGCTTAGCCATCTTCCTGTTTATCTTCTCAGTCTGTTTGCCCATGTCCGCAACAAAGGAAGAATGCTCTTCTTCAATCTTCTTCGTCTGTTTGATATATTCCTTGTCAAGCTCCTCCGCCTCATTCTGGACAGCTTCAATATCAGCCTTCAGCTGGGCATTGTCCTTGCTCTTCTCTTCTATCTCCTTTGCAAGCTCTTCATTGTTGAGCGATGAGATATAATTGTTGCGTTTTTTCTTATCAAACAAATTCATAAAACAAACCTCCTAGGGGCATACTTACTAAAATTATAGCAAATATGGAAAAATCGTGAATATCTTTTTGAAATTTCTATGTTGCATTTTCTGACCTTTATTGATAGAATAATTAGGCACGGAATATTAGTACGGTTCCTTAGCCAAGTGGTAAGGCAATAGACTGCAACTCTGTGATCGCCAGTTCGAATCTGGCAGGAACCTCCATCACGGGGATGTGGCGGAATGGTAGACGCGAGGGACTTAAAATCCCTTGGTAGAAATACCGTGAGGGTTCAACTCCCTCCATCCCCACCACTTATGATATTCACGTATATGCGCCCATAGCTCAACTGGATAGAGTGTCTGGCTACGAACCAGGAGGTTGCGAGTTCAAGTCTTGCTGGGCGCGCCATTTGAAAACATCGGGATGTAGCTCAGCTTGGTAGAGTGCTTGATTTGGGATCAAGATGTCACAGGTTCGAATCCTGCCATCCCGACCATTTGGCGAGGTAGCTTAGTTGGCTAGAGCGATCGGTTCA
>CALFPO010000067.1 GCA_937919165.1 uncultured Bacillota bacterium | reverse complement strand
TTCTTTTGCATCTTCGCTGATCTCAAGCTTAGCATTCTCTAAGGCATACTCAAAAGTCATCTGATACTCTGATGCCAGTCTACCGAGATTGTTTTCAAGTCTTGTCTCAAGAATAGCTTCATTGGTCTTAGCCTGCATTATTGAAGAATTGATTTCATCAAGCTGACGTCTGATCTGACGAATCTGCTGATCCTTTCTGTCGATATCAGCGGAAAGCTTCATTCTTTCGTCTCTCTTGAGTTTCAATGAAGTCGATAGTTCATCTTTCTTGGCATAGTTGCTAGAAAGTTCAGCTACAACGCTATCGGTTATCGTTTCTTCGCCCTCTTTTGGCGCAATCATTTCATAATCTGATTTGAGCTTTTCGTATTTTGCACGTTTTGCTTCAACAATAGGTTCAATCTGAGCAATGGCAATGCGTTTTTCTGTCAATTGCGATTCAGTCTTTTCTTTTTCAGAAACAAGACCTGAATACTTCTTTTCTGCAAGTTCCTTTTCAGCACGATATGACAGAACATCATTCTCCAATCTATTGAGTTCAGCTTTTGCGGTAATCAAAAAAATTTCATTCTTGACTTTGCCGCCAGTCATAGAACCGCCCTTATGCACAACATCACCATCAAGAGTTACGATCTTATAGGCATATTTCAGAAGATATGCAAGATTGTTGGCATTCTCCAAAGTATCTGTGATCAAAACATTTCCTAATAGTGAATCTCTACAGATCTCAAATTCTTCCTCGCATTCACAGAACTTATCGCATGTTCCAAGATAGCCTTTAGTGTTCTTGCATATGATTTCATCTTCATATTTCAAGCCATGGCTCTTCAGAACAGTTATAGGCAAGAAAGTTGCACGTCCGCTCTTGTTTCTCTTCAAGAAATCGATGGCTTTTCTGGCAGCTTCTTCATCTCTTGTAACGATATGGTATACCGATCCAGCAAGCGCTGTTGCCAGAGCTTCCTCATAACCTTTTTCAGGATGCAGTTCCTGGCCAATGACGCCCATGATGCCATAGAACGAATTCTTATTGGACATAATGGCCTTTACGCCTGACTGAGCCTGTGAAGAGAATGGGTCGCTTAAGACATTCTCAAGAACTTCTATTCTGTTTTCCATTCTGTTCAGAACGCTGCTTGTCTCATCTTTTTTCAATGAAGCATCAGAAAGACTTGAAGCAAGCTCTTCAAGATTGGAATTAAGCAGTTCAATATCTGATTTAAGCTTCTCAAGACGCTGCTTACGGTCTTCATATTCGAACTTTGTCTCATTGATCAATGATTCAAGTTCCTTGATCTTCTCTTCAGATGAGCCCATTTCAATGGCATATTTACGCTTCTCATCTATTTCGACCTTACGTGTTTCAAGTTTCTGGATCTCATTTATGGTATTAACAAGCTTTTCCTGAATGCTGTTGATTTCCTTGTCATATTCCTTCAGCCTGTTTTTGCTTTCGAAATTTGTATTGTCATGAACCTGAATAGTTGTCTGATGCATCGTTAAGGTGGTCTCCAGATCAAACAATGATTTCTGAAGATCTTCTTTCTGGATATTCAGATTCTGGATATCATTAACAAGTACAGCAACTTCAATCTGCTCAAGTCTCTCCTTCTTTTCACGATAGATTTCAGCTTTCTTGGCCTGTCTTCTTAAAGGAGTTACCTGTCTTTCGAGTTCACTCAAAATATCGAAGGTTCTATCAAGGTTTTCCTTCGTTCTTTCAAGTTTATTCAATGATTCAATCTTTCTTTTCTTGTATTTGGATACGCCTGCAGCTTCTTCAAATATCTCTCTTCTTTCATAAGGCTTTGCTTCAGCGAAATTCATGACGCTGCCCTGTGAAATCATGGACAATGAATTCTTTCCTAAACCAGTGTCCATTATCAGGTCCAGAACATCACGATATCTTACGTTCTTATGATTGATAAGATATTCTGCATCTGCTTCAGGATCGCTATAGATTCTTCTTGTAAGCTCTATCTCTTCTTCATCAGAATGAAGAATGTGCTGACTATTGTCGAATACAAGCGTTACTTCAGCCATATTGTGAGCTTTACGGTCTTCGGTACCGGCAAAGATGATGTCAGTCATCTTTTCGCCACGTAAAGACTTTACAGACTGTTCACCTAAAACCCATCTGATAGCATCGGAGATATTGGATTTTCCGCATCCGTTAGGCCCAACAATGCCTGTCATCGGATCTTCAAAATCTATGCAGATATGATCAGCGAAGGACTTGAATCCTTGCATTTCTATTCTCTTTAAAAACATAATTTCCTCTTTTTCAGTCTAGTACATTATAGCAAATTTTAATGTTTGAATAATATTAATCTTCAATTTTGAAAGACAATGCATTTTCAGGCAAGTCCAACTCAATTCTGTTGCTGTTTTCTACCAATTCCGTAATTTTTCCTTGTTTTCTGATAATGAATGCATCATTGCCATCCTTAAGCAGAGATGCGCCTTTATATTTGCGGAAAGGATCAGATAAAAGATACATAAGCGTTCTTCTGCCCTCAGTAAGCACATATGGCTTGATAATTGCACCATTTCTATCTCTATAAGCATCACAAAGAAGCGATATTTCGTTTGCAGATAGTTCACAGCTTAGTATTATCTGCTTGAAACCAAGTTTTTTAAGAAATTCATATGCATATGAATTGCAGCAATTCAAAGTAAAATAAGCCACTTTTTCATCATATTCTTTAAGAAGCCCGCCAAATTCCTCTATTAATGCCATATTTCCTTCTGGATAGGTAGAATCTGCATTAATGACATAATCGATTCCATATTCGGTATTATCCACAAACAGTCTTCCATCTTTAAGACTCATTTTCTTTTCATCATCAATCGATGGTTCTACAAATACGACATCTCTCTCTGGTGTTTTTCTTTCAAATCTTTTCAGACGATATTCATCGAATGCTTCAATGGCATTTCTTCTGATTTCATTGAGCTCTTTGACTCTCAAAAAAGCATTATCGCTTGTGACATCAATTCTATCTATCGAATATACGGTATCGTTCAGCTTTGAGAATTGCTTAATAATATCTTCTTTGCTTAAGGCTGCATTTATGGCCTTCTGTGCACATATTTCACTTACATATTCAAAAGAAACATCATCTTTAAGGATAGTGACTTTAACATTTTCTTCAGGCATTATGCTAACTTCCATATTGATCAAAATCTTTTTGCCGGGCGTATCCTTTAGATTCTTTTCCAATACAGAATCGATTGTCTTATAAACCTTTCCGTGACAGTTTTTTGGGAAAACAAAAGAGACGATCTCGCCTGCTTCGCTGCCAGAAATAAGCAGTCCATCTTTATACATCATATTTACAATGCAGCCTTCATCATCGATTCTGATGCCATCGAACTGATTTAGTTTCTTCTTTAGCCTGATGATGATCTTGCCATCTTTATATCCTAAGGTTTCGCCTATCTCGATTCCTAAATGATTAGGTGTCCTTTGCGAAAACAGATCATCTTTTCCATATAGATAATCATTAGTGAAATTGCGATTGAATAATGCCTTAAGATTATCTATTTCCTCTTCATCAAGCGACTTC
>CALFPO010000066.1 GCA_937919165.1 uncultured Bacillota bacterium | reverse complement strand
TTTGTTTGTAATCCATATAAACCTCCATAAAAAAATAAGGGAGAAATCTTTCTCCCTTATTTGAATAATTATTTGATAACCTTTTGTGTTCTTAAGATTTCTTCAATAGTTGTGATAGCAGTATCTTCATCTTCACCTTCACAAGAGATAACAACTTCTGATTGTGTAGGGATACCTAATGACATAACGCCCATAATAGACTTCATGTTTACAGATCTCTCTTTAAACGAAACCTTAACATCACACTTGAATTTGCTGGCAGCATTCACAGCAACCGTAGCAGGACGAGCGTGTAAACCTACTGGATCAATAACTAATACATTGATTTCCTTCATGACCATCCTCCCTTCTTGGAAAATAGAATTTCTCTAACAATATTATAGAGTTTGTTCTACAAGTATTTCAAGGATTTAGTACATCTTTTTATGCTTGAAATACTGCAAAACCACAATTGCTGCCGTAAAGGCAATCAATACAATCAGCAGGAACGCGTGTCTTGAATCCGCAAATGGCACGACACTGCCATACAGGTTCATGCCATAGGCATCAAAGATGATGCTTGGGATCGAGATGACAATCGAAGCGATCGCAATGAACTTCTGCACAACGTTCATGTTGTTGGAGATGATGGAACTGTAGGCATCCATCATGCCGTTGATGACGCCGCTATAGATGTCGGCCATCTCTGATGCCTGCCTATGCTCGATGATCACATCTTCCAGCAGGTCTTCATCTTCTTCATACTTCTTGAAGGCGGCAGATTTGGTCAGTCTCTCCAAGACTACCGAATTGGCCTTCAATGAGGTATTGAAGTACAGCAGGCTTCGTCCAAGCTCCATCATTTCCAGAAGGATAGGATTCTCAATGCTGTTGTGCAGCACAACCTCCAGCTGTTCAGACTGCTTGTTGATCTGACGCAGATTCTTAAGATACAGTTTGGCATTCTCAAGCAGGATCTGCAGAATCATTCTGCTCTTGAATTTCGTGTCGAAAACATACCCCTTCTTCTCTTTGAAGAAATTAAGTATAGGGGTCGTTTCCAGACAGACAGTAATCAAGGCGTCCTTTGCCAAGATGATGCCCAAAGGTATCGTCACAAAACGGTTCTTGCCGTTTCTTTCTTCCAAAGCAGGAATATCGACGAGGATGATGGTATAGTCGTCTTCAACGCTTATACGCGAGGTCTCTTCCTCATCGAGCGCAGCTCTCAGGTCATCTGAATCGATGCTGTATCGCTCTTCGATTTCCTGAAGCTCTTTCTCTGTTGGATGGATCATATTTATCCAACAGTTCTTCACTGGCTCATCAATTGCTTCCAGTTGATTCTTTTTCGTTACGAATATCTTGATCATGGCTTCTCCTTTCGTGACATACAACGTGCCACGAAAAAAAGCCACGTTATATGTTCAAATGTTCTTTTGTGTTCAATAAGTTACTTCGTTCCGGACCAGCGTCCATTATTTTCACCTTCTTTCTACCTATATTTTATGTCTTTGAATACCAGTGCACAAGTATCCGCAGCACAAAAAAAGGCTGATGTAGCCTATTCTACCGCAATGTTTTGTCCTAGTTCTGCAATCAGATGAAATCTGTCATTCTTTTCTCGATAAAATCAACGAAGCCTTCGTCTTCAACGCCCTTTTCGGTGATCATCTGTGCCAAGGCTTTTGAATCGTCGGAACCGTTAAGCATGCATATTCCATGGCTTACCATAAACATGCTGTTGTCATTGGTGGTATCGCCAAAACTGAGACATTCATCGAGACTTATGTCATGTATACGGCAATATTCCTTCAAGGCATAGCCCTTGCTGGCATCCTTGTGCGAGAACTCCAGAAGATCAGCCTGGGTCTTGAATCCTACATAATCCTTGTCCTTCAATAGTTCAAGCTTCTTCTCTATCTTCGGCATATCGTCAAGGCTCGCCCTGAACATGATGCCGCCATTGTCATATCGGCAGAAATCTTCCTTGCCACTAGCCAATACGAAACGACGACGTGTATTGAAAGCCGATAGCCAGGCCTGATCGCTGGCTTCAGATGAGATGTATGTGCCGTCCTTGCCATACATGTTGATGTTGACATCGAATTCATCCATGAAGTCGATGATTTCGCTTATCCATTCCTTCTTCAGAAACCTGTATTCATATTTATGATTCGAACTTGCATCATACAGTTCGCAGCCGTTCCAGCAAATCATGAAATCTAAACCAAAATCCATGCCCCAGTCATCGATCTTATATTTCATATCTGCATATGGCCTTCCTGAGGCAAGCCCAAAAAGAACGCTCTTCTTGAGCCTTCTTATGGTATTGACCGTTCTTGGACTAGGAGCCTGCTTATTGAAGGAAAGCGTGCCATCAACATCGCTGGCAATGACCTTTATCTTAGAAAAATCTATCTCATTCATAATCAAATATCGCCTTCTTCTCTATTAGCTCTCCATACTTATCTTTCCATATCCTGTGGTATAGACATCCATCATATTCTGCCAACGCATCCTTATCCATGCCGATCTCAATCATCAGATCATAGCGGTTATCCCTAGCGATGCAGTTTGGATAGATATTGACCTCATGGATGCCTTCAATCTCCAAGGTATGATCAAACAGTTCCATTATTTCTGAAACAAGTTCGATCTTTCTTTCCTCATCAATGCCTGGAACATATTTCACAATTATGCAGTGCTTCACAGCTTGCTGATCGCCTCTTCCAGCATCGCTTCAGGATCGTTTCCCACAAGATCAAGATTCTCAAGCGCTATCATTTCTGTATCTTCAATGCCATACATGGCTTTAGCCATGAAAGAGATATAGCCATAGCCGAAATCCTTATTGAAGATCTCTCCGCCAGCTGTTGTCACATAGTAGAGTTTCTTGGCCTTGCATAAGCCATGAGGCATATTGTCTTGTCCATAATAGAAGGTCAATCCTGAAACCGTTATGGCTTCAATATAGTCCTTCAGGATTGAAGGAAAGGACATATCCCAGAATGGTGCAGCGATGACGATGACATCAGCCTCTGCAAACTCTCTGGCAAAGCGATATTCATCAGCCGTAAAATCGTTCATCTTGGCATCGATGCCTCTTTTTTCGATCATTTCCTCATCGACAACAGGCAATTCATCCTTGGATAACTTAAGATGCTCGATTTCACCATCAAGTTTCTTCAAGAACGCCTGTGCCAAGCGGCGGGTACGAGATTGTTCCCGCACACATGCATCAATAAAAAGGATTCTGTCCATCATCATTTCCTCCGTTTGTTTTCCTTAACCATTATATACATATTGACCTATTCCATTGGCGTACCAACTTCAATGAGATTGCCATCAAGGTCATAGAAACGTACAACTCTCTGTCCCCAACTATGTCTCATCAGTCTATTGACATATTCGATATCTGGATAAAGTTCCTCAAGCCTATTTACAAATCCTTTGATATCTTCTTCCTCGAAATAGAGCTCCGAAGAATTGTTTCTAGATATTATGTCTTTCTTAACGAAACCTTCCCAATACTTTTTCGCTTGCAGTACCAGCCCGTCAGATAGAATCATGTTTCCATCATTGTCCTGAACAAGCTCAAATCCAAACAGGTCATGATAGAACCTGAATGATCTATCGATATCCTCAACCACAATCAGCATACTCTTCAGTTTCATATTGTCTTTTCCTTTCTGTTGATGGTCTTGTTGTAGAAAGCCAATCCCAGCAGACATATCAGAATCGCAATTGCATATGCAATTATCGCAAAAACATATCTTTTATCTCCCAAGGCATCGCCAGGAATCGTTGATGTGATTATGGCTGGAATCCTGCCTACTGAAACAACCATCAATAGCGGCACCAGATCAAACTCGCATAAGCCTCCGATATAGCACAAGAGGTCCTTGGGCGTTCCCGGCAGCATGAACGCAATCGAATAGAGCACAAAGGATTTCTTTGACTTCAGGAATTTCAGGTTCTCTATCTCCGCTTCTTTGAAGAAGATACGGGCTATCCTTTTTCCATATTTTCTGACCAAAAAGATGATCGCAAATGATGCGATGCATCCCGAGATGAGACAAAAGACAGTTCCCTTCATCGTCCCAAACGCATATCCCGCCAACAGTTCAAACGGTTCGCCTGGTATGAACGGAATCAATATCTGAATCATGGACATAAGCACAAACATAAGCGGGGCAAATGCTCCATATGAATCAATCAGATTGCGTAGCCTTTCTGGATCATTTATATATCTGATGAATGGTACAGAAAAGACGATCGTCAATATGATCACAATCGCTATACCGATTGTTGTGTATATCTTTGCCTTTTTGTTCTCCATACATTATCTACTATACTCCACCTTTGGCTTCGCCATCATCTCTATTATCCAGATCGCTTTTGAGAATGGCGTATAGATGATAGTCGCACCAGGTTGAAACCATCTTTCCCTGACGAATGGTTCCCTCTTTTCTAAATCCACATCTTTCCAGCATCCTTATAGATGCCATATTGTTCACATCGACATCGGTCCATATCCTCTGCAGTTCCGTATTCTCAAAGCAGAATCCAATCATCGCCTCAACCGCTTCGCCTGCATACCCGTTTTTCTGATATTTTCTTCCGATTCTTATTGCAAGCTTAGCCATCCTGTCATTCTCAATCAGATAGATCCAGATTTCGCCGATTATCTTTCCTGTATTTTTCAAGGCAATTCCTAAGTGGAAACTCTTTGATGGCATTTCTTTCTTTTCAAATAATAATTCTGGTTTCTTATCCGTCTTTCCTGGCCCTTTGCCCCAATATCTATAGATTTCTTTGTCTGGCATCCATTCGTTCAACGCCTCAACATCTTCTATATTCATCGTTCTCAAAGTAAGCCTTTCAGTTTCTATCGTTGGCTTATTCTCGATATAATCGCTTAATGACATGTGTTCCTCCTTGATTTAGAATGCAGCATTTCATAACAGCTGCATAGTCGATGGCTTCATTCTAGATAAGCATCATCAATACTTCAACATCGTTCATAACTAACCAAAACAAAAAAGGCCCTAAGGCCTTCATATCCAATATGGTCCGGGCTGAGGGACTTGAACCCACACGGTCGCCCACTAGATTCT
>CALFPO010000065.1 GCA_937919165.1 uncultured Bacillota bacterium | reverse complement strand
CGGATTAAGTCGTATTTGACTTTTTCCTGTGTCTACTTTTATCTTACAAGTTCACATTGAACTATCCTTTTTTTTGTTACAGAATGCGTTCTGGGAAGATCTCATCAAGTGGCCAGGTGGTCATGTTGTGATAGGTATCTTGCCATTGCAGAATCTCATAGTTGCAGGCATAGGCGCATATTTCTAAGAGCCTATTTGTCTCTTTCTCGTTCTTTCCTTCGCAATACTTGTTTATGAGCTTCTTCTTGTTTGCGGCTTCCTGCAGGTAATGGTCAGTGGTGTAATAGTATAGCCACTGATAGAACTTGTTGTCCTTGTCGAGATGGCATTTAGGCAAGAGGTCCTCACCGAAGTAGGTGTACATTATTCCGCATGGGAAGACGGCACAAAGCATGCCAGCCATATCTGAAGTATGGGCAACCATGGACTGGAAGGCCGTATAGCTGCGCTTGCCGTTTGATTCGATGGTCTTGTCCATCTCGATGGTTGTGACGCCTATCTGCTTGGCCCAATATTCACGATTGTAGTTTATGCCTTGATAGTTGTCATTGATGATGGTGAGAATATCGCTCATCTCTTCATATGTATAGCTTTTGCCCAAAGCGGTAGCCCAGGTACGCAGATAGTCGCAAAGGTACTGATAGTTCTGCATGATCTGGAAACGGAAGCGTTCATCGCCCATGGTTCCTTCCACGATATCCTGCATATGTGGAGTCTCTTCAATCATCTTGGCAGTCTTTCTGAGCATTGGCTCAAGCTTTTCTTGGTAGAAATCCATTTTGTTTCTCTCCTTTAGGTGATGATGTTATTTTGTGCTAATATATTATGTATGTTAAGACGGTTCATTTCTTATTACAAGCCCTATAGGGCCATGTTTATCTTCGATATGTTCTGTTCATTGGGCATCTCGGTGCTGGGCATGATCTATCCGATAATCACCAGAAAGATGCTGAATGACTTCATTCCGAATCGCAACTATGAGGCAATCATCCGTTTTGGCATCATTCTTCTGGCAGCCTATTTCATGAAGATGCTTATGCGTTATTTCGTGGACTACTATGGACATGTCGTAGGCGTCAGGATGCAGGCCGATATGCGCAGGGAACTATTCGAAAAGTTGGAGCTTTTGCCTTTCTCTTTCTTTGATGACAACGAAAGCGGAAGGATAACCACCAGATTGACCAGTGACCTGGCTGATGTGGCGGAACTGGCTCATCATGGACCTGAGATGTTCTTCATGTCGCTTGTCATGATCGTCTTCTCGTTCATCTATCTATCAAGCATCTCGATGCCGCTTACGCTCATCATCTTCTCGTGTGCTCCGCTTCTTGTCATTGTGGCTTTCATTGTCAGGAAGAATCATATCAGAAGCTCACGTATGGCCAGAGAGGCTCTGTCAAGGATAAATGGCGATCTGGCATCTTCGATCTCCGGCATCAGAGTCACCAAGGCTTTCAACAATGCCGACAAGGAAATGGAGAAGTTTGAGGTAGGCAATACCGAATTCGTCAAGGCACGCAAAGGCCAGTTCAAGACCATGGGCATCCAGCATGCCACAACCAATTTCATAACTGATGTCTTCAATGTCATATGTCTGATATCAGGAGGCATCTTCCTATATGACGGCAAGATATCATTCGGCGACTATTCGACCTTCATCGTTTCGATAAATCTTTTCATTACGCCAATCCTGCAGCTTGTGCAATGGATGGAACAGTTCCAGGAAGGCGCTACAGGCTTTGAACGTTTCGTGGAGATCATGGATACGCCTATCGAAGAAGATAGGGAAACCGCCAAGGAATACAGAAACATCAATGGCGACATTGTCTTTGAGAATGTCTGCTTCTCATATGACCATAATGATGAGAAGGAAGTTCTCGATAATGTGAGCTTCAAGGTGCCCAAGGGCAAGACAGTTGCTTTGGTAGGGCCATCAGGCGGAGGCAAGACAACCATCTGCCATCTTCTGCCGAAGTTCTACCATATCGATTCCGGCAAGATAAGCATCAAGAATATCGATATCGAGGATATCGCTATGAAATCGCTGCGTGGCAGCATTGGCATTGTCCAGCAGGATGTCTTCCTTTTCTCAGGCAGCATCTATGACAACATCGTCTATGGCAAACTTGATGCGACCGAAAAGGAAGTCATTCAGGCAGCCAAGAAGGCCAATATCTATGATTATGTCATGAGCCTGCCTCATGGCTTCGATACGCAGATCGGCGAAAGAGGCGTAAAGCTTTCAGGCGGCCAGAAGCAGCGTCTTTCGATTGCACGTGTCTTTTTGAAGAATCCTTCGATTCTGATACTCGATGAGGCTACAAGCGCTTTGGATAACACCACGGAAGTGCTGATCCAGGAAGCCTTGAATTCTTTGAAGAAGGGCAGAACCACTATCGTTGTGGCCCATCGCCTGTCTACCATCAAGAATGCCGACGAGATCCTGGTCATCTCCAATGGCAAGGTCGTTGAGCAGGGAACCCATGAGAAGCTGCTCAAGAAACGCAACGGCATATATCGTGAATTGTATTCTTCCCAGTTCAAGGAAGAGAGCCATGTCAAACAAAGTCTGATGATGTCCTAAAGGGCATCATCTTTTTGTTGTAGAATATAGTTAACAATACATGAGGTGAACTATGATCCATACAATCGAGAATGAATATCTAAAGATAAGCGTAGCTGAGCTTGGTGCCACTTTGACCAAATTCATCGACAAGCGTAGCAATACCGACATTGTCCTGGGCTATGAGGATGAAGATTCCTATAGGCAATATGCTGGCAACAATATGGGCATCTCCTGCGGAAGAAACTGCAACCGCATCGGCAATGCCAGATTTACGCTCAATGGACAGGAATATCAGCTGACAGTCAATGACAACATGAACCAGCTTCATGGCGGCGGCATCAATGGTTTTGGCTTCAAGACCTGGAAGCTTGAAGAGAAAAGCGACAACGAGCTAGTCTTCTCTTATCTGTCAAAAGATGGCGAAGAAGGCTTTCCAGGCAACCTGGATGCAAGAGTATCATTCAGGCTTGAAGGCGATTCTCTGATCTATACCTTCTCTGGAACAAGCGATAAGGATACCATCTTCAACATGACCAACCATTCATACTTCAATCTTGGCGATGAAAGTATCCTCGATGAGGAATTGATGATCACAACCGACACCTATTCGCCAAATGATGAATACTGCCTGGCTAAGCCGGTGACAGAAAGCGTCAATGGCACTTACTATGATTTCCGTGAATATCGCAAGCTTGGCGACTCTTTGCCAAATCTTGATACTGCCATCGACAACAACTATGTATGGGAAAAGATGGAAGACAAGCTGATGGCTTCGCTTCGCAACGATAAGCTGGTCTTGAACATCTATTCCGATCTGCCTGATATGCATCTGTATACTTCCTATTATCTTGAGGGAGGTATCGGCAAGTATGGCAAGAGATATGATCGCTACAAGGGCTGCTGCCTTGAATGCCAATACTATCCTAATGCCATAAACTATGAAGGATATCTCAAGCCTATTCTTAGAAAAGGCGAAACGATGAGCCACTATATGCGTATGGAGGTAAAGGAAAGATAATGGAATTTGAAGAGCTGGTAAAGGAAAGAAGAAGCGTCAGATCGTACAAGGAAGCTGAAGTATCTTCTGATGATCTGAAGGAGATTGTAAGATGTGCACTGATGGCGCCAAGCTGGAAGAACTCAGAGACCGGCAGATACCATGCAGCACTATCCAAGGAAGCAATAGAGGCAGTAGGCGATTGTCTGCCTGAATTCAACAGAAACAGAACCAAGAACGCATCCTATATTGTTGTCTCTTTCAAGAAGAATATCTCTGGCTTCAATGAAGGCAAGCCATGCGATCCTAACGGCAATATCTGGGGCGGATATGATCTGGGACTGCAGAATGCCTATCTGCTTCTTAAGGCCAAGGAGATGGGCTATGATACCCTTGTCATGGGCCTTAGGGATGACAATAGACTAAGAGAGATACTGAATATTCCTGAAGATGAGATCATCATGGCCGTACTTGCCATAGGCAAACGCAAGGTCGATCCAGACCTTAGGCCAAGGCTTGATGTGGAAGAAATATTGAAGATAAGCTAGACCGATAATATCGGTCTTTTCTTTTGAGTGATAATGTTGTGCCAATGTTTAGCACTCTAATTGACTGAGTGCCACACAATGCTATAATAGAACATGTGAAAAGGAGATTTAGCTATGATCAAACCATTATATAACAACGTTTTACTGAAGAAGGTTGAAGCTTCGAATGAGACCAAGAGCGGTATCATCATTTCGCAGAAAGAGGAGACCGAAGAATATGCTGTAGTGGCAGCAGTCTCTGGATGCAAGGAAGTGAAGGTAGGCGATAAGGTCTATGAAATGCCTTTGAAGAAGGGCGATAAGGTTATGTATAAGAAGTATTCAGGCACTGAAGTAAAGGACATGGATACTGAATATATACTTATCAAGGCTGAAGACATATTGGCCATTGTTGATTAGGAGGAAAGAATATGGCAAAGATCGTTAAATATTCTAGCGATGCTAGAGAAGCAGTACTTAAGGGTGTCGACACCCTGGCTGATGCCGTCAAGATCACTTTAGGTCCTAAGGGCAGAAACGTTATTCTGGATAGAAGCTATGGCTCACCAATGATCGTCAACGATGGCGTAACCATCGCCAAGGAAATCGAACTTGAGGATACCTTTGAGAATATGGGCGCCAAGATGATCTGCGAAGTCGCAAACCATACAAACGATTCAGCAGGCGATGGCACAACCACTGCAACATTATTGGCACAGTCGATGATCCATGCTGGACTTGATGCCGTAGAGAAGGGCGCTAACCCAGTATTCCTTAGAGAAGGCATCGATATGGCTTCCAAGATGGTGGCCGATACCTTATTGAATAAGGCAAGAAAGATCGATTCGACTGCTGAAATCGCCAATGTAGCTGCCATTTCGTCAGGCTCTGAAGAGATCGGCAAGATCGTATCAGAAGCTATGGAAAAGGTAGGCAAGAACGGTGTCATCAATGTCGATGAGTCGAAGGGCTTCGATACTTCCCTTGAAGTTACAGAAGGTCTGAAGTATGACCGCGGATATATCTCTCCATATATGGTTACCGACAGAGAAAAGATGACAGTCGAGATGGAGAACCCATTGATTCTTGTCACTGACCAGAAGGTAACGACTATCCAGGATGTCCTTCCGCTTCTTGAACAGATCGTCCAGGCCAACAAGCCATTGCTGATAATCGCTGATGATTTAGAAAATGAAGTAGTCTCTACTTTGATCGTCAATAAGCTCAGAGGCACATTCAATGTTGTGGCAACCAAGGCTCCTGGCTTTGGCGACAATCAGAAGAACAATCTGCAGGATATCGCTGTGCTGACAGGCGCAACCTTCGTATCCAAGGATCTCAATATGCAGCTCAAGGACATGAAGATGAATGACCTTGGCACTGCCAAGAAGGTCATCGTCGAAAAGGAAAGCACAACCCTTATCGATGGTGCCGGCAGCAAGAAGGCCTTCAAGGAAAGAGTTGCGGAAATCGAAAGCACAATCGAAAGAACGACTTCCGATTACGACAAGAAGAATCTGCGTGAACGTCTTGCCAAGCTCACCAATGGCGTAGCAGTCATCAAGGTAGGTGCAACAACCGAATCTGAGCTGAAGGAAAAGAAACTGCGTATCGAGGATGCACTGAATGCAACCAAGGCCGCCATTGAAGAAGGCATCGTTACAGGTGGCGGATGTGCATTGATGAATGTCTATAAGGAACTCAAAGGCAAGATCTCTTCCGATGTTGTAGATGTCCAGAAGGGCATTACCGTTGTCTTGGAAGCATTGTCTCAGCCTCTGTTCCAGATTGCTGAGAATGCCGGATACAATGGCAGAGATATCGTCAATACACAGCTTGAGCAGAAGGGCAATATCGGCTTCAATGCCAAGAATGGCGAATGGGTAGACATGTACAAGAACGGCATCGTCGATCCATGCAAGGTCACAAGATCTGCATTGCTCAATGCTGCAAGCATTGCCGGACTGCTGATCACAACCGAAGCAGCCGTAGGAACCATCAAGGAACCTGAACCAGCTATGCCAGCTGGTGGCATGGGAGGCATGTACTAGTAAGCATAGGAGGAGCTAGCTCCTCCTTTCTTTTTTGGGCTATAATTGAAATATGCTCAAAGAGATAAGAAACAGACACTCAATCAGAAGGTATACAGAAGAGAAGATAGAACGCAAAGACATCGTCAAGCTGCTCAAGGCCGCCATGCAGGCGCCGACCGCCAGGAACGAGCAGTCATGGCGCTTCATTGTGGTCGATGATGAGAAGGCCCTCAAGAAGATGGCTACGTTCTCGCCCAATACGCCGATGCTGAATGATGCAAAAGCTGCTATCGTTGTCATGGGCGATACGACAATCAACAGAAAAGAATACATCTACGTCGACTGTGCGGCCGCTATCGAGAATATTCTGCTGGAGGCAACCCATATCCGTATTGGGGCATGCTGGTGCGCAATCGGTCCAAACAAGGATCGTATCGATAACTATATGAGTTTCTTTAAGTTCAAGAAGAAGCTGCTTCCGGTAGCGGTGATAGCTCTAGGCTATCCGGCTGAAGAAAAGGAATTCATAGATCGCTATGATGAAAACAAGGTAATCTGGTGGGAGGAAAAAGATGTATAGTTTCATTCGCGACAGATTCATCTCGAATCATGAGAAAGTTGAAGATGCTGACGTAAGACAAAGATATGGCAGCGTCTTTTCGCTGTTCTCGATCCTATGCAATATCATCATGGTGGTATTCAAGCTTATCGTCTCATACATCACAAATTTCGTTTCCATCAGAGCCGATGCCTTGAACAACCTATCCGATGTCGGTGCCAATATCGCAACGCTTTTCGGCTTTAAGTTGTCGAATAAGCATCCTGATGCCGACCATCCTTATGGCCATGGGCGCATGGAATACATTTCGGGCATGATCGTATCCTTCCTGATCCTTCTTATGGGCTTTGAAGCAGCCAAGGAATCCCTATTCAAGATCTTCAATCCGCAAGAGACCAGCTATTCGTCTGTGGCGTTGCTTGTCCTGATCGTTTCTATCTGCATCAAACTTGTGATGGCCGATATGAATAGGAAAGCCGGCAAGGAAATAGATTCCGAGACCCTGCTGGCGGCTGGGCAGGACAGTCTGAATGACTCGCTCATGACCGGCACCACGCTTGTATGTCTGCTCATATATCGTTTCACCAGCATCAATGTCGATGCCTATATCGGTCTGCTGTCGTCATTGATGGTATTGAAGTCAGGAATCGAGATCTTCAAGGATGTCATGGATACGATTCTAGGCAAGGCACCTGATCATCAGCTTCTGAAAGATATCGAAAAGACTATCTGCAGTCATGATGAGATCATAGGCATCCACGATCTGATGCTTCATGACTATGGCCCAAGCAACCGTTTCATGTCGCTTCATGCGGAAGTCGATGCCAGCAAGAACATCATCGATGTCCATGATACGATCGACAATATCGAAAAGGAGATTCTGGAGAAATTCAAGATTCTGACCACCATCCATATGGATCCGATCGATGCCAATGATGAGCTCGTGAATGAGCTTAGAGCAGAGGTAAAGAGCGCAGTGCGTTCCATCAATGAAAAATTCGATATCCATGATTTCCGTATCGTCCAGGGTCCTACCCACACAAATATGGTCTTCGATGTGCTGCTTCCAGCAGATGATCGAAGCGATACCGCAACCTTAAGAAAGGCTATCGATGATAAGGTCAAAGAAATAGATAAGACATATGAAACTGTCATCCATTTTGACCATTCTTATGTCTAAATGAAAAACTTTCATAAATATGTAAAAGTTTCACGAATCTTTCACAAACAAGGTATATAGTATAGTCAGTGAGAAAGTTTTTTCATTAAGATATCCTTCGTACACGAGAGATAGGACTTAGTCCTATTTTCTTTTTTCTTTGCTATAATGTATATGTCTCTCAATAGTCTAATGGATAGAATAACCCCCTCCTAAGGGGTAGATCTGGGTTCGATTCCCGGTTGGGAGGCCACTAGAATACGACATCACCTAGGTGAACTTGTAAGATAAAAGTAGACAAATTAAAAAAGTCTACTTTTTCTTTTATCATGATTACAAAAAGGGGTGATTGTATGGGAAGACCAAAAGGCGGAAAGAACAGAAACTACACGCTGGAGTACAAACTATCTGTGGTAAAACGCCATATTGAAAACTATGAGGTACTTAATGACATAGCCAGAGATGAGAATTTGTCTCAAGGCATGATAGCTAACTGGTGCAGAGCTTATCGTGAAAACGGGGCTGATGGGTTAAAACCCAAAAAGAAAGGAAATCCTTTCAATAAACTGCTTTCCAAATCCTTAACCAAAGAAGAACGATTGGAATTAGAGAATCTCAAACTCAGAATCGAGAATGAAAGATTAAAAAAAGGATACCTGGTCAAAGGGGGTGGTGTAAACAAGGAGTACGTTACTTTAAACGTTGTGAATACGAAATCATCAAAACATTAAGTAAGGATTACAGCGTTAACTCATTGTGCAGGATCATGGATATCAACAGATCCGGTTATTATAAATGGCTGCATAGGGATATGAATCAGTATGAAAGAGACAGGAATGATTTAGCGAAACTTATCAAAGCCAAACATAAAAACAGACCCTCATACGGATATCACGCCTTGGCCAAGTCCATAAGAGATGATACAGGATGGATATTCTCTGATAACCTGTGTCATAAGGTATGTAAATACTTAGGCATCAGATCCAAAGCCAAACATTATCGATACAGGAAACCCGGTGGAGAGCACGTTATATATGAGAATATCATCCACAACAACTGGAAGACATCTCATCCGTTAGAAAAGATAGTATCTGATATGACGGTAGTAGCCCACAGAGGAAAACTGTATGAATGGACATTCTTCTTAGATACCTATAATAACTCAATCCTCACATGGGACATATCTTCCAGGTGTCAGGATCCGAAGCCTTACTTCAACTGCAGAGATAAGTTACTCAAACTCATTAAAAAAGAAGAATTATCTGAACCGGTTTATTTCCACACAGACCAAGGATCAGTATATTCTTCAATAAGCTTTAACCAAGCTTTACTTAATTCTAAC
>CALFPO010000064.1 GCA_937919165.1 uncultured Bacillota bacterium | reverse complement strand
GCCTGATCCAGGAGATCATTCCTATGATCGAGAAGAAATACCGTGTTAAGAAAGACAAATGGAACAGAGGTATAGCAGGATTTTCTAATGGATCAATGCAGTCATGCATCATCGGTTTGGGAAATATGGATACTTTCTCACATATCGGTCTGTTAAGTGGATTTATGCGCAGAGTAGGACGTCCTGATACGGATCTCAGCAAGGATATGGAACTCAATTCACATCTGAAAGTAATGCTGGATAAGGAAAACTTTGAAAAAGAGATTAAGCTTTTCTTCAGAGGTATTGGAGGACTTGATTTTAAACTTGACGCATTTAATGTTGATGATGAAATCTGTGATGTATGCAGTGAACTGGCATCAAGAGGCATCAGAGTAATGGCCGCCGGCCTTGATACGGATTTTAGAGGCGAACCTTTTGGACCAATGCCAAAGCTCATCACCCAAGCTGAATTTGTAACCAAATTGGCTGCTGTATGCAACAAGTGCGGTGCTCCTGCCACGAGGACACAGCGTATCGTCAATGGCAAGCCAGCTTCATACAATGAGCCTCAGATATTGGTTGGCGCATCAGAGTCATATGAGGCTAGATGCCGTCATTGCCATGAGGTTCCAGATAGACCCGTTGTGAAATTAGGATAATTATTATGGATGCAAGAATCATTAAATTACAGGAAATAGAAAAGCGATATCTTGAGATAGGCGAACTCATGCTTCTGGATGAGAACGTTTCTGATGTCAAGAAATATACGAAACTTTCCAAGGAACAGGCAAGCCTTAAGGGTGCCTATGATGCCTACCAGGAATACAAAAAATATACTGAGGCTCTGGAAGGCTCAAAAGAGATGCTTAAGGATGAAGACCAGGAAATCAGAGAAATGGCTCAGGCTGAATATGATGAGGCCAAGGAGCGATTGGAGAAGCTTGATGCTCATATTGAACAGCTGCTTCTGCCTAGAGATCCTGAAGATTCATATGACTGTCTGGTTGAGATCAGAGGTGCAGCTGGTGGAGATGAAGGAAACATCTTTGCGGGTGACCTTTATAGAATGTATAACTATTATGCCGATTCTATGGGCTACAAGACGGAAGTCATGGAAGCCAGCGAATCAGAGGCGGGCGGCTATGCCCTTATCAGTTTTATGGTGAAGGGTCTAGATGCCTATCGCCATTTCAAGTTCGAGTCTGGTGCCCATCGTGTACAGCGTGTGCCAAAGACCGAGACCCAGGGCAGAGTCCATACATCGACTGCAACCGTCATCGTCTTCCCAGACGTTGAAGACGAAGACGTTGAGATACCTGATTCCGATCTGACCATCGAAACGCATCGTTCTTCAGGTGCTGGTGGTCAGCATATCAACAAGACCGACAGTGCCGTCAGGATTGTGCATGTGCCTACCGGAATCACCGTAAACTGCCAAGATGGCCGTAACCAGATCGCCAACAAGGAAACGGCGATGAGAATCATCAAGGCTAGAGTCTACGAATACTATAAGCAGAAGAAAGAAGAAGAGGAAGGAGCTATCCGCCGTTCCAAGATCGGCACTGGCGACCGTTCCGAGAAGATCAGAACCTACAACTATCCTCAGAACCGTGTATCCGACCATCGTATCGGTTTGACCATCAATCAGCTTGACCGCATTATGGAAGGCAAGCTTGGCGATGTCATCGATGCCTTGCTGGAGAATGACGATAAAGAAAAGCTACTGAATGAGCACGTATAATCAGCTGATACACAGCTATCGCAGAATATTCAATGAAGAAGGTCTTTCACCAGATGTCGTGAAGGCTTTTCTTTTTGAGCTCTGCAATGAAGAGAATGTCAATCTCTATATGGAACTGGACAACGAGGCCAATCCGAAGATCGAGAAGAAGTTTCTGGATGGCATCGAAAGAATAAGAAAAGATGAGCCGATGAACTATGTCTTGGGCTACTCATATTTCTATGGCTACAAGATGATTGTGGGCAAGGATGTCTTGATTCCACGTCCTGAGACTGAGGAACTTGTGGGATTGGTGCTTTCGCAGTATGACCTCTACTATCCAAAGAAGAAGATAAATATCTGCGATGTAGGTACCGGTTCAGGAGCCATTGCGATTGCCTTGAAGAAGGAAGAGCCATTGCTTAATGTATATGCTTCAGACATATCCCATGAGGCTCTAGATGTAGCAAAACAGAACGCGGCAAACAATGATTGTGAAATTAGCTTTCTCGAAGGTTCGATGCTGGAGCCATTCATTGAAAATGGCATCAAGGTTGATATACTGGTATCCAATCCACCATACATTAAGACCGTGGAGACGATCCAGTCATCGGTATATGATTTTGAACCTCATGTAGCCTTATTTGGTGGAGAAGATGGACTGAAGTTCTATCGCCAGATATTCGAGCGTGCACATGAAGTTGTGGCTCCTGATGGACTCATGTTCTTCGAGATGGGCTATGACCAGAAAGAAGATCTGGTGAAGCTGGCCAAGTCATATTTCCCTGATGCTGAAGTATCGGTTCATAAGGACATCAACAACAAGGACAGGATGTTGTTTGTGAAACTTGGCCATTGAATGTTGTTTCACAAATCTAACACATAAGAATGATATAAAGATAGTGTAATAATTTTTTCATTAACAATCTTCCAATAATAGAGAGAGCCGGTAATCCGGCTTTCTTGATTATTGGAGATGATTACGGAGGTGGATTATGGCTGATTATATAGTGGCCTGTACATCAACATGCGATCTGGGAAAGGAATACCTCAGCGAGAACGATATTCCTTATGCCTGCTTCAAGATGATTGTGGGAAATGACGAATATAATGATGACTTCTTTTCAGACTATCCTTATGAGAAGTTCTATGAAGATATCAAGGGTGGCATGGAGCCTACAACATCACAGGTAGGCTATGGACAGTATCTTGAATTCTTTGAGTCTCTGATCGAAAAAAGCGATGTGATCCATATCTGTCTATCAAGCGGCATATCGGGCGACTATCAGACCTGCCATGCGGTAGCTGAAGAATTGAATGGAAAGGGTGGCCATAGAATCAAAGTCATCGATTCACGTGGTGCATCGGCAGGCTATGGCATGCTGGTGATGCTAGCTAAGGAGAATCTTGATAAGGGCATGTCTTTTGATGAGAATGCGGCATATCTTGAAGATATAAAGCTCAAGATCCATCACTGGTTCATCTCTACCGACCTTTCTTCATATGTAAGAGGGGGCAGGATATCAAAGACTGCTGGTTTCTTTGGCTCAGCGCTCAAGATCTGTCCATTGATGAATATGCCGGCTGACGGCACACTGAATCCTTTAGAGAAGATCAGAACAAAGACCAGAGCCATGGATGCGATGCTGGAGAAGATGGAAGAATATGCGAATGGTGGTCTTGATTATGATGGAAAGGTCATGATGTCTGTTTCAATGTGCGAAGAGGATGCGCAGATCCTTAAGGAAAGAATTCTGGAAAGATTCACGAAAGTAAAGGATGTAGGCATCTATCGTGTTGGAACAACCATTGGAGCTCATACTGGCCCAGGTACGATAGCGCTATATTTCATTGGCAAGGAAAGAGGATAGAAAGAAGCTTAGGCTTCTTTTTTTGTGACAATCTTGTAAAAGTATGAATGCTAAAATATAAAAAAATGGAGGATGATATGAAAAAATTTATATGCGTTTTTATGATTCTTGTCTTTATGACGGGATGTGCAGGTAAATCTGGTACACCTGAAGCAGTCGGAGAAGAAATTACTGAAGAGGCTGCATCTTTCACAGCTGACGATATTGACAAGGTGCTTCAGGGAAAATGGTCCTTAGGAACGGCTGGATCTTTCTTCTTTGCGGATGGCAAGGTATCGTTGACATCTGGCGGAACGACAATGAATGGCGACTACAGCATCGATATGGAAGCCGGAAATGTTGATTGCGTCTTCCCGACTTCTGACGGAAAGGCAACGATCCATATTCCATTCGTGTTTGATGGAACAGAGCTGACTATGACCAACAATCAGGGTGCGAAACTAAGCAAGGAATAGAGACTTTTATAAATATATGAATAGAATAGCAACTATCTTCTTATGCCTGCTGCTTCTGGCTGGATGTTCAGGAGGTTCTTCAGGATCTGGCAAGGCTGATGGAATCTATGAGGAAATCGTTTCAAGCGAAAACATCTCTCTGGATGAAGCCATCGCCAAACTTGAGGGAACAGAGTTCGATGATGTCGGCAAGAAAGATTATGTTCAGAAGCTGAAAGAGCTTTTCTTGTGTGAAGGACAGTTTGTCCAGAGATCAGAAAGCAGCAAGAACAGATACAATGCCACTGTTGTCTATTATCTCTTGAAGGGCGAACCATATATGAATATCTCGTATTCGGGATATATGGGCACGATAAGCGATGGGCCGATCGAAAGGACGACAGATGATGGATATCTGTTTGTGTGCGATACCAAGGGCGATCTTTATGGCAGGGAACAGGACTTCAGAATCTATATCGCTGAAGATAAGCTTAGGATAACCTGGGCTGATGGCACCTGCGACTATACTCTCGATAGAGGGGATGGATCGATCGAATCGGTTCAGGACTATCATGAAAGTTTTGACGAGACAGATGTCTATACGACAATAGTGGATACGCTTGATTCATCATATGCCGATTTTCCTCATCATGTCGGTTTCGACAGGAATGAAGGAGCATTGAACATTTTCTTTGAAGCTATGGATGGACTAAGGAATGCTTTGATGTCTTCTGATGATGCCAAGCTTCATGAAAGCTGGAACACAATCGCGGATGCTATGGCGTCCATCAGCGAATCATATGCTACTGTAGTCAAAGCATCTGGCGGCGGGTCATTCTGCAATGTCTATTGGGTTGACAAGCTAAATGATGGCGATAGCTACAGCAAAGACGACTATCTGTTGTGGCTGCAGAATGGCGAAATCAAATACAATTTCGTTGATGACAAGAAGCAGACACCAAGTTCAAGCTCTTCGTCAAGTTCATCAGGTTCATCAAACAAATCCAGCAGCTCTTCATCTAGCTCGGGAGGATTTACAAGTTCGACAAGCTACAAGGAAATCAAGAGCATGCTTTCAAGCGAGTTTGCTGACAGCAGCCCTAAGTTTGACTACAATGCCGGCAAGAATACCTTCACCATGACCCTTACGGCACCTAGCGGCGTGCATAATGCTTTGGATGCCAAGGCTGAAAATGTCATATATGCCTGGATAGACTATACCAGCAATCTGGCAGCCGTTTCTGAAGCAGGATACGAAATGATGTGTGAGGATGGATACAGCAATATTGCCTTCATCATCATGGTATGCAGCGACAGAGATTCTTCGATCTGCATGTATGCGACGATGAATGGTGTAGATTACTACAACATCCTATACGATTGATACTTTAAACAATGCAGAAATAGCAGCAACAAATAGCACCCGACTTTCATGCCGGGTGCTATTGCGTTTATTGAATGGTGTACTCCATGATGTAGTCATCCATGATGTAGCCGTTTCCGATGTCGTTCTCTACGGCATCGATGACTTTGAAGCCAAGATGGATATATGTATCGTAGGATGGCGTATTGTGCTTGTTTACGGTGAGATATATCTTGCTGATATTGCTTTCTGTTGCATAGTTAAGGCAATCATTGAACATCATTCTGCCGATTCCTTGATGCCTATGATTCTTCTCTACATAGAGTTTTGACAGGAAAATTCTTTCGTCTTCCTTCTTGTATTCTGTAAAGCCTAGGATATCTCCTTGATCTTTTACGACCTTGAATATGGCTCCATCATCTATGAGCTTCTCTATGGCTTCTTCAGAAAGGAAAAGGTCTGCCATATAGGTGGCCTGACTGTTGCCGATGAGGCCATTGTAGTAGTCGATGAAGACATTCTGCGCGAATCTGGATGTTTCTCTGATCTGACTCTTGTCTACGGTGCTTATTTCCATAAGAACATTTTACACTAAAATGTTAATATTATTATGAGGTGATGTTTTATGAGTTTAACAGCTGGTATTGTCGGCTTGCCGAATGTAGGAAAATCAACTTTGTTCAATGCGATCACGAATTCTCGTGTCGAAGCAGCCAATTATCCATTCGCTACCATTGAACCTAATGTGGGCGTGGTAGAGGTCAAGGATGAAAGGCTCATAAATCTATCTGCACTGTTTGAGCCTGAAAGGACAATCTTTACGACTTTCGAGTTCACTGATATCGCTGGTCTTGTGAAGGGCGCTTCCAATGGTGAGGGTTTAGGAAACAAGTTTCTTGCCAATATCAGGGAAGTGGATGCGATATGCCATGTCGTAAGATGCTTTGAGGACTCTGATATCATGCACGTATACGAAAGAATCGATCCGGTAGATGATATCGAGATCATCAACTTTGAGCTGCAGATGGCTGATATGGCTACCTGCGAAAACCGCATCTCTAAGGTAGAGAAGAAGGCCATCAACTCCAAGGAAAAGGAAGCGGTCTTCGAGTACAACCTGCTGAAGAAGATTCATGAAGCTTTGGGCAAGAACCAGAATGTGCGTTCATTGACTTTCACCAATGAAGAGAAGGACTATCTCAAGCAGTTCGCTTTCCTGACAGCCAAGCCAGTCATCTATGTCTGCAACGTCAAGGAAGAAGAGATAGACAATCCAGAAGCCAATCCGCATTTCTGTGCGGTCAAGGAATATGCCGAAAAGGAAGGCTCTGAATATGTGGCCATTTCCGCCAAGATCGAAGAGGAACTATCTGACCTGCCTAAGGAAGAGAAGATGGCGTTCTTAGAGGAACTTGGCATCAAGCACAGCGGTCTTGATGAACTGATCATCAAGTCGTACAAGACGCTTGGACTGGAGACCTTCTTTACGGTCGGCAAGGATGAGTGCCGTGGCTGGACTTTCAAGAGCGGCATGAGCGCTCCGCAGTGTGCCGGAATCATCCATACCGATTTCGAGAAAGGCTTCATCAAGGCTGAAGTCTATCAGTATGAAGACATCATGGAATATAAGACTGAAGCCAAGCTCAAGGAAGCCGGCAAGCTCCGTCTTGAAGGCAAGGATTACCATCCTAAAGATGGCGACATCATGTTCTTCAGATTCAATAACTGATGAAGAAATTGAGAATCAACGTCTCAGACAGATATAGATATCTTATCGCGTGTTCCGGTGGGCCAGATTCAATGGCCCTTTTGGAATTGGCGAGGACAGCTGGACTATATGTAGAGGTTGCCCATGTCAATTATCATAAGAGAGATACGGCGAAAAGAGATGAAGATATCGTAAGGAATTATTGCGATAGATACAGCATCGCTTTTCATCTGCTCGATGTATACGAAGAGGACATTAAGGGCAACTTCCAGGCAGAGGCCAGGAGACTTCGCTATGATTTCTTCTGCAGGCTGCAGGAAGAAAGGAATCTTGATTATGTTCTGGTGGCCCATCACTTAGATGACCATCTTGAGACCTATCTGATGCAGAAGGAAAAGAAGGTAGGTACCTTGACCTATGGGCTTTCTAGAAGGAATGTCGTATATAACGCAAAGATCATCAGACCTTTGCTGGACTACGATAAGAAAACCCTTATGGCTTATGCAGAAGAAAATGACGTTCCATACGGCATCGATGAGTCCAATCTAGGAAATGTCTATGCCCGCAATCGCATAAGACATAGCGTCATTGAGAAGATGGATGACAAAGATAAACAGAAGCTGAAGAAAGAAATCAGTGAGTTGAATAGAGAACTGCAGTCAAAGAAGAGACAGGTATATGCAGACATGAAGAAGGATGGCAAGAGACATGATGTTTCTTTCTTTGTGGAGCATCCTTACATTAGAACTTACCTTCATTCGCTGTATTCGGGGATGTCTGAGCATCATCTTGATGAGATGCTTAGACAGCTGAAGGAATCAAAGCATTATCGATATGAAAAGGACGGCATCATTATCGTCAAGGAATATGGCTATATCAGCATCTTCAAGAAGCCAGAGAGCTATCGCTATGTCTTCAATGAAATTGAGTATGGTTCATATGGCTATTTCAGGATGAGCAGAAAGGGCACATCTTTTGAGGGCGTAAGTCTGAGCAAAGATGATTTTCCGATTGTTGTCAGAAATGTTGAAGAAGGCGATTCCATTATGATGAAGTATGGCAGAAAGAAGCTTAATCGCTACTTCATCGACAATAAAATCGGGCTGGAAGACAGGATGAAGTGGCCTGTTGTAGCAAACAGAAATGATGATATTGTGCTTATGCCTGGCATCGGCTGCGACATAGGGCATTATTCTATAAAACACAATCTCTTTGTGCTAAAATTATAGATATTGCGGAGGTTTTGAGTGATGCATAAGGATATGAGAGAAGTGCTAATCACAGAAGAAGAAATCATCTCGAGAATCAAGGAATTAGGAAAAGAAATTAGCGACTATTATAGGGACAAGGAACCTGTGATTGTTGTTGGATTGCTTAAGGGCTCAGTGCCTTTCATGGCTGAACTCATCAAGCATATAGATCTGGATATAGAAATAGACTTCATGGATGTTTCAAGCTACGTTGGAACAGAGTCGCAATCGGATGTCAGGATCAACAAGGATCTGGACCGTTCAATCAACGATTGCCATGTATTGCTGGTGGAAGATATTGTCGATACAGGCAAGACCCTTGCGAGAGTCAAGGAAATGATGCATTCCAAGGGTGCAGAAGATGTGAAGATCGTGACTTTGCTGAACAAGGAAGAAAGACGTGAAGTTGAGATACATGTCGACTATGTCGGCTTTGAAGTACCTAATGAATTTGTGGTAGGGTTTGGCTTGGATTTCAATCAGAAATACCGCAATCTGCCATATATTGGGGTACTGAAGGAAGAATGTTACAAGTAAGGAGCAATATTAGATGAACAAAAACAACAAACGACCACTGCTTAATCTGGTGCCATATCTCATCGTGTCGGTATTCCTGATCATGATGTTCTTTTCTGGCCCAGTGAATCAAAGCTCTTCGATTTTGAGCTATAACGACTTCAACGAGATGCTCAAAGCGGATAAGATCGATTCGGCTAAGGTCCATGTGAATTCCAATACCCTGTCGATCAGCGGCACATATAAGGAAGGCGAATCGACAAGACAGTTCAGCGTCATCGTGCCAAATACCGAAAAGGCAGCTGATGACCTGATCGAAGATCTCAAGAAGGTCGATGATGTAAGCTACATCGATGCAGAATCATCGAATATCTGGATCGATCTGTTCTCATCGATTGTGCCAATAATCCTCTTTGTGATTGCTGGCTTCTTCATCATGGGCAAGATGGGCTCAATGAATTCCAACAAGCAGGCCTTTGATTTCTCTAAGTCTCGTGCGAGACTTGAAGACAACGTCAAAGTAAGATTCGATGATGTTGCCGGATGCGATGAAGAGAAGGAAGAGATGCGCGAAATCATCGATTACCTGCGCACTCCTAAGAAGTTCTCCAGAATGGGTGCCAGAATTCCAAAGGGCATCCTGATGGTGGGCAATCCTGGTACAGGCAAGACCTTGCTGGCAAAGGCTGTAGCAGGTGAGGCCAATGTGCCTTTCTATTCGATTTCAGGTTCTGATTTCGTCGAGATGTTTGTCGGCGTCGGCGCATCTCGTGTTCGTGATATGTTTGCTAAGGCCAAGAAGACTTCTCCTTGCATGATATTCATCGATGAGATCGATGCGGTTGGACGCCAAAGAGGTTCAGGCATCGGTGGTGGACATGATGAAAGAGAACAGACCCTGAACCAATTGCTGGTAGAGCTTGATGGCATGTCAGATAATAGCGGAATTATTGTCATTGCTGCTACCAATAGGCCTGATGTACTTGACCCAGCTCTGCTTAGACCTGGAAGATTCGATAGACAGATCACTGTATCATTGCCTGATTTGAAGGGCAGAGAGGCAATCCTTAAGGTTCATGCCCGCAATAAGCATATCGCTAGCGATGTCGATCTTGAGGCATTGGCTAGAAGAACTCCGGGATTCTCAGGTGCAGATCTGGAGAATGTGCTCAATGAAGCTGCTATCCTGACTGTCAGAGAAAACAAGGAACAGATTGATATCGAACAGATCGACGAGGCCATCGACCGTGTAATGATGGGCCCTGCCAAGAAGTCGAGAACATATGACGACTACACCAAGAAGCTTGTTGCCTATCATGAGGCAGGCCATGCGATTGTCGGTCTGAATCTTCCTGATGGTGCTGTAGTGCAGAAAGTCACCATTATTCCGCGCGGAAATGCTGGTGGATACAATCTGATTACGCCAAGAAAAGAGAAGATCCTCAATTCCCGCAAGGAGTTGCTTGATACTATCACTTCATATATGGGCGGACGTTCAGCTGAAGAGATCTTCTTCGATGACATCACAACCGGTGCATCCGGAGATATCCAGGCTGCCACAAGAATCGCCAAGGATATGGTTACTACCTATGGCATGTCAAACCTTGGACCTGTCCAGTATGACAATGGTTCAGCATCTGTATTCCTAGGCAGAGACTATGCCTCTCCATCAAATGCCTCTAGCCAGGTTGCTTATGAGATTGATACAGCCGTAAGAGAGATCATCGATTCATGTCATGAGAATGCCATGAAGATCATCAAGGCTCATCGCAAGGATTTGATCAAGATTGCTGAAGCCCTTATGGTAAATGAGACATTGACAGCCGAAGAGATCGATGAGGTGCTCAAGGATAAGCTTGTCATCAAGGATGGCAAACTTGTAAAGGCTGAAACGCCAGTCAAGAAGAGCTCTTCTGCAAAGAAGACCGCACCCAAGAAGGCTGTAGAGAAGAAAACTCCTGCCAAGAAGACTGATGAGAAGAAAACTTCTGTCAAGAAGACAGGCACAAAAAAGAGATAATCATAAGAAGACAGCCTGAGCTGTCTTCTTTCAAGGAGTATGAATGGAAAATAACGTATTGATCGCAACAGCATTGAATGAACATGCCCGCATCTATCTTCTTGATTCCAAGGAGATGGTGGAGGAAGCCAGAAAGCTTCATGACATGTGGCCCACATCATGTGCAGCTTTGGGCCGTACTCTTTCGGTAACTGCCCTTATGGGACTGATGCAGAAGGATGAAAACGAGGTCGTTACGGTGACCATCAATGGTGGAGGATCTATCGGCACCATCATGGCTGTTGCTTTGAACAATGGCGAGGTAAAAGGATTCTGTGGCGATCCACAACTCTATCTCAAATACAACGAATCAGATAAATTGGCTGTCGGGCTGGTGGTTGGCAAGGAAGGCTATCTGCGTGTCACCAAGAATCTGAGGCTTAAGCAGAACTATACTTCAGAAGTTGCGCTGCAAAGCGGTGAGATAGGCGATGACTTTGCCTACTATTTCTCAGTATCTGAACAAAGGCCAACCATCGTTTCGGTAGGAGTGCTTGTGGATGTTGACTATTCCGTGAAATCTTCAGGCGCCATGATCATTGAGCTTTTGCCTAATCATGAAGAGGAGGATATCGAGTATCTTGAGAATCTCAAGCTTGAACCTATCTCTTCGGTACTCGATAGAAGCAATGATCTGCATGCCTATCTGAATTCATTGTTTGATGATGCAAAAGTGCTGGAAGAAAAAAAGGTCTACTATCATTGCGACTGTTCAAAAGAAAGATTCATGCGTAATCTTCTGACTTTGCCAAAGAAGGATCTTGAGGAACTGGCGCAGGAAGAGAAGCTGGAAATAAAGTGTGAGTTCTGCAGCAAGGATTACATCATTGAAAGAAGCGACATAGAGACTGTGCTTTCATATGCTGAAAATAAGAGATAAGAAAATAAAGAGTCCGGTGATTGTCGCTCCCATGGCCGGCATCTCCAATGGTGCCTTCCGCGAACTATGTTTTGAGTTTGGAGCAGGACTTGTCTATTCTGAGATGGTTTCTGATAAGGCCATCTATTACAGAAATGAGAAGACCTTGAAGATGATCGAAGTGGATGATGAATATCATCCGATAACATTGCAGCTATTCGGCAAGGATACCGATACCATGGTATATGCTGCCAAGATTCTTGACGAGAGGACCAACTGCGACTTCATTGACATAAACATGGGCTGCCCTGTTAATAAGGTCATAAAGACCGGTGCCGGTTCAGCCATGATGACCAATGTTGATCAGACATTGGAAACGGTCGAAAGCATAATCAGGAATGTGAAGAAACCCGTTACGGTCAAGATGCGCCTTGGCTATGACAAGCAACATATGAACTATCTATCATTGGCTAGAAGGCTTGAGGAATGCGGCGTAAGTGCCATAGCTCTGCACGCCAGAACCAGACCACAGATGTATGAAGGACATGCGGATTGGTCACATATAAAGATTTTGAAAGATAATCTTTCCATTCCGGTCATTGGCAATGGAGATGTTAAGAGTGTTGATGATTTCATCAGAATGAAAGAAGAGACTGGCTGCGACGGAGTTATGATCGGCAGAGCTTTGGTCGGTAACCCATTTCTGATCAAAGAGATAAACAACTATCTTGAGGGCAAAGAAGATTATGAGGTCAAGACAAAGGACAAACTTGACTATTGTCTAAAACACGCCGAGAAGCTCATTGAGCTTAAAGGCGAGAAGCATGCTCTATCCGAGATGAGAGGCATAGCGCCGCATTATATCTCAGGACTATATAACGCTACATCCTATAAGGATATGATGAATAGGATGAAGAGTTTCGATGACCTTAAGAACATTCTGAAAACGATTGAAGAGGAGCTATAGCTCCTCTTCGTTTCTTTCTAGCAGATTCTTCAGATCATCAAATGGTCTGAATGGCTTATATGTGGATAGATGCTTGCTGTTGCGGCGGAAATTCTCATATCTGTTCAGGAATTCCCTTGACGATATTATTGAAGCATCATTCGAATAGACCCTTAGCTGCTCAAGGTTGTCTGAGGTGACGACAATGATCTTATAGTCGTTCTTCAGTTCCTTGCTCTTGAGCTCAATGTAGGTATCGGCTGTCTGTTTCTCTTTGGTGTAGACGATTGTGATGTTATCCATCCTGTTGACGATTGTTTTTGAGCTTTCTGTCCTGTAGGCATCGAACACCAATACGGTTTCTGCATTCACATAGCCCGCAAAGTCGCATACCAGGTTGATGGTCTTTTCTCTGGCGTTGATCAGATCGCTGAAGGCCAGTTCCTCGTCATAGCAGTACATGAGATTGTAGCCATCGATGAGATACAGCAGAGGCTTTGAAGGCTTAGGGATATATACTCTTTCTTCATTGCTAGATGACTGTTTCGGAATATAGCGAGGCTTTGGCTTGTAGATGGAATTCCATACCCGCTTGAGCTCATCTTCATTGATGGTGCTTTTGTTATGGATTGTATGGGTGATGACCTTGTCGGTATAGTCTGACATATTGAGATGCATATTCTCTTCGACATGCTCTGGCTCGACATAATGTCCGGCACCGCTTTTGCAGAAGATCGATCCGGCAGGATTGCGCATGTCGCTTCGATAGTCGTATCCTCTTTCCGCGATCACCTCTTCAGGGTTGCTACATTCCATATATATAAGCTCATCGATCGAATAGCTTAGATTTCCTTTAAGTCTTGATTTGAGAGACAGAAGCGTCTCATTAAGATTTCTAAGGGCAATGGTCGTAACGATATTGTTTCCTTCGATGGTGAAAAGACATTTGAGATTGCTGAGTTCAGCGATGATGCTGTTTAGTGTATTGTCATCAGCGTTGATGGTTACGATATAGTTTGGTTCAAGAAGGATTGATTCAATTTTGCTTAGACCTTGTCTTATGGCCCTTCTTAACGATTGGATCAGATCCTGGCCTTCTGTATGCTTGGGATGGGTCTTGATGTCAATGATCTCGATTTCGATGTCGGTAAGCTGTGAATTGGTCAATATTCCTCTAAGCGGATAGCTTCTGAGATAGCTGAGCAGGGTATTGATGTAGGAATTGCTTATTCTTGACGAAACTTTGAAACCTTTGCCATATGGTTTGATCTTGACGATGACTTCACCATAGTGACGCAAAGGCTCGAAATGTCCGATGCCGAATGCTTCGTCTTTAATTGTTTCTTTGTATCTGATGATCGGCGAGGAGAAGTCAACATCGATATCCAGTCTTTCTTTGATGATGCTCTTGACGATAAGCGAATGGAGCTCACCATTGAGGCTGATGAACACATCTTTTCCTTCCATGCGAATCTGCAGTTCAGGGAATTCGCCATTTAGTCCATCGAGTTTCTTGAAGAGCTCGTTTGTTTCCAAAGACGAGATTATCCTATAGGTTAATGATGGCAGCTCAAGAAGCTTATCGCTGCTGAAGGATGGAAGATATGTTCCGATCGCTATTTTAGATAGACCTTTTACCGCGATGATGTCTCCGGCTTCAGCCACATTGATAGACTCGAGGTTCTGGCCATTGACTCTATACATCTCATTTATCTTATGTTCGCCAAAAGACGCCTTGTTCTGGATTGATCCGCTTAGTATTTTCAGATAAGAGTGGTCTTTGCTGATACGGTATATGTAGGCGTTTGTTTCGCCATCTTTGTCATAGTAGCTTCTTATGTAGCGGTCAACGAAGTCAAGGATAGCGATTATGCCTTCATCCTTGAGGGCTGAACCGAAGAAGCAAGGGAAGATCTCATTGCTTCTTAGACTGTTGATGACATTGATGTCATCTATCTTGCCTTCCTTAAGATACACGTCAAGCAACTCATCGGAATTTAGAGCAACTGTTTCCATGATGCTTTCTTGGTCTATACAGTTTGCATCAAGACAATTCTTGAGCTTTACCATGATTTCATCTCTAGTGAAGCTTGTGATGTCCATCTTGTTGACGAAGATCAGCACAGGTATGCCTCTATTGCAAAGATTTGTGAACATCTTAATGGTATCCGAAGGTATCTCTTCGATGGCGGATATGATTATGATGGCACAATCCAGGATATTGATGGCTCTGTTGGCCTCATATTGCAGGTCGCTATGTCCTGGAGTATCCAGATAGATGTATTCATTGTCCTTGTATGAGAAGCGGGCTTCCTTGTTGAAGATGGTGATGCCTTTCTCTTTTTCTAGAGAATTGTAGTCAAGAAAAGCATTCTTATGATCGACACGGCCTTTGTTTCGGATGGCTGATGTCAGATATAGAATGCTTTCAGATAGACTTGTCTTGCCTGCATCGACATGTGCAAGGGCACCGATAGTTATTTTCAC
>CALFPO010000063.1 GCA_937919165.1 uncultured Bacillota bacterium | reverse complement strand
TTCTGAATCAATTAGTAAGCCACTGTTTTGAACATGTTACTCTATTATATGTAATGTCCAGAGGTTGTTTTGAATGAGTCAGTTAATTAATAAATATCATCGTCTATCCCTTCCTCTAAAGGCCACAATTTGGTTTACGATATGCAACTTTGCCTTGAAGGGAATAAGTTTTATCTGTATGCCATTGTATACACGGCTGCTCCCTGCGGATGAGTATGGTCGTATGAATGTGCTTACTTCATATGAGCAGATATTTATTATCTTTGCGATATCGTTAACAACATTACAAACAACATTAATACAACATGAAGAAAACATTAATTTGTCTTTCTCTCGCTCTTGCCACTATGGGCGCTCAAGCTCAAAAGATGAGTGCTCCTAAGGGAGGAAAGGCTATCAGTGATGAGTTCCTCGGAATTTTCTTTGAGGATATCAGCAGTTCGTCGGCTGACGGAGGTTTGAATGCTGAACTCATCCAGAACGGTTCGTTTGAATATTCTCCGAACGAACGCGACGGATGGGGTCCTGGCACAGCATGGAAGCGCGCTGCTTACGGACACTCAACTGGTTATATCGACTATGTCAGAGGTATTCAGAACCTCAACAAGAATAACCCGACATACATGCGTGTTTTCATTGAAAGAATCGTGAAGGGTCTTTCAGATTTCGACGGATGGTATGGCGTTGGTCTTACTAACACTGGTCACGACGGAATTGCAGTCAAGAACGGTGCAAAGTATAAGTTCTCTGCCTATCTTCGTAACACAGCAGGTCCTGCAAAAGATGTCCGCGTTGTTCTTCACGGCATGAAGTTCTTCCCAATTGAGGAAGGCAAACGTCCTAAAAGACCAGAAAATCTCTCACTTGGTGAAGTTAGCTTCAAGGTTGAAAGCGCAGAATGGACAAAGTTCGAAGGTGTGATCGAAGCTAATCAGGATTACAACAATGCCACACTCGAAGTGATTGCTCTTCAGGAAGGTGTAATGGACGTTGATATGGTTTCGCTTATCCCAGAAGATACATACAATGGACATGGACTCCGCAAGGATCTCGTTGAAGCTCTTGCTGGTCTCGAACCAAAGTTCATGCGTTTCCCTGGTGGATGTGTAGTTCACGGTGGTGGTGACGGTTTCTGGAATACTTATCGTTGGGAAAACACTGTAGGCCCAAAAGAGGAGCGTGTTCACTTGAAGAATACTTGGGGTTATCATCAGTCAATGGATCTCGGTTACTACGAGTATTTCCAGCTTTGCGAAGACCTCAACATGGCTCCTGTGCCAATCCTTCCTTGCGGTGTAGGTTGTCAAGGCGCTAATGGCGGTTGGAACATTCCAGAGCAGAATCAGTGGGTAGTTCCAATGGACGATATGGAAATGTGGACTCAGTCGGCACTTGATCTCATTGAATGGGCAAATGGCGATGTCAACACTAAGTGGGGTAAGGTTCGTGCAGATGCAGGTCACCCAGCGCCATTCGGTCTTAAGTATCTTGGTATCGGTAACGAAGAGAAGATTACTCCTGAGTTCGAAACTCGCTTTAAGTATATGTATGAGCGCATCACTAAGGCTCACCCAGAAATCGTAATCGTAGGTACTTGCGGTCCTGGTTCTCATCCTGGCAATCCAGATTACGACAACGCTTGGAGAATCTCTGACGAAATCAAGATGCCTATTCTTGACGAACACTACTATGAGCCACGCGACTACTTCTTCAACAACCAGCACAATTATGACGGATATGCAGCTAAGCATCCTAACACAAAGGTTTACCTTGGCGAATATGCTTCAAAGGACAAGAAGTTGGTTGACGCGCTTGCAGAAGGTCTTTACCTGCTCGGTTGTGAACGTAACGGTGATGTAGTTACAATGACATCTTATGCTCCTCTCTTTGCTAAGAAGGATCACTTGTCTTGGAATCCTGATTTGATCTATTTCGATAACCTTCGTCCTTATCTTACTTGCTCTTATTATGTACAGCAGATGTTCGGACAGAGCGCAGGTCAGTATTTCTATGGCGATTGCGTTAAGTTTGACGGTGTAACAGAAGAGAAGTTCGCTGGTCAGAGCGTTATCCTCAACGTGAAGACAAAGGAACTCTTCGTTAAGATGTGTAATGCAGATTCTCATCCAATCAGTGCAAATCTTAACCTTAGCCGTTTCCCTGGATTCAAGAATGTAGAGGTAACAACTCTCACAGGCGATCCAATGGCAGAGAACAATTTCGACGAACAGCCTATCGCTCCTTCAACAGAGAGCATTAAGCTTAAGAAGAAAACTACTATTGAAGTTCCTGCTAATACATTCATGATGATTCGTATTAAGCTTTAATATTAAAAACCGCAGGGAACGAAAGTTTTCTGCGGTTAATGTATTTATGATTGACATTCTAAAAAAAATCAGCAAGTTCATGGGTTCGTACACATCGCTGGTAGTAATACTTGCAGCGGTAATTGCGGGCCTTTGTCCTTCTACTTTTGCTTGGGTACAACAAGGACAGCGTCCAAATATAATTTTGGGTATAATAATGCTCACAATGGGTTGTACACTTTCGACTGAAGATTTCAAAATCCTGTTGAAACGTCCTACAGATATTCTGTTAGGAACAATCGCTCAATTTACCGTAATGCCATTTGTGGCTTATGGTCTTTCATTATTATTTAACCTTAATCCTTTTCTATCTGCTGGAATTATTCTCGTTGGCTGTTGTCCTGGAGGTGTTTCAAGTAACATCATGAGTTTCCTTTGTCGAGGCGATGTTGCTTTCTCTGTAGGAATGACTACCGTATCAACTCTTCTTGCACCAGTTGTAACGCCATTAATGGTATTATGGCTTGCTGGTCAACAAATCGAAGTCGATGCATGGGGAATGTTCCAGAATATCTGCATCGTAACATTACTTCCTGTTGCCATTGGTGTGGTATTCAATTATTTCGGTTCTCGTTCCGCTAAAAATTCCGGAAACGCAGAATCACATTGGTTTGAAGATACAAAAGCCATTCTACCAGGCGTGTCGGTAATTGCATTGGCATGCATTGTTGGTGGCGTTATATATACAGTTCACCCTCGTCTCGAAGAGAATGGATTATCTCTGATATTCCTTACTTTAGGTTTAATCTTTATTATTAATACTATTGCAGCACTTGTTGAAAAATTCTTTACTCAACAAGTAGGCGCTATGTATGCCAATAATATTGATAAAATAACTCAAATGGGAACAGTATATGAAACTGTTATGACTATTACAAAACTAATTGGTATTGTAACAGGTATTTTAATTCCACTTCTTATTTCTAAAACTAAATCATCAAATGGACGTTTTAGACCTCTTTATCCTTTTTTTGGAATATTAAGTGTTATTTTAGGATGTACTATTTTTCTTAGAAGCGATAATGTAACTGATAAGTTCTGGATTACATTCTTTATTTTACTTGTTGTATATCACACTATTGCTTGTGTTTTCTTTTATTTATTTAGAGATAACATTGTTTCATTATCATCAAGAAGTGCTAAAGAAAAATATGAATTAAGCTTTATTAGAAAAGCTTCTTGGACTTTAATTTCAGGAATTATTATTGGCATGATTATCAATATGGTTGTATTGCCTTTATGGCTTGAAAAAGATATTAATGGTTATGCTTTATTATTAATAATCCTATCTATCGTATCTATTCCATTAATTTTTCTTGAGTTTTACTATACTAGAGAAAGAATTATTGAAGAAGATGTAGAGGAAAAAATAAAAGAAGAAATTCCTATTAAAGTTCAATTAAAAGCATTATTTTCTGATAAGTTTTTTATCATAATGACAATTATTAGTACTGTTATAACTATTGCTGATAATTTTAAAGGTGGTAATGTACAATATTTTTATATAAAATTCTGCTTAAATGGTGAAAATAATCCATTAATGTATACTATTTACCAAGTTGTAACTGGAGTTCCTTTAGGTATTGGGGCTATAGCTATTTATCCTCTTGCTAAAAAACATGGAATTAAAAATGTATCACTTATCGGATTTGCTTTAGTATTAGTTGGTAGTATTATTGGCTTAATTGGATACGATAATACTATTATTGCTTGTGCTGGTGGTTTCATTAAAAATATTGGTATGCTACCTAATTCATATATATTCATTACTTTACTATATTATGCTTTTGACCATATTGAATATAAAACTAATTTACGTCTTGAAGGTTTAATGGGAGTTGGTATTATAACTGCTATTCAACAATTAATTTATGCTCCTTTTGCAGGTGGATATGAATCTGGATTATTAAGAAGAGGATTTGTTGATGCTGAAGGCGTAACTGCTTCAAACGAAGTAATTAGATGGATTGTCTTCTCGTTTTATTTCTTTGATATACTTTTAGCTTTAGTAGCCGTTATTTTATTACCATTTATGAATATTGAAAAAGATATGCCTATGATTACTGAAGAATTATTAAGACGTAAAAAAGAAGCTGTATTAGCTAGTGGTAAAGAATGGATTGAACCTGAAGAATTAGAGAGAATTGAAAATGAAAAATATGAAGCTGAAAGAGAAAAAAATAGAATCTTAGATCTTAAGAAAAAATGTGAAAGAAAAGGGCTTGATTTTGAAACTGAAAATAATAAATACTTAGAAAAAGTTAGAATTAAAGAAGAAAAAAAAGCTAGAAAGGAAAAGAAAAATGCCTAATAGTTTTCCAAAAGATTTTTTATGGGGTGTTTCTACAGCTAGTGCTCAAATTGAAGGAGCTTATAATGAAGATGGAAAAGGCTTATCAATATGGGATGTTGCAAAACCTAGTAAAATTAAAAATAATGAAAACACTCACATAGCATGTGACCATTATCATAAATATAAAGAAGATGTAGCTTTGATGAAAACACTTGGCGTTAAGTCATATAGATTTTCTATTTCATGGCCAAGAGTTATTAGTGATGATAATGTTATTAATCAAAAAGGGCTTGAATTTTACTCAAATCTAGTTGATGAATTAATTAAGAATAATATTGAACCAATTATTACTTTATATCACTGGGATTTACCTGTTTGGATGGAAAACAAGGGAGGCTGGAAAAACAAACTTATTGTTGAAAAATTTTCTTTTTATACAAAGGTAGTAATTGATGCTTTAAGTGATAGAGTCAAATATTGGCTAACATTTAATGAACCACAATGCTTTATTTTGAATGGATATTTAACAAAGATTCACGCTCCTTTTAAATCAAATGTCTTTATTATTTCAAAATTAATTAGGCATTTTATGCTTGCTAACTATGAAGCTGTCAAAATAATACGTGAAAATAGTAAGCTAAAGCCACTAATTGGATTATCTTTTGGTTCTGGTGCTTTTATTCCTGAGGATGAAAATAATCTTGAATCAGTTAATAAAGCTTATATTAACTCATTTAGTAAAACTATGAGTGGAACTATCAATAATGCTTTATTTTTAGATCCAGTATTACTTGGTAAGGGAGCTAGTAAGTTTTTGATTTACCACATAAGTGATAAATTTGCTAAAAAAGTTAAAGTTAATTTTGATTTTTTAGCTATTAATAATTATGAAGCATTTAATTATTCAAGTTATACATTTAATAAAGTAGATAAAACTAGATATAATCAAACTCAAATGGGTTGGGTAATTGATGGAAGAACATTATATTACACCTCAAAATTTATGTATCAAAGATATAATTTGCCCATTATGATTACTGAAAATGGTATGGCAAATGATGACAAAGTAGTCGATAACAAAATAGATGATGTTAAAAGAATTGACTTTATTAAAGAATATTTATCAAATGTTAAAAAAGCTATTGATGATGGAGTTAATATCATTGGATTCCATTATTGGTCATTTATGGATAATTTTGAATGGGCCGAAGGATATACTCCAAGATTTGGTTTAGTTCATATTGATTATCAAACTTTAATAAGAACTCCTAAAGAGTCTTTCTATTATTATAAAAGCATTATTGAAACAAATGGAAAAAATTTATAAATATGAATCCTTTATTTCCTTTATATGAATATGTTCCTGATGCAGAACCTCATGTATTTAATGATCGCTTATATTTATATGGTTCACATGATTTAGAATCTGGTGAGCGTTTTTGCATGCTAGATTATGTAGTGTATTCAGCTGATGTTAAGAATTTATCAACTTTTAAATATGAAGGTGTTTCATATAAAAAAAGTCAAGACATTAGAAGTGTTGATGGTAAATTAGTTGATTATTATGCTCCTGATTGTGTTAAAGGTAATGATGGAAAATATTATTTGTATTATTGCGCTATGGGCCCAAATGTAAAACCATTTGGACCAATGTCTGTAGCTGTTAGTGATAAACCAGAAGGACCTTTTACTTATTTATCTGATATAAAAAATAAGGATGGTAGCCCTTTACTTACATATTTAACAAACGATCCTGCTGTCATTAATGATAATGGCCACATATATTTATATTATGGTTGGGGATTAGCTAGAGACTTTAGAAATAAACTTTTAAAACCTTTATACAGTTTTGTACAATCAAAATTGTTTAAAAGAAGTATTAAAGAAATAAACCATACTAAACCTTCGATATTATCTTGTGCTTTTATTGAACTTGAAGATGATATGTTTACTATTAAAAGTAAGCCTATAAGTGTGCTTGATAGTAAAACTACAGCTGATAAAAGAACCGACTTATATAAACATGCTTTCTATGAAGCACCATCAATAAGAAAGATTAATGATACTTATTATCTTATTTATTCATCTGGTGTTAATGGTGAATTATGCTATGCTACAAGTAAATATCCAAATTCTAATTTTGTATATAGAGGCGTTATTATTTCAAATAGCGATATAGGATATAAAAATAATAAATATCCGAAAGCATTTGCTGGTACTATTCATGGATCAATAGAATATGTTAATGGTGAATATTATGTCTTTTATCATCGTTTAACTCAAAATTCTAATTTTTCACGTCAAGCATGTGCTGAAAAAATAAAAATATTAGATGATGGAAGCATTCCTCAAGTTGAAATCACTACCCAAGGTATAAATGGTGTCATGGATGCAAAAGGTGAATATTTAGCTGCTTTAGCTTGTAATTATTTTAAAAGAAATGCTTTAAAGTTAAATAAAAATAATGTTTGTGTTACTTACAAAGATGGCATTAGATTTGTTACTAATATGAATAATCACTCTATTATTGGTTTTAAATATTTCAATATTAATAATATTCGATCTCTAAAAGTGAAATATAGAGGTAATGGAGGTACATTAAAACTCTTTACAGATTATACACAAAAAGAAATCGACTCCATTTTGTTAATAAACAGTAATGATTTTAAAGAAGCGACTTTTAACATACAAGATATAAAAGGAACTAATGCGTTATATTTTGAATATTTAGGAAAGGGAAAGATAGATCTATTGTCTATAGAATTTATCTAGGTTATTTATGAAAATAGTATTATCAGATAATGAAAAATGGAAGATTGATAAAAGATTGTGGCAATTTTGTATTGGAAATGATCATGCATACCTACTTCATAGAAAAGATGTTTGTGAACACATAAAAGAAGTTCATGATGAATGTGGATTTAAGTATATTAGATTTCATGGGATATTTGATGATGATATGCTAACTTATCAATCAATGCATGATTTCAAAGCAATGAGAGGCTTACCGCATAATAAAGAAATCACTGAATTAAATTTTAGGCAAGTTGGCGATGTTTATAAAAACGTCTTAGAAGCTGGTTATAAACCTTTTGTTGAATTATCATTTATGCCTTCTATTTTAGCCAAAGGTAAGAAGACAGGATTAAGATATTTAAATAATACTTGTATGCCTAAATCTTTAAAGAAATGGACAGAATATATTACTAAGTTTTTAGAGTATTTATTTGCTCAATTTGGTAAGGAAGAAGTTGAAACTTGGTATTTTGAAGTTTGGAATGAACCTGATTTAAAAGGATTTTTTAATGGCTCTAAAAAAGATTATTTTAAATTATATGAAGTAACAGCAAAAGCCATTAAAGCCTTTGATGAAAAATTATTAGTTGGTGGTCCAGCTACTAGTGCTTGTCGCTGGATTAATGATTTTAAGGCTTTTATTAAAGAAAACAATATCCCTTGTGATTTTATATCTACCCATCATTATCCCGGTGATGCTTTTGGAAATATGTTAACAGTTAAAAATGCTTTAAAAATGTTTGGTATTTTTAAGAAAAATGCCAAAAATGGTGCTGGTGTTGGTGAAACTATGAAGGAAAGTTTCTTTTATCCTGAAATATGTAAAACATGGAAAAAAGGAATCTTTAATGAAATGGATGCTAACGCTATAAAAGAGGCAGATGATTTACCATTATTTATCAGTGAATGGAATTCTATGGCAGTATTTGGATCTCCCGTTCATGATGAAAAATACTCAAGTGCTTTTGTTATAAAAACTTCCCTTGATTTAAATGATGATTTAGGTGGTAGCTCATTCTGGTGTGCTTCCGATATTTTTGAAGAGTTATTCATGCTTCCAAAGCCTTTTATTGGAAGCTATGGAATAATTAGTAATGATGGAATACCAAAACCTAATTTTCACGCCTTTAAATTATTAAATATGGCTTATAAATATAAACTAGATAAAACAATTACTAATGATGAGGTTGAATATCAATTTTTCAAAGATGACGATGGTAATCTTCAATTATTTGTTTATAGCCAAGATTTTACTTATGGTGAAGAAAAAGATTATAATGTGGGAATTGAAATTAATGACATATTTAATACAATTAATCAAGCTAGAATTGATGATGATCATTGTAATCCAAAAAAAACGTGGATAGAAATGGGTAAACCTGATAATCTAACAGCAAGTGAAATTAAAAAGATTAAAGAAGAAACTGCGTTAAAGTTAGAAGATATTGAATATAATGTTATAGAAAATAAAACTTATTTAAATATTTCTTTAAAGAATAATGATGTAGTATTTATTAGCTTTAAAAAGTAAAATTAAAAAGGACTGTCCAAAAACCTAACTGTCTCAACAATTGAATGGGAATAAGAAATATTTATTGAAATGAAGTCTTGGGAAACCAAGACTTTTCATTCTCGTAAAATATACATTATACTCCCAAAAATATGCTATAATTGGGACAAAGATAAAAAAGAATGGGAGAATAAATGAGAAAATTTGATTATTCTAAATTAGCGCATAAAACATGGGATAATACAATAATGGCATATATTGCCAGCATTTATGAATATAAAGGCAAACAAGAGTTATTTGTTAGACAAAAACCTATCGAACTAGGTAGACTTATTGAAATAGCTAAAGCTCAAAGTACTGAGGCATCTAACGAAATTGAGGGAATTGTTACTACTAGACCAAGATTTAAGCAATTAATGAATGATAAAACAACTCCTAAAAATAGAAGTGAACAAGAAATAATTGGCTATAGAAATGCTTTAAATATAATTCATGAAAGCTATGATTACATACCTATTAAGCCTAACAACATATTGCAACTTCATCGTGAGCTTTTAAGGCAAACAGAGTTATCTTATGGTGGTAAATTTAAAAACACACCAAACGAAATCGATGCAATAGATTCTAACGGAAATAAAACAGTATTATTTAAACCTTTGGATCCATTTGAAACACCAGACGCAATTGAAAGATTGTGTGAGACATTTAATAGAGAAATGGCTTTAGAGAATGTTGAACCCCTAATATTGATTTGTAATTTTATATTAGATTTCTTATGTATCCATCCTTTTAATGATGGTAACGGTAGAATGTCAAGACTTTTAACATTATTACTTTTGTATCAATCAGGATTTATTGTTGGAAAATACATAAGTATAGAAAAAGCAATAGCAGACAACAAAGAACTATATTATGAAGTACTAAAAAAATCAGATGAGAATTGGCACGAAGAAAAAAACAATCCAACATATTTCATTAAATATATGTTAGGAATAATACTTGGATGTTATAGAGACTTTGAAGAACGTATTACTATTGTTGAAAAAGCAGGAACAAAAAGCACATCATATGATATTGTAAAAACATATGTAGAGAACACTGTTGGGAAATTCACTAAAAACGATGCATTAATTGCTTGCCCAAGTTTAGGAAGCTCTTCAGTTGAATCAGCACTAAAAAAACTTGTAGAAGATAATACAATATCAAGAAAAGGATTAGGAAAAAACACATTCTACGTTAGAAATAATTAATTTTTTGTGCTCCCCTCTATGCTCCCCAAAATCTTAGTGAATAGAGATAATACATATAAAATCAAGGATACTAGCATATAAATAGATATAATGTATGCAACTAAATATATATGATATAGGGTGGCACCATCGAGTGGGAATAAGACAATAATTGAAAAAAGCCTTTAAATAAAGGCTTTTTTGATGGTTTTATATAACTTTGAGTAAAATCTGAGTAAATTTTGACGATTAATACATATATTTATTGATTAAAATACTACTGCACTATCGTCAAATCACCATAATAGTATTTGTTTATTGGCATTTGCTCAAGTAGATTATACATCTCAATCAAGTAATCTTCATCAATAAGATCACATCTTCTAAATCTTTTATCTTTTATTTCGTGACCCATAATATACTGTATCTGTGTTTCACTAAAACCCAAATTGTAGCAATGCGTATCAAAGTTTCTATCATTTGTAATAGTTTTATTTACTTTTACGATATATTCTTTTTCATGCCCATTCTCAACTCTTAAACATTCATTAACTAAATCACCATTGTTGGTAAGAAGAATTAAACCAGTGCGATCTTTATCAAGTCTACCAATTGGAAAAATTCTTTCAGGATAATTAATATAGTCAATGATATTTCCTTTTACTTTAAGTTCAGTAGTACAAGTTATTCCTTTAGGTTTATTAAATAACAAAACAACATAATCATTCTTTTTTTCAATAGGTTTACCATTTAGTAAAACCATATCGTTATCTTCAACGGTAGAAGAAAGAGTAGCAGTTATGCCATTAATTGTTACTTGTCCTTTTTCAATGTATTCTTCAGCTTTTCTTCTAGAACATAGTCCTGAAGAAGCGATGTATTTATTGATCCTCATAACAAATTAGGTTTATCACACAGTAACAATAGACTAAAATAGTGATAGAGGTATCTAAATGAGATTTGAAACAACTTTATTAGCAGTAAAAGATATGAATAAGTCATTGACTTTTTATAAAGAAATATTTGGTCAAGATGTTAAAGTTGATCTTGGATGGAACAAAACATTAACTTGTGGATTAACTCTTCAAGAAAACTTTGATAAGTTATTAGAACTTCCAAAAGAAAACATGAAATTCAAAACTTATAATATGGAGATTTACTTTGAAACAGAAGATATGGATAAGTTTATGGAACTATTAAATTCTCATACAGAGATTGAACGTGTTCATGAACTTAAAACCTATCCATGGCATCAAAGAGTCATAAGGATATTTGATCCAGATTATCATGTGATTGAAGTTGGTGAAAGTATGAAAAAGATTGCTTTTAATGAGTTCGAAAAAGGGTTAACCACTGAAGAAGTTTCTAAGAAAATAGAGCATCCTTTTGATGTAGTTAATAATTGGCATAGAGAATATAATGAACACTAATTTGATTTGGGATGCAGATGGTACTTTAATCGATTCATATGATTCAATTATCGATAGTATCAATAAAACAATTGAACAATATGGTATTTCTTATGAAAGAGACTATATTAGAAATGTTATTCAAAGTACATCTACTGGTACTTTTTTAGAAGAAATTGCTGATAGAAATAATCTTAACGCTAAAGAATTATGGGATTATTACAATTTAGTTGAAATTGATTTTTCAAAAATTAAACTAATGTCAAATGTAAAATCGACATTAGAACAATTAGAGAAAATTGGCGTGAAAAATTTTATCTACACTCATCGTGGAGAATCTTTATGTAAAATATTGGAAATGTTAGATATCGATAAATATTTTATTGAAGTTGTTGGCAAGAACAATGGTTTTAAAAGAAAGCCAAGTCCTGAAGCTATCAATTATTTAGTTGATAAGTATCAGTTAGACAAAGAGAGCACTTATTATATTGGCGATAGATTAATTGACCAAGAGTCGGCTAGAAATGCGGGAATTGGTGCTATTTACTATCAAAGTTTTAAAGACATAACACTAGATAGAAAAGATTATGATTATCGTGTTGATGATTTATTAGACATTCTAAAAATTATTTAACTATAATGCGTTTTTCCCTTGTTAGACAAAAGCAATTATGTACAAGATATTATTTGCAATTACTTTTAATATAATTAAGAAAGGAGTTGTATGATACAAGACTTAGAAAAGACGCTTGAGTATATTGAAAACAACATAACCAAAAAAATCAGCATTAAGAAGTTATCTAAATATGTTGGTATCTCAGAATTTTATCTACAAAGAAGTTTTCAAATACTAACAGGTTATTCAATAGGTGAATATATAAGAAATAGAAGATTATACTTAGCAGCATGTGAACTAAGTCAAAGTAACAATAAAATAATTGATATTGCTTATAAATATGGCTATGAAACACCAGAATCTTTCAGCAAAGCTTTTTCTAAATTTCATGGTGTAACACCATCAAAAGTAAAAAAGTGGACAATATACTTCTTTCAATCGCATAAGAATAAAGTTTGTAATTGAACAAGGAGAAGAAATGAAAGTCAAAGTAACACCAATGTTTCCTATTAAATTAATAGGCTTTGAAAAAGAATTTAGTTTTGATAATTCATATGAAGAGATTCCAAAATACTGGGATGAAATATGTGAAAAGTACTGCACAAGAATCTATGCTGGCAAAGAACCAGAAACGCCAGAAGAACATGCGATCGTTGATAACTGTATCGGTGAGTATGCTTTATGCATGGATAATGGTAACAAATCATTCATATATATGGTTGCCGGTAGATATACTGGTGGCGAAGTTCCAAAAGGTATGAAAATGATAGAAATCGAAAGAGGAGATTGGGCAGTTTTTGATTGTTATGGGCCAAATCCAAAAACCTTACAAGAAACAAACACTAGAATATTTAATGAATGGATTCCTAATAATAGCGAATATGAAGTAAGAGGAAACTATAATATTGAATGGTATGATTGCACAGGCGACATGAATGATGAAAACTATCATACTGCAATATGGATTCCAATCAAGAAAAAATAGTTATGAACTAATAAATCACTCTCGATGCTATGGTGAATAAACATCTTTTTCTATAACAAAGCTTTACAGCAACTGATATAGTAAAATATAGTTAATAAGAGGAGAAATAGCATTATGTTTAAATTCTGGGGAGTAGATAACGAGTTCTTTAGAAGTTTAGTAGATGCAGTAGAAGTTAGAAGTACAGCTAATTTTAATTGGACATTCATCTTTATTTTGGCTGTAGTGTTCTATGTATATTGGAGCGAAATTCAAAAGAAAAATTGGGATGTTGTATATGCAGGCTTAGCCTTATATGCAACACATTGGCTATATGAAATAGCTAACGCTATAATTGCTTATGTTTTTGGTTATCCATTATGGTGTGTTTCAAATGAATCAACTACATTTATTCTTTTGATTGGTGTATGTTGGGAGTTAAGTATGATGTTTTCTTTAGCTGGAATCATTTCATATAAGATGCTTCCAGAAGATAAGAATTCAAAGATGTTTGGTTTACCTTGCAAGTTAGGTGGAGCATTATCTATGGCTTTACTATTTGCATTATTTGAATCTTTCTTAGCAGGCACAAGCAATAATTCGTTTATTTGGGTATATAACTGGTGGGGTGTAATTCCTGTATTCATTACTACTTACATTCCATTCTTTTTAGCAAGCAACTACATTCCGTTTATGAAAAATAGAAAAACTATTGTCATTGGCATGTGGACACTAGTTGCATTGCTACTTGTAGTATTAATACCACTTGGAATAATTTAGGAGGCGAGATTATTTCGTGAATGCTTATTTTGCAGGTGGATGTTTCTGGTGCATAACCCCCAATATTTAAAAGCTATAAAGGAGTAACAAAAGTAACTTGTGGTTATTCTGGTGGCAAAGAAGAAAATCCAAAATATGAAGATGTAAAAGCTCAAAAAACAGGACATCGAGAAACAATAAGTATTGAATATGATGATAGTGTAATTTCTTACGAAAAGCTATTAGAGATATTTTTAAGCAATGTTGATGTGTATGATGGAGAAGGACAATATATCGATAAAGGACATTCATACACATTAGCTACATACTATGTTGATGAAAACCAAAAGAAAATCATAGAAAAAAGATTAAGTAGGTATCTACAATTGAGTGGGAATAACTAATAAAGGTATAGAAATATACCTTTTCATATATCTTTACAATATCACGATATAGTGATATATTAAATATATTAGAGGAGGATAATTATATGCCATCAATATCAACATTTTATGGAATAACAATATATATGTATTTTCTAGCTAGCGAACACAACCCTTCTCATATTCATGCATACTATGGAGGATCAAGTGCAACTTTAATAATTGCTACCGGAGAAATATTAGATGGAAGTCTTCCGAACAATGCATTAAAACTTGTTAGACAATGGCTAGATTTGCATAGAGACGAACTACAACATATGTGGGAAACACAGGAATTCAAAAAGATTACACCATTAGATGAAGAGGAAAGATAATATGTTTCATAAAGTAAAAAATGTTACACCTTTAAAAGATTATAAACTTAGTGTTCAATTTTCTGAAGGCATAACCAAAAGATATGATGTAAAACCTTTATTTAAAAGATTTAAGATTTTTAATAATCTTAAAGATGAAAAGCTATTTAATAAAGTTCATGTAGGGCAAGGTGGTTATGGAATCATTTGGAATGATGAAATAGATTTATCTTGCGATGAACTTTACGAAAATGGAATTGTTACTAAAACACCATTTGATAATTTAATGGCTTTTTCTGATGCAACACAGTTGTGGGGATTAAACGAATCAACATTAAGAAAAGCAATTACATATGGAAAATTAGTGAATGGTGTTGATGTATGTAAATATGGCAAACAATGGGTAGTATCTATGGATGCAATGAAGAGAGAATATGGTTCACCATTAGAAAAATAGGTAAAAAATGGCTGAAGAGTTTATAACTTTAATGGCAGATTTAGACGAAAATAGCCAAACACTATTAACAAATTGGTATGAAGAGTTGAATCAAAAAGGATTCAAAGGAACGCAAACAATTGGAATACCTTATCACATTAGCCTTGGCTCTTTTTTGCTTGATAAAGAAGAAGAAGTGATAGAAATGGTGAAAGATCTTGCAAACGATTTTAACACAATACCAGTTTGTATAAATAGTATCAATGTTTTTCCTAATGGAAGAGTTCTTTTTGCTGAACCAAAATCAGATTGTTTAGACTTGTATAATCTCAATAAAGCCCTAACAATAGAAACAATAGATAAATATTCATGGCAACCCCATATAACGATGTTAATTGATGAACCAGAAACAATACAAAAAGCATTTTCCATTTTAAAAGAATCATTTCATTCATTTTCGGGAACTATAACAAAACTTCATCTATGTGCATTTTGGCCAACACGCGAAATCTTAACAGTAGAGCTGAAAAGCGGACAGTCTAAAAAATAGATTTGAGTCAATTGTTTGATTTTAATTGCCGGTAAATTGCTGCCGGTAAAAATATTAGAATCACGCAAAAACCCTTTAAAATAGGCGTAATCGATAAAAAAGGGATAACTGAGTAGGAATAACGTTAACCTCCAATAATATTGAAAAATCATAATAATTAACCTCCGATTATATTGATGCAATTGAAAAATTAACATACAATTATATTGATAAAGGAGGTTTTTTATGTATAGAAACATCGAAAAAAGCTTACTTGAGTGGAAAAATAGCAAAAAGAGAAAACCACTTCTATTATCTGGTGCAAGACAAACAGGAAAAACATATATTATAGAAAAATTTGCTGAATCAGAATATAAGGACATTGTAAAAGTTAATTTAGAAAAGACACCTGAAGTTTGTGCGTTTTTTGAAAAAGATATAGATCCGAAAACGATAATAAATAATTTAGAAAACTATTTCAACAAAAGGATAGAAGCAAACGATACTTTAATATTTTTAGATGAGATACAAGCTTGTCCTGCAGCTATAACTTCTTTGAAATACTTTTGCGAGGAAGCAAGCCAATATAGTATCATTGGTGCTGGATCACTTCTTGGAGTAATGATAAACAGAAAACAAAAAGATAAAAAATTTTCTTTTCCTGTTGGAAAAGTTGATGAACTAAAAATGTTTCCTATGAACTTTGAAGAGTTTCTAATAGCATTAAATGAAAAAATATTATTAGAAACAATTGAAAATTGCTATAGAAATAATGAAGCCATGAATGATTTGATACACGATAAGGCATTGAAATTGTATAGAGATTATATAACTATAGGAGGAATGCCGGAAGCAGTTCAATCATATTTAGATAGCGGTTCATTTGTTGAAGCAACAAAAACAGTAAATAGAATATATGATGATTATTTAGCCGATACATCGAAATATGCAAACCCCTCAGAAGCGGTAAAAAATAAAGAATGTTATGATTCAATTGCTAAGCAACTTTTAAAAACAAACAAAAACTTTAAGTATAGCGAAGTAACGAAAGGCAAAAACGCCCAATATTTTAATTCAGCTATAGAATGGCTTATTAGTTCTGGTATAGCATTAAAATCAAAACTGATAAAAGAAACAAAACTTCCACTTAGTTTTCATACAGATGATTTTTTGTTTAGGATTTATTTAAGTGACGTTGGTCTTTTAAGACATAAAACAAACACAAAAATTACAAACATTCAAGATATAAGTTATAAAGATGATATAACTGGAATAATAGCTGAGAATTATGTTGCTTGTGAACTTATATCATACAACATTCCTTTGTACTATTGGACAGGAAAAGAAGATTCTGAAATAGAGTTTATGGTTGAATGTAATAATAATGTTACACCACTAGAAGTTAAAGCTGGTAAAAGAGTAACATCCACAAGTCTTAACGTCTACAAAAGAAATAATAAGGTTAATTATGTATTTAGAACCAGCCAAAAAAACTTCGGGTTTGAAAACAATATTAAGTCAGTTCCACTATATGCGGTGTTTTGTATAGCACAAGAGTTGTCGAAGCAAATATAAATGCTATCGACAAAATTCAAAGAACTTTGAGTTATATCGAGATGAAATGTAGGAGAATGGATATTTATGAGCGATTTTACAATTAAAGAAATGTTAACAATGCAAAAACAGCTGCAAGATAAGTATAAAGATAAATGGGAAGCTATATCTCCAGAAGCAGGCAAACATAAGCTACTATGGATGATTGGTGAAATAGGAGAAGTAATAGATATCATTAAGAAAAACGGCGATACAAAAGTAGTTGAAGATAGCGAATTGAAAAAACAACTTATCGAAGAAATGGCTGATGTCTTAATGTATTACAATGATGTATTGCTTTGTTATGACATTAGAGAAGATGAACTTAAAGAAGCATACATTTCTAAATTTGAAAAGAATATGAAACGATGGTAAAAGGTGTCAGTAAATTACTGCCGGTAAAAACTTATTGACTACGCTAAAACCCTTTAAAATAAGCAAAAATGATTAAAAAGGGATAACCGAGTGGGAATAAGCACAGTATATATAAATAAAAAAATGCTACGATTATTAATTAGCAACTATTGAGTGGGAGTAAAAACAATATAAATATAAATTAAGTCTTGGAAAGAAGCCAAGGCTTTTCATACTCATAAAATATTGTATATTCTCGTAAAAAAGCTATAATTTACGAGAAAGGAGTAGAGTTTATGAGAACCTTTAATTATAAGAAATTAAAAAATGAGAAGTGGGATTCTGAAATAATTAGCTATATTGCAAAAATTTATCAAGAACAAGGAAAACTGGAACTATATCTAAAACAAAAGCCAGAAACTCTAAATAAACTTGTTGAGATTGCTAAAATACAAAGCACTGAAGCATCTAATGAAATCGAAGGAATAAAAACAACTAGCGCAAGATTAAAGCAATTAATGCAAGAAAAAACTACTCCAAAAAGTAGAGATGAAGAAGAAATAGCCGGATATAGAGATGTGCTTTCTATAGTCCATGATAGTTATGATGCAATTCCCATAACATCAAACTATATACTTCAATTGCATAAAATTCTTTATACTTATAACAAAAAGAAACAAATTGGTGGTAAATATAAAAATGTTCAAAACTATATCTCTGCCACAGATGAAAACGGAAACGAAACTATATTATTTACACCTATAGAGCCAATGTTAACACCCGGTGCAATTGAGACAATATGTAAAGAATACAACGAAACATTAGCAACAGGAGATGTAGATCCATTGTTACTTATTCCAATTTTTGTTCACGATTTCTTATGCATCCACCCATTTAGTGATGGCAACGGAAGAATGTCTAGGTTGTTAACGACATTATTACTATATCAGTCGGGTTTCTTTGTAGCTAAATATATTTCATTAGAAAAAATAATCGCAGACAATAAAGATTTATACTATGACGCATTATACATGAGCCAAAGCGAATGGCATGACGGAAAAGAAGATGTAACACCGTTTATTAAGTATATTCTTTCAATTATCTACAGAGCATATGTAGACTTTGAAAATAGAGTTGATATGGTATCTAATAAACCTTCTGCAGAAGAACTAGTTAAAAGAGCGATTAATGAAAAAATAGGTAAGTTTACAAAATCTGATATATGTGAGTTATGTCCAACTATATCAATTAATTCTGTTGAAAAACAATTAACAGCTCTTTCTAATTCTGGTGAAATAGTTAAATGTGGATCAGGAAAAAACACATATTATATTAAGAAACTATAAATATTCGTGCTCCCATCTATGCTCCCCAAAATCTTAGTAAATAGAGATAATACATATAAAATCAAGGATACTAGCATATAAATAGATATAATATATGCAACTAAATATATATGATATAGGGCGGCACCATCGAGTGGGAATGAGAAAATAAAATCAAAAAATATAAGGAACTATGTGGAAACGCAAAATAAAGAGGGTAATGTGAACTTCCGTGGGGGTAGATTACTAAAAACGAAAAGATGATTCAATTTCCGAGATTTCGATATTGGATCATCTTTTATTTATGGTCTAGCAACTAATATAGGTATTATTTAGTATTTTTTAAATGAATGAGATGCATATCTATTAAGACAATACATTACTCTATTTCTGAATCTTTTAAAATTTGAATAGCCATTAGCTATTTTAAGAATCTTTTTAATTAAAGAGTTTCTTCCTTCAATTGGACCATTAGATACTCTTTGTCCTCTAAATTTAATAAATGAATTAACTATTTCAACTTTCCAGTTATTTAAAGCATTAGCCATTATCTTAACAACAAACAGTATAAATAATAGATTAACAACTAAATAGTAACTAATTATAGATTTAGGTATAAAAAACAAAAAGTTTAAGTTATTTCAATACAAGATGAGCATAGTTTTCGCCCATAAAAATATGTTCATCTTTTTTAAATAACGGAATAAATTCAACATCTTTTTCAAACAACATTACAATATCGCTACCACCAAATAAGAAATAACCTAGCGGATCACCTTTTTCAACGTAGTCGCCAATTTTTAAGTTTTCTTCAAAGTTACATGAACAAATTTGTGACATACCAATTGGTAAAATAGCTACAAGACCAAATTTAGTATCTAATATTATAGAATCTCTAGTTTCAATAATTTGCCAAGAAGTATCATTGCAATCAAGAGTATAAAGTTTAGTTTCAGGATTATATGATGTGTGGCCACCAACCGCATTAACACCTTTAATCTTTTTCATTTCAACTATTTTTCCATCAATTGGAAAATGATAACGATGATAATCAAAAACATTTAAAAAAGCATGTGTTAATGTACCACCGTTAAATCTATTTTTATATTTTGAATCAAAACCCAATATGTTGTTTATTTCATAAACTTTATGTGTTTTAATTCTCACATCATCTTTAACATAACCATTTTCATCAATACGCCAAAAACCAGCAGGCGCAGAATCGGCAGGAGACACAAGTTCAGCATTACCAATTGGTCTTACATCTTTGTTTATTAAATGTCTTGAAAAGAACTCGTTATAAGAAGACCAAATGTTTTCTTTGCTGTACCAGCCATTATTCATTCCAAAAACATCATCTTTAAACTGAAGCTTAAAATAATCATCATTCCACGATTCTTTCGTTGATAAAAAAGTACCCCAAGCATTTGAATAGTCTCTAATCCAAGAAGCAATTGGTTCGTGATATTCAAGAGTTGGTAAATAATAACCTTTTTCCTCTAATTCTTCTAGTTTTTGACCAAACAAAAACCAAAAGTAATTAATTGATTGATTTATATCTAAATATAAAGAAGTATTTTTATATTCTTTTAAAACATTCCAAGGTAGACATTTAACTGACCAGTCAAGAAAAGAATACAAATCTTCTAAATTTTTAACGGGATTGGTTACTGGATCACTGTTTTGTGCGTAAGAAAGACTAATGGATTTTTCTACTAAACGCTTTAGCTCATCGTCTTTTAATAAATTAATAAATTCAATAGTACTTTGTTCGTGTTTCATAATTAATACTTTTTATATTTTAAATAAATAGCTTTTATATTCAAAAACAAATAACCAGCAATCATAACCAAAGCTACAGCATTAAATAAAAAAGCTTTTCCTTCGTAATCATATTCAATCATTGTTGCAATCAAAGCAACCGTAAGTAGCAATGAAATAATTGTATATATTATTAGTTTTGTATAAGAAAAATTATTAGCTGCATTTTTTGAATAGTTTGCAATATCTAAAGATCGTCTTTTCATGAAGCAATTATAACAAGATTTGTAAACGTTTCCAAATTCTTGTTAAAATTTATGTATCATGAATTTCTATGAACAAACATCCACTGCGATGGTAAAGCTAAATCCTAACGAGCAAGCCATTCTTACTTATGTTATTAAGAATATGCACGCTGTTAAGAATATGTCGATTAGAGATTTAGCTCAAGTAAGTTTTGTTTCAACAACAACTATTTTTAGATTTGTAAAAAAATTAGGTTATAAAGGCTTTTCTGATTTTATTGATGCAATTGTGGAGACGGAAGCAGAATCAAGAAAAATAAATATTCCTTCAATTGTTCAAAATGATAATTACCGCGATTCTTATTTAAAGAATATTATGGAAGCTGTAAAAGTGATTACGGATGAAAAAATTGAAAAATTTCAAACAATTATGTCACGTAATCCTGATATTTATTTAATTGCAGAAGGATTAAGTAGGGAAGTTGGCAAATATTTTGTACGATTATTAACAACAATTGGTTATAATGTATCTTTTCCAAGAGAATCATATGAAAAAGAAAATGTAATAAAGAAAATAAAAAGAGACGATGTTGTGTTGGTTTTATCTTATACAGGCGACAACGAATCAGTAGTTCATCAATTAGAAAGAATTTTTGCAATCGCCACACCGACTATCATTTCTTTTACAAGAGCTGACAACAACGCTATTCAAAATATGTCTGATTTAAATTTCTATGTATTCGCGGACGAAATAGATTATGAAGGCACAGATGTTACTTCGCGAATTGGAATGATCGCGATAATGGAAACACTGTTATATAAACGTATAATTAAAAGGTAACAATGTTACCTAAAATGTAACATAAACCTAAAACGTTACATCGTTACAAAACACAAATCGGGTTAATTAATCCGATTTTTATTAATTTATAATTATTCTATATTCTAAAAGTGTTACTGTAAGCGTTTAACTACGTTACATAATAAGTAACACATCAATAATATTGCTATAAGGAGGATTGATTAAATGGCAAAAAGAATTGATAGTACACCTAAAAAAGATGGCTTTAGAATGCCTGGTGAATTTGAACCACAAAAACAAATTTGGATGATTTGGCCAGAAAGACCAGATAACTGGAGAGATGGTGCTAAACCAGCTCAAGAAGCTTATGTTAATGTAGCAAAAGCTATATCTGAATTTGAACCAGTAACAATGGTAGTTTCTACTGCTCAATACAAGAACTGTAGAAATCACTTACCAGAAAACATCAGAGTTGTTGAGATGAGTTCAAATGATTCTTGGATTAGAGACTGTGGCCCAACATTCGTTAAGAATGATGCTACAGGAGAAGTAAGAGGTATTGACTGGGATTTCAACGCTTGGGGCGGACTAGTTGATGGATTATACTTCCCATGGGATCAAGATGATATGATTGCACAAAAAGTATGCGAAATTGAAAATAAAGATTCATATAGAACTCCTGGTTTTGTATTAGAAGGTGGTTCTATTCATGTTGATGGTGAAGGAACATTATTAACAACTGAAATGTGCTTATTATCAGAAGGCAGAAACCCACATATGACAAAAGAAGAAATTTCTAATCAATTATGTGAATACTTAAATCTAGATAAGATTATTTGGATTAAAGATGGTATTGATCCAGCTGAAACAAATGGTCACATCGATGATGTTGCTTGCTTTGTTAGACCTGGCGAAGTTGCATGTATTTGGACAGAAGATCCTAATCACCCATTCTATCAACAAGCACAAGACGCTTATAAGACATTATCTGAAGCTACAGACGCTAAAGGTAGAAAACTTAAAGTTTGGAAATTATGTTTAACTAAAGAACCTTGTTACTTAAAAGGTGCAAAAACAATAGATTCTGTTGAAGGCACATTACCAAGAGAAGATGGTGAAGTATCAATTGCTTCATATATGAACTTCTTAATTGTTAATGGCGGCGTTATCGTTCCACAATATGGCGATGAAAATGATGCTTTAGCATTAAAACAAGTACAAGAAATGTTCCCAGACAGAAAAGTAGTTGGTGTAAATACTTGGGAAGTAGCATATGGTGGTGGTAATATCCACTGCATCACTCAACAACAACCAGCTGAATAGTTGTTGCCGTTAATTTGTTTTAAAAGGTGTTAGACTTTTAAAAAAATAAAAAATAAGAAAGGGAAAAAATATGGAAAACAAAGTTTCTTTAACTAAGACTGTTCTATTTACTGTATGTTCAATCTTGGTATTAGACTCATTCGTTGCTCCAACTATTATTGGTGTTTCATCAATTAGTATTTGGATCATCACAGCAATTTTCTTCTTCCTACCTTATGGATTATTATCTGCTGAGTTAGGAAGCACTTATCCAGATGATGGTGGTATCACATCTTGGGTACAAAGAGCATTTGGTGAATTCTGGGGCGTTATGGAAGGATGGATGTATTGGATTAACGTTGCCTTCTGGATGCCAGCAGTATTTACAGCATTCTCTGGATGGACAGTAATGGCACTAAGCTTTGCAGGTATTGAAGTTCCAGTATTTGTTGAAGCAGGTTTAGCAGTATTAATGTGCTGGGTTATTGTTTATATTGGTATTAAAGGAATTGATTTATCTGTTGAAGTAGCAGCAATAATGGCTTACTTAAAAATGGGTATCTTAGTATTATTGGGTATATTAGGTATCGTTTATGGAATCAAGAATGGTTTAGCTAATGATTTCTCATTTGCTGGATGGATTCCTGCATTAGAAGATGTAGTAAACCTATCAGATGGTGGCTACTTCGGAGTTATCGTTTATAACTTATTAGGTTTTGAATTAATTGGTTCTATCGGTTCACAAATCGAAGATGCAAAACACACAGTACCAAAGATGACTATCATTGCTGGTGTTGCTATCGTTGCAATTTACTGCTTCGGTTCATTTGGTGTATTATCAGCTATTCCAGCTGATGCAATCGATGAAGTTGACGGTTTCGTATATGCATTACAAGAATTATGTACAGTATTCGGTTCTGCTGGAAACATTGTATTTGCAGTAGTACTAATTGGCGCTATCTTAACATTAGTTGCTAATATGATTACTTGGACATTAGGCGCTAATGAATCATTCATGGCTGCTGAATTAGATAAGAGATCTAAATTATTAGGTCACAGAAATGCAAAATATGGTACAGCTGATAACTTATACATTGTAATGGGTGTTGTATCAAGCGCATTATGTATCCTTAACTATGCATTATCAGGTGATGCTAACGATGTATTCTGGACATTGTTCTCATTCTCTTCAATCGTCTTCATGCTATGCTATGTTATTGAATTTGTAGCTGCATTAAAATTAAAATTCTCTGATAACACTCCAAGAGTATATGAAGTTCCTGGTGGAAAATTCGGTATGACTCTATGTGTTATCCTATGTGAAGCATCTGTATTGCTTGCAATCCTTGGTTTATTAGATCTTGATGTTACAGGATATGGATTCTGGATGCAATTAATTGGTTTAATTTTAACTTTCGTTGTTGGCGTAGTATTATACGCAGTTGGAAAGAAAAAAAACTAATTATTAGTTTATGAAACGCAAAAAGGTTTTAGTATCTATAATTGTTGTAACAGCTCTATTAGTTTTGTTTTCTATTCTAACAAATAGAAACATTATAGCAACTAATTTAGAAACATTAGGACAAAGCTTAGGTATTATAACTTTAGTTCCTACAATATTATCTGTAGTTCTTGCGTTTGTTTCTCACAATGTATTATTCTCACTCCTGATAGGCGTTCTATCAGGAGTGTTAATACTTAGTGTTGTATATTCAACAAGTGTTGCCTCTTTACCAATTAATCTAGCAACACATTTATATACAATAATCAAAGATGTCATTTTTGATATTGATAATATTGAAATCCTGATATTGTGTTTCGTTGTTGGAGGCATGATTGAAGTAGTTAAATCATCAGGTGGTTTTGAAGCGTTAGCGATAAAACTAACAAAAAGAATTAATTCTCCATTCAAAGCCAATTTACTTGCAAGCATCTTAGGAACGCTTGTTATGTTTGATGATTATGCAAACACATTAATTGTTGGTCCAATCATGAAACCTATAACGGATCGTGTAAAAGTATCAAGAGAGAAGTTGTCATTTATTGTTGATTCAACAGCTGCACCAATATCAGGTATAGCACTTGTGTCTAGTTGGATTGGTGTTGAGATAGCTTCTATCGAAAAAGGATTAGAAATCATAGGTGAAAAAACCAATGGTTTCTCATTGTTTTTAAAAAGCATTCCATTTTGTTTTTATTGTATATTTGCTCTTTCATTTATATTTGTGAATAGTTTAATAGGAAAAGATTTTGGTCCAATGTTAAAAGCTGAAACGAGAGCAAGAAAAGGACAAGTTTCCTATGAAGAAACAGATGAAGACACAAATATAAATAGCACAACCAAAAATAAAGAAAAAATATTTGTTGGAGTTGGCGGTGTAATATTACTTATTATTTTTGCGGCAGTATTGTTTTATATAAATGGTAAAACAAACGCAATAAATAGTGGAGTTTTATCTAACCCAATACCATTCAATATTACAAACATCATAAAAGTTATTAGTTATGCAAACACCGTTAACCTTATAACTATTGCTGCATTAATTGGAACTTTATTTACTATTTTATTTGGTTGTATATACAAATTGTTTACTTTAAAAAAATCTTTACAATCATGGTTAAAAGGCGCTATTAATATGGGCAAAACAGTTGTGGTGTTGGTTTTTGCTTGGATGCTTGCAGACATTGTAAAAAATTTAGGAACTAATTATTTTGTTGTTGAAATTATCTCAATGAATGTAAATCCATTAATTGTACCGATATTAATATATGCAAGTTGTTGTCTTATATCTTGTGCTTCAGGAAGCTTTGGTTGTATGTTTGTTGTCATGCCTCTAGCAATCCCGTTAGCATTTAAAATGAATGCTTTGGGAACTATGATAAGTGACGAAATGTATTTATTGATATGTGTTGGTTCAGTAATAGCGGGATCAATATTTGGTGATCATTGTTCCCCTATAGCTGACTGTACGATACTAGCAGCTACAGGATGTGGTATTGATACCATGGAGCATTGTTATTCACAATTGCCTTATGCAATAATAAATTGTTTAATTTCGGCAATTTGTGGAATTTTATTAACATGTCTCGGAGTTAATGTATATATATCAATATTAATTGGTATAATAATCCAAGCAATTATATTGTTGTTATTAGGTAAAAAACCTATTTAAAGAAAGGAATAATATGTACAAAAAAGATTTTCTTACAGTTAATGATTTTACTAAAGAAGAATTATTAGACATTATTAATTTATCTAGAGCTATCAAGAAATCTATCAAAGCTGGTTACAAACCACCTCTAATGAAAGGTATGACTCTTGGTATGATTTTCCAACAATCTTCTACTAGAACAAGGTGTTCATTTGAAACAGCTATGGAAGATATGGGTGGACACGCTCAATATTTGGGCCCAGGCATGATTCAACTTGGAGGCCATGAAACAATCGAAGATACAGGTAGAGTTATCTCTGGTTTGATGGACATTGTTATGGCAAGAGTTATTTCGCATAAAACAGTTGTTGATTTAGCAAACGCATGTTCAATTCCAGTAATCAACGCTATGTCAGATTTCTCACATCCAACTCAAGCAATCGCTGATGTTATTACGATGATGGAAAATCTTCCAGCTGGAAAGAGTTTTGAAGATTGCAAAGTTGTATTCTGTGGTGACTTCACACAAGTTGCTGCATCATTAGGTTTCATTTGTACTAAATTAGGTGCCCACTATGTATTCTATGGACCTCAAGGAAATCCAAAGACACAACAATTCACAGAAGAACATAAGAGAATATTTGAAGAAAATTGTAAAGAATCAGGTGGTACTTGGTTAGTTACAGATAAAGAAGAAGATGTTAAGGGTGCTGATTTCTTCTATACAGATGTTTGGTATGGCTTATATGAAGCTGAATTATCAAAAGAAGAAAGAGTTGAAATCTTCTCTAAATATCAAGTAAATAGAGAATTAATGGAAAAAGGTGCTTTAGGTTGTAAATTTTTACACTGTCTTCCATGTACAAGAGGTGAAGATGTAACTGATGAAGTTGCTGACTCTGCATCATCATTATGTTGGGAAGAAGCTTGGAATAGATTAACAGCTATGAGAGGCTTATTAGTTTATTTCACAAGAAATAAAAAGCAATTCTCTGAACTTGCTAAAGCCGCTGCTAAAGAAGAATTAGAAACAGTTTTAGATAACATGGGTATAGCACACTAATGTCAAGAATTGTTATTGCCCTAGGTGGCAACGCTTTAGGAAATACACCTGAAGAACAAGTGGAAAAAGTTGCTAATGCTGCAAAATCAATTGTTGGTTTTGTAAAAGAAGGACACGAAGTTATTATTGGACATGGTAATGGTCCACAAGTCGGAATGATTAATAATGCAATGGATTTTTCTAGCAAGAACGGTGGAAAAACTCCTGCAATGCCTTTCCCTGAATGTGGTGCTATGTCTCAAGGATATATTGGATATCATCTTCAAAACGCTATTTTAAAAGAAGCAACAAAACAAGGCATAAATAAAAATGTACTAACCGTTGTAACTCAAGTAGAGGTTTCAAAAGATGATAAAGCTTTCGCTAATCCAACAAAACCAATTGGTTCCTTTGTATCTGAAGAAGAAGCAAAGGCAATAATGGCACAAAAACCTGAACAAACTTTTAAAGAAGACGCAGGAAGAGGATGGAGAAGAGTTGTACCTTCACCACTTCCAATTGATATTGTTGAAAAAGATGCAATCTTACAATTAGTTCAAAGCAATAACATTGTTATTGCTTGTGGCGGAGGTGGCATCCCTGTTGTTAAAAACAGTCAAGGCGATTATACTGGTGTTGCTGCTGTAATTGATAAAGACTTTGCAAGTGAAAAACTTGCTGAACTTGTTGATGCTGATTATCTATTTATATTAACTGCAGTTGATAGAGTTTGTATTAATTTCAATAAACCAGATCAAAAAGAATTAAAAGAAATAACTGTTGAAGAAGCAGAAAAGCTTACATCAGAAGGACACTTCGCTCCAGGCAGCATGCTTCCAAAAGTAGTTGCTTGTAAAACATTCGCATCTAGCAAGCAAGGAAGAAAAGCGGTTATTGTATCACTTGAAAATGCTGCAAAAGCAATGACAGGTGAATCTGGAACTATTATTACAAAATAGATTACATCACAACAAATATAAAAACCATTTTTTAAAGACATCCTATATAGGGTGTCTTTGTTTTGAAATCAATTAAACTCAAAAATAATATTTACAAAGAAAAAATAAACTACTTAATCTCATAAGTAATAATAAAATAAGAAACGATTAATTTTGATTTTGATATTTTATATGCAATACAAAATATAAGAACAATTTTTTTAGATAAAGTTTTTGTTATTATTACTTCTATCCCTGGTAACTATGGACAAATGTGGATAGTATTAGGAATAAGTAAGCACCATAGAGTGGGAATAGATAAATAGACATTTAAGAGGTCAATCTATTGAAAATAGCGATGATTGTCCTCTTATATTGTAAATAACGAGCACTTTTACTAAAATATAGTTATAGTAAAGGCGCTTTTTATATGAAACTATTTAGAAGAGAAAACTATTTATCAAAGATTAGAGGATTTTACCACGATACAGAAATGATAAAAGTTATTACTGGTGTTAGAAGATGTGGCAAATCATCTTTGATGCATACTATTGCTGAAGAACTGATAGAAAGTGGAATAAACAAAAGGAATACGATATTTATTGATCTGAAAAAACGTGGTTATAAAGGCATAAAAACACCAGAAGCTTTGGAAGAAGTAATAGATAAAGCTTGTGGAGGAGTTAATGGAATTAAGTATCTATTTGTAGATGAAATACAAAATGTTAAAGGATTTGAAGAAGTACTAGAAGAGTTTAGATTAGAAGAAGAGTATTCAATATTTATCACCGGATCAAATTCATATTTATTAAGTGGCGAATTTATGACTTATCTTACTGGCAGATATTTAGAGTTTGAAATGACAACTTTAACATTTGAGGAATATCTAAAAATGAAGGAGTTTTATAAAAAGTCAATCAGTTCAAACTTAATAGAAGAATTTGATAAATATATTATTGAGGGCGGCTTTCCTCAAACAATTAAGTATGATGATTTCGATGATAAAAGAACATATGTTAAAGGCGTAAAAGAAGAAATCTTCAAAAAAGATATTAGCAAGAGAGTAAAAATAAATAACAAAGAAGCTTTTAACAAAATCCAGACATATATAACAAATAATTATGGTGCAACAACAAACATTTCCAATATTCAAAAAGAATTAGAAGATGATGGCCTAATAATAAAAAGGGAAACAATTGCTAGATATATTCAAGCATTAGTTGATGCAAAGGTTTTATATGAATGCAAAAGGTTTGATTTAAAATCAAAGCGGTCATTAAAAGGAGAACAAAAGTATTATCTGGCGGATTTAAGTTTGTATTTCTCCGACAAAGTTGATACTAGAATAAACTTTGGTCCAGCTTTAGAAAACATCGTTTATCAATACGCTTATTCAAAGGGTTATGATATCAGCATTGGAAAAATCGGAAAGTTTGAATGTGATTTTATTTTAAGAAAAAGTTATGAAGGATATGCCTATGTTCAGGTGTGCATGACAATGTTAAATAGTAAAGAAACAGAAGATAGAGAATATAGACCATTAGAAAGTACATACGATTCATATCCAAAATATGTTTTAACTAGAAACGATCTAATTCAACGAAGAAACGGAATAAAGCATTTTAATATTCCTGAGTTTATGAAAGATGGAAAACTATTTGAGTAACAAATTAGAGATCTTTAGAGAAATAAGATGTCTTTTGTGGCATCGCTATGGCATCATCATACGCTGTAGCCACCAATAAAAGATACTAATTTCTGGAATGAATAGCACCAAATGTTATCTATATAGTTAGCATTATTTATGTAACTATCGAGTGGGCATAATACTTAAATGCTATAGGGATTTTGCAGAACGTATAACTATTGCTGAAAAAGCAGAAACAAAGAGCACGTCATACGATATTGTTAAAAAATATGTGGAAAACACCATTGGCAAATTCACTAAAAACGATGAATTAATTGCTTCTCAAGTTTAGGAAGTTCTTCAGTTGAGTCTGCATTAAAAAAACTTGTAGAAGATAACACAACATCAAGAAAAGGATCCGGCAAAAACATCTTCTACGTTAGGAACAATTAAATCACAAATTAAAGCGAAGTATAAGTTTGTTAGTGCTTTGCTTTTTGTATGTGACGGCAAGCCTCTTTATTCAAAAGAGGTAGACGATAATTCGTAGATAAGGAGGCAGGTTTCTGATGCTACAGAGAAAAATCAGAATAATGCCTTAGTTTCTGGCAATAACAAAACGATTAATATAGCAACATAAGCAACAGATTTTAGCAAAGGGAAAATGTTGATCTTGCCCTTTAGCTTGAATGCGACGGACCCAATAGAGAAAATCGTGAATCCCAAAGCCATATAATAATTGAATGCGCCTTTTCTGGCAAAAAGGCTATATGCTGTTATGCCCTGCACAATGCCTACAACAAAGGTCAATAATCCTGCATCAAAAGCAAATCTATCAACCATATTGTCGTTTTTGAGCTTTTCAACGAAACTATCGGACAGTTCCAGAGGGTTAAGTTTTCTTTTGCCACTCATATACATGATGCCCGTTACAATACTAAAGACACACAAAACAGAATAAAAGAAGCCAGAAAAGCCAACAAAGAACCTAATCATAAACACCTCCCTATATATGTTACATTTGTAACATATAGATTATAATATAGATGATTAGGGAGGAAAACAATATGAAAGTATTATTGGCTGGCGCTTTTGGAAATTTAGGCGCCGAAATACTTAAGGCATTAGTTGATGCAAAACACGAAGTTGTTGCGGCTGACCTTAAGGAAAGAGAAATCGATGGTCTGAAGAAGGATTCGTACAAGTTTGTTTCGATCGATGCAACAAATCCTGACACACTATCTGGCATATGTGACGGTTGTGAAGTGGTAATCACTACAATGGGATTGACAACCGCTTCTACCAAACTGACTTCTTATGATGTTGACTACCATGGAAACCTGAATCTGTACAACGAAGCAGTCAAGGCTGGAGTCAAGAAGTTCAACTATGTATCAGTAATTGCCTGCAAGGAAAAGGGTGCCGAAAAGGTTCCTATGCTGCATGCAAAAGCAATGATGGAAGATGAAATCACCAAAGGAAGCACCGATTGGGTAATCTATCGTCCAACCGGCTACTTCTACGATATTGCGAAAGTATTCAAGCCATATGTAGATAAGGGCGAGATGCAGCTTCTGAAAGGTTATCACGACATCAAGGCTAACGTTGTCGATTGTCCTGACTTCGCAAAATTCATCGTTGATCATATGAACGATACCAATAAGGTATATGAAGTCGGCGGCAAGGAAACATATACATATGAAGAGATGGCCAAGATGTGCATGCACGCTGCCGGAAAGCCTTGCATCATCAAGGATTCTCCAGCATTCATGTTCTCAATCTTGGCATCTTTGCCAGCAATCAAGAAAGCCGGCAAGCATGACATCATCCTGTTCTCTAAATGGACACTGTCTCATGACCTGGTCGGCAAGGATGTAACTGGTGATGCCTCATTCAAGGAATATGTAGAAGAATACTTTGGAGGAAACAAATAATGGTTTGGCCAAAGCTGATGTGGTTTGTGGTCATTGCCGCAGCCGTAGGCTGTGCAATCGGCTTTAAGGAATTCATCTGGTTCATCTCGTGCGGCTATGGCTTTGCTATTATGGCAATTGGCCTATTCCAGCTTGTCTATGGCGCAATCAACAGCACATTGACCGTTGCAACCACAATCATCTCTATACTGTTTGTCATCTACGGCTATCGCCTTGGTGGCTACATCATCAAGCGCGAACTGAAGAACGCCAACTATAAGAAGGTTCTGGATTCTACCGGTTCTACCAAAAAGACACCAATCTTCGTATCGATCTTCATGTGGGCATATTCGATGTTCGATTATGCTATCCAGACTTCAGCACTGACATACCGTATAGCCAACGGCTCTAAGGACAATATCTGGGCATATGTAGGAATCGTCATCATGATTGTTGCCATCATCGGTGAAGCCACTGCCGATAAGCAGAAATCAGATGCCAAAAAGATCAATCCACGCCGTTTTGTCGATACCGGACTGTATAAGTTCTGCCGTTGTCCAAACTACTTCTCAGAAATCATGTTCTGGGTCGGCGTAACGGTTACCGGCATTGGTGCTGTTAGCGGAAAGCAGTGGATCTTGGCTATCATTGGTCTCTTATTGATCACCTACATCATGTACAACGGTGCTCAAAGACTTGAACTGAGACAAGAAAAGAATTACGGTTTGGATCCTGAATACATCAAGTATTCTGATACCACTCCATTGCTGTTCCCTTTCACTAAGCACTATCATTCAATGAAAGTCTATCGTTAGGTGAAAATATGAATGGATTTACCGTTTCGCTTGCGCTGGTTGATTATATTCCGGTTATCTTCTTTATCATCGGATTCAATAAATTAGCCAAATGCTTAAGCAATAAAATGAATACAGCATCAAAGATACTGTTCTATTGCGGATCTCTGATGGTATTCTTCGCTGGCAGCATCAAGGCGACATACAAATTGTTCCTAGGTCTTAAGCTTGGAGAATTCGCCTGGATGTCTAATCAGTTCTTCGCGAACCAGGCCTTCGGCTTCCTGTTTGTTGCGATCGGACTGACGATCTTCAAAGTTTCAAACAGAAAATTGCTAGGTCTTATTCCAACTATGGGACTTGTAGGAATGATGGTTCTTGGCTTGGGTGTCATGGATGGCGTTCTTGTATCGTTTGCCAAGAAACTTAAGTCAAAATCAGCCATTGTGTGCTACATCCTATCGTTTGTCTTCTGCTTGATGATGGGATATCTTTCAAGCAAGAATTTCGAGCAGGCATATATGAACTGGATAGCTCAAGCCATCAACTGTGTAGGGCAGGGATTGTTCTGCCTAGCTAGCTTCAAGATGGAAAAGGCCGGCTTAAAGGAATTGCAGTAAATAAAATACCAAATATCAAAAAAGAAGTAAGGGATGAAAACCTTACTTCTTTTTGTTTCCTTATATATATTATTGGAGCAAGCTAATAATCTATACCTGTGTTAGGTATCTTGTAGCCGATATCAGATTCATCTATATAGGATCTTTCTTCATTCTCGTCTGTTTCGTTCTGTTTGCTGTAGCTCACCTTGATTCTGTTTGTGCCATCTTCTAGATCAATAAATGGTTCATTGACGTCACTGAGTTCATCTGTCAGTCTGTATGAAGCCTTTAAGCCAAAGCGTCGCCCGTCTGTTTCAGGCATCGTCATTGTAATGTCAGGACTATGGGCTACGTCGTCATCCAGGACAACGTTCGATCTTCTGTTAACCTGCCATCTATCGAATGCATAACCTTCCTGAGGTTCTTCGGCTACCACATGGATAGTTTCGCCTGGATGTACCAGATAGTATTTGTAGTTGAGCGATTCGTCTTTTGAATCTACCTTATGAGTCAATTCTTCGCCGTTACATACCAGCAGCTCATCCTGAACCTCAATCAGATGAATATTCCAGTACTCAGACATATTGATGGTGTTTTCGATCAGAATATCCTGATCTCTTTGTTCAATGCCGAAGCAATTGAAGAACTTCAGATTATATGGCTTGTTTGTGGAAGTGCGCCAATCGGTTCCATCGTTCTCGGTTATTGATTCGCCAGACCAGTTTATGATCACTGTCTCTACATCATCGAACATACGGTCGATGTAGATATAGACCTGATGACTGTTGTAGTCGACAGATACATCGGTGTATGCTTCATTCGCCATCTTGATGCTATCAAGGTGCGGAGCTTCGTGATACTGGGTTGTGTAATAGAGCTGTGTTCCTGGGTTGTACATAACCGAAAAGGCATTGGTGTCGGCACAAAGCACAGACACATTGGAAGGATAGAGGTCTTTGGTTGTTATCTGTCTGAATTCATCGCAGGTAATGCCGACATAGCCTCTTAACTGATCTGTGTTTTCCATACGAATATAGGCTGAATCTTCAAAGTCCGTTCCATCGGAATCAAGATATAGGTTGTTTGGAATATCATTGACGGTATTGTCTTTGATATAAACTTCATTTTTCATGAAGATTTGAGCCGGATCTGATAAAGCCTCCAGATGCGTAGCAACGCCTCCGCCTTTCTCGCCGGCCTTGTTGTTGACGATCTTTCCGCCATAGAAGTAGGCTTTGGCAGGAGATAGAGGTCTACCTTCTAGCTGATAGCCGCTTCCTTCAAGATTGATGCCTCCGCCCCATTCTTCGGCATATGAGTTTGAGACTGTTCCGCCATTCATGTTCAAGGTTGACCAAGAATAGCAGTTGATGCCTCCACCCAAATCAGCTTTGCAATTGTCAATCAGGAAACCATTTTCCATAGTTAGGGTTGCACCATTCATTACGGCAACGCCTCCGCCCTTTGCGCTTGTATAGCAGTTGGTGATGGAGCCATTTATCAAATGTGCTTCACCTGATTTTCCGACATATAGACCGCCACCTGAACCGTTGTTGCCACAATTGTTGATATGTCCGCCGTCAATATTTATGATGCCGGCTGGATGAACATCGATAATATGGGCTTGGCCGTCACGCTGAAGCGGTGCAGCATATATTCCTCCACCGCACGAAAGACTTGAGCCGTTATAGCAGTTTTCGATTGTTCCGCCATTGAAGTTCAGGATTCCTTCAACATATATCGCACCGCCATACTCGCCGCCGCCGTTTATGAGCTTTCCGGTTTTTGAGGTGCTTGAATCTATGATTGTAAGAATGTCGAGATTCAGATAGGAACTAAAAACGCCACTATTTATGTAGATGATTCTTTCGCCTTCGCCATCAATGGTGAAACCATTAAGATCAAGAGTGAACTCTGAATAGCCAAAAGGAGAAGTGCCGACTTCCAATTGATTCCCATCAGTAAAAACGTTATGCAGCAGGACAATCTTTGAGCCTAGATTATCGTCAGCGTAATCCCACGCATCATGGATATCTATAAAGCTTTTATGTTCTCCATCGCTTGTATATACGGTTGCACAGTAATCATTGCTGACAGGCCCTTCAGCCAGAACATTATTTATGTTGACTGCAACCAGCAGCAAGCCAATAATCAAGATCAATATTTTTCTCATTTATGTGTTCCTTCGATTTACGATGAAATGAAGCATCCAGAACAAACCCATCCATCATATATCTCAATAATTATTGTATATTTACTGTCACCATAACTCCAATATTCATGTATCCTTTCTTAGACAATGGTTTGTGCAAACAAAGCAGAAGGATTCCGTTGTCAGTGAAATCACATCATTTCTATATTAGAGAGCCTTATATTATAATAGAAAACTAGAGAAACAAGACTAATCAATCAAGTGTTGTGATTCGCATATACAACGACTATACGGAGGGGCAAATGAAGAATAGACCAGCATTTTATATCGGCACCAAAGCAATCAGCATCATCCTATGTACATTCCTTCTGCTGATTTCCATTCCTACAAGCGTATTTGCTGTAGAGGAAGAACCTACAAGCACACCTCAAGATCCGTTGACGCTTTTTGGAAGCAACCAGAACGGCGACGTTACCACAACGGATAATATCAACCCTCTTGGCGACAATACCGAATGGTTCGTGCTTAATTCCCAAAGTGGCTTATTGATGGATGACCGTACATTTGCCAGCAACGTCCAGTGCGTAGATATGAATTTTGTTACTGGAACTGTAGCGCAGTCTAATGGAACTGAGAGTTTAATAAATGATAATGCAAAATATGTACAGGCTACATCTTTTGGGCTATCTAAAAATGGCGGAAAGGATCATGTTGCATATTGCGGATTCTTTAAGGTGAATGGAGAATATGAGACCCGTGTCTATATAAGCGAGCCAGATGGAGATGGATTGGCTAGTCCGTTATACATACGTCTTGGCAGATATGCACCAGATCATTATTACACCTGCAAATATATGGATAGCGATCCGGCCACTTCAGATGTGGGCGGTACATGGCCAGTTCCTGTTGGCGATCGTGAATGGTATAACGGAATCGTTTCAGGAGATTTTGATGGTGATGGAGTAGACAGCCTCATTGTCTACTTTGCCTATGATGAAGCAAACTATGGTCTTTATGAAATAAAGTATAAGGACCGTACAATTGGCGTAAGCGCAATCTCGACAATTGGACTCAATCCAGATTATCTGCCTATATACAACGCAAAATATAATGATAATCAAGGTAAATATTTATGCGAAAGAAGACTTGGCGCAAAACTTGCGGCTGGCGATCTGAATGGCGATGGAATAGATGACCTTGCGGTAATCAGCCAGGCTCCATACATAAATTTCTATAACACACAGGGAACGGCCGATCCAAAAGACATAAAGGTCAGATTCCCTTATCTGGCATGTTTCTTTGGCGCACAAGGAAAAGATATCCTGACCAACGGTTTTAATGAAAGCAACGGCCAGTTTCTTTATCATGAAATGAACTGCAGAAGATGGGAAAAGCAGACTTCGGAATCATCGTCTGTAATCTTTAACCAAGATTGTGAAGAAAGTTTCTTTAAGCCAGGCATAGCTATAGGAGATTTTGATAATGACAACCGCAACGAAATAGTTGTTGGCGGTGTTCATGCCTTCTATAGATTGAACAGAAGAACAAGTGAATATGGCTACGACACCAGTAATGCAGTATTGGGATCTTCCATCGAAGGAATTACGGAACATCCAGACACTACTGCCTATTCAGGAAGAAGTGCGCTTATTGCCCAATACGGCATCAAGGATGGTACGCTTTCAAACGAAGGATGGGCTCTTGCCAAACCGAGCTCATCTGCTTTCTTGGGCAGCCAGTGGGGAAGCCGTGGTTCCAGTATTGCAACCAGCGTCAAATGGAACGGCTTAGGAACAGCAGACCTGTTCTTCCTTGATGGCGCGCTTTATGATCTCAGCAACGGTCTTGCCCATACGATTACAACGGTGACGGATGTCATGGATTTCGTTTCTCCTTCAGAAGGTCAGACATATGACCGCGTGGGAGAATATGTGGTTCAGGCAGGTAATTTCGACGGTAATCCTTCTGGCAAGGAATCTCTTGCCGTAGCATACATGTATGCATCGAAGACCAACGACTATAAAGTATCTAATTATCAGCAAGGAGTTCAGATAATCTATAAAAACGCTTCAAGCGATAGTTCAAGCACATCAATCGGACGCATTTCTCTTAGAGAAGAGAAAAACAAATATCTTGATCAGACCAAAGGATACGGAAGCTTCCCTGTGCTTGCGGCCTATGACATGAACAGCAAGCTGGTGAAGATGAGATACACCGGAGATCTGAAATGTGTCTATTCCAACCCAACAGTAGTTGCCGTTCTGGAGGCTGCTCCATACTTCAGTGCATTGCCAGGCACGCTTGGCTCAACCAGCTACAGCATAACCACAACCTATGGCTTTGGAAGAACTTCTGGCGAAAATACATCCACAAGCGTTTCTATGAGCAATGGCTTTTCTGCCAAGACTGGATTCTTAGGCATCTCTCCGGTACATGCATATGTATCCGATAAGATGTATTCAACAAGCTTCACCAATTCTTTGACAAGGCGTACTACAAATACATTCACCTCCGTCAGCGAGAACTCGGTTGTAATCTTGAGGATTCCTAACTATGTCTATTACTATGAGACCGATTCGGGTGAATCGATGTCCATCATGGTTCCGCAGAAGCCAAGCTACACCCAGGTTACAGTGGCTGCATATAACGAATTTGCAAAGGACTATAATGCAAAGTATGTCCTTACTGATGCTGAAAGAGAAAAGCTATATGTCGATACTGTAGCCGCATATAATGAAGCTCATCCTGATAACCCTATAGATCCAAATAGCGAAATATATGAAATAAACAAAAGGAATTTCATCGATACCAAAGTACGTCCATTGAATCTAATAGAGTTAGGTGAAGATGGCGATCTTCCTGCAAACAACCTTGGAAACCCATGGGCTTACACAGGAGCAAACTTCAATTATGGTGACTGCTGGTTCAGCGACAGCTCTGCAGAACTGGGCTATGATGGAGGCAAAATCTCTATAGGTGCTGCACAGGTTGAAGATCAGCAGCTCTCTAAAGAAGAAAGAAACACCCAGTCGGTCAGCGCATCATGCACTGCCAACTTTGCATCTAACGTAATTCCGGACTTCCTTGATATCGGCTTCTCATGTGGATGGGGCGAATCGCAATCAACCACCCATATAAATGGTCAGTTCAACAAAAAGGGTGAAGAAACAGCGATAACAGGAACTGTAACAAGCCCAAGCACCTCTAATGCTATAAGCCAATACGGAATAAGCGCTGATGTGCTCAACAGCTATAATTTCACTTGGCAGTTTGGATACTGGTATTTCACCTATACCGAAGGCGAAAACAACAAGGTTCCGGTAGTCGGATACAAGGTCGCCAACCAGATATTCTCTCCACTTGACCCTCCATATAACCTGGCGATAACTGAAAAATATGTAAATAGCGACAACACCGCAAATCTCATTCTTTCGTGGGATTATACACAGGAACATGGTTCAGCAGCTGAATACTTCTATATCATGGCTGAAGATATGCAAGGAAACGCTGTCGACATCTACCTTCCTGGCGGTGAAGTAACAGAATATTTTGGAATTCCAGCCATCAGGGTCAATGCGACAGATGCAACACAATACAGCGTTGCTCTGGAAGTAGATAGAGAAGAATCTAATGGCACCATATGTGAAATGGCAAAGTTCCACGTCATTTCGGCAGATAGCACAAACAATGGGGAAACTTTTGCAGGTACAAGCGTTCCTTCTGAAATATATGCAATGCTGATAAAGGAAGGACTCAATGGCAAGTCTGCATATGAGATCGCTGTTGAAGAAGGCTATTCCGGAACAAAGGCAGAATGGCTCAAGAGCCTTGTAGGACCTCAGGGCCCTGAGGGACAAAGCGCCTATGAGCTTGCCGTAGAAAAAGGTTATGTAGGAACAGAAGAAGCGTGGCTCAAGAGTCTTGTGGGTCCTCAAGGTCCTGAAGGAAAGAGCGCTTACGAACTGGCTGTAGAGAAAGGCTACACCGGAACAATAGATGAATGGCTATTGACCCTAAAGGGTGAAAAAGGTGATACAGGCGAACAGGGCGAACAAGGCGAGCAGGGCGAAACCGGCCAAAGCGCTTACGAGCTGGCTGTCGAGAAAGGCTACACCGGAACAGAAGATGAATGGCTAGAAAGCCTCATCGGTTCATCTGCATATAATGTCGCGCTTGAGAACGGATTTGAGGGAACTGTAACCGAATGGCTCGAAAGTCTTATCGGACCTGCGGGTGCTCAGGGCGAAGCTGGCCAGAGCGCTTATGAACTGGCTGTCGAAAAAGGCTACACCGGAACAGAAGAGGCATGGCTGTTAAGTCTGGCTGGCAAGGATGGAAGAAGCGCCTATCAGGTGGCTCTTGATTCCGGATTTACCGGAACAGAGAAAGAATGGCTAGAGAGCCTTAAAGGCAAAGATGGAAGAAATGCCTACCAGGTTGCGGTAGACTCTGGGTTCACCGGTACCCAAACAGAATGGCTAGAAAGCCTAAAGGGCAAAGATGGCACTCCTGGCAAAGACGGAGCAGATGGCCGTGATGGAATTAATGGCTCAAGCGGCAACAGCGGAGCTAACGGCAGAGATGGCCAGAACGGCAAAGATGGTACCGATGGCCAAGACGGCAAAGACGGAGCAGATGGCGTCAGCATAGAGAAGGTCTATATAGATGACGAAAGAGACCTAATGGTAGAACTAACGAATGGAAAAGTGCTGAATGCCGGCAGCATCATCGATCCTAATGTGGAGATGCGCCTTTCAAGGCTAGAGCTCATATCCACAATCGTTGTGCTTGCTTCAGGCATTTCGCTGATAACAAACATCATTCTGCTGATACTGTATCTGAAGAAAATGAAACGTCAGACAGCAAAGGCATAGAAGGCCAAACCTTCTTGACAACAAACACAAAACAAAAGGTTCTGCAGTTATTTATTGCAGAACCTTTTTTCTAGCATTGAAGATAATGACCTAGTTGATGTTGTTCAGGCAGATATCTACCAGCACATCGATAGGCGTTTCAAAATCCTCTTTTACCCAAGTATGGATGACAAAGGTCAGACCGCCGACCATGAACGAGTTTAGATACTTGAGCTGTACAAGATCATCGTCGTTTCTGCTGCTGTTGATTCTGACATAGTCTACTGCCTGGGTTGAAAATGATGCCAGAGCTTTGTCGAAAATAAGCATCAGATTATTCTCGTTCAGAAGCGACAATACCTCTCTGTTTTGATACATATATTCAAATACCTTGGTGATTATATACTTTGGATCATCGATTCCCCAGTCAGCTACGTTTGAAATCTCTTTTACGATATTCTCGCAATAGTATTCAACAAGATCCTCCTTGCTGTCGCAGTTGCGATAGAAGGTAATTCTTGTGATGTTGGCTTTGTCGCAGATGTCGGTAATGGAAATGTCCTTAAAAGGATTGTTTTTCAGCAAAACAAACAAGGCATTGGACAATTCGTTCAATGATGACTTGACTTGAGCCCTTTCAGATTTGTTTATCATGCATTCATTATAGAAAAAGATTGTTGCGTGAACAATCTTTAGGCGCCGAATACAACATTTCTGAAGAAATCGGTGGTCTTCTCTTTGCCGTATGCTTTCAAGAATAGGTCGGTTGCAGGACCGCCATTATCCAATAGACCATCGGAATATGATTTGGCCTTAGCCATCTTGACATCCTTGTCACAGGCTTTTGAGGTTCTTAATGTCTCTAGGTAGAGTTCAAGATACTTGGTTTCAAGTTCATCTATCTTCTGTTTGTCAGCCTTTTTTCCTGTCTTGGATAGGCTCACATTGTATCTTATGTCATCATACCATTGAGGCTTGCTTTCTCTATCGGCCAAACAGGTGTAGTTCCTCAGCAGTTCAATGAAGCCTTTATCATCAAAATTGTTTTCGATGGTTGTGTTGTATAGCTCTTCAATAAGGGTTATCTTTCCCAGCATCTCTATGCGGTCATATGAGAATAATGGAGCATCCACCTCAAATGGATTTATGACGATAGTCTCCATCTTCATCAGTCCAAGCATCCCCGATACCACCATTCTTGAGACATGGCCAATGCCTTTGGCATAATATGAATGGGTAGTGTATTTCATTCCGTTAAGCTTGATTGATCCAAATCCTTTTGTATCCAGTTCATCAAGTTCTAGATTATTGCTAATAAATGTAAATAGATTGTTCATGGTTGTGTGCCCCTTGTGATATTATATTAATCTGTTACAAAAGTAACACAAAACAGCACTACTTGGAACAGTATATTGAAATGGAGGTCAACAAACAAGATGTTTGATTTCAAAAAAGAATATAAAGAGTTCTATCTGCCTAAAGATAAACCCGAAATAGTTAGCGTTCCAAAAGTCAACTATATTGCTGTAAGAGGCAAGGGGAATCCAAACGATGAAGATGGCGACTATCAGAAGGCAATTAGCGTTCTGTATTCTGTTGCCTACACCTTGAAGATGTCCTATAAGACGGATTATAGAATTGAGGGCTTCTTTGATTATGTGGTTCCTCCTCTAGAGGGATTCTGGTGGCAAGAGGGCATTGATGGTGTCGATTATTCCAACAAGGACCTATTCAACTGGATTTCGGTAATTAGGCTTCCAGACTTCATAAGCAAGAAGGATCTTGAATGGGCAAAAGAGATCGCATCAAAAAAGAAAAAGATCGATTGCAGCAAAGCGGAGTTCCTTACAATCGAAGAGGGGCTATGCGTCCAGATAATGCATCATGGTTCATATGATGATGAGCCAGCAACCGTGGCCATCATGGATAAGTATCTTGAAGAGAACGGATATAAAAACGATTTCTCTGATGCAAGACTTCATCACGAGATATATCTATCTGATGCCAGAAAGGTCTCGCCAGATAAGCTGAAGACAGTCATAAGGCATCCGATTGCAAGAAAATAAGAATAACAAATTAGGAAAGAGATATGTGCACAGGATTTATATATAAAGGAAAAGACTTGTTGTATGGATTCAATCTGGACATCGATCCGAATGTCTGGTCATTTGATGTCTATAAGACAAAGAATTATTTTACGGTTGGGATCAAAGTCGGATCGACAATCTATTTTACGCATGGCGTTAACCGCAACGGCAACTTTGGAAATCTTCCATATATGAATGGTGAAGAGTTCGAGTGTCCAAAAGGATGCGCTAAGCAAAGAATAGATCTATTGATCGATAAGTATATCCGTAGAAAAATCTCGTTTGATGAAATAAGAGATATCGTCAGCACAAAAACGTTGACGAACGCTCCGGCTGCCACAATGCACTCATTGGTCGGCGACATTGATGGCAACATTCTTCTGCTGGAACCAGGATATGGCATAAAGGAAATAAACGAAAAGTATGGAGTGATCGCAAACTTTCCTGTATTGGCCAGGTTGAACGATTATGATAACCCATTCTATGGAAAAGAACGCTACGATACGGTATCGAAAGCATTGGCGAAAGCAGACGACGATTTTTCTGCAGATGATGCATTAGGATTGCTGGAGAAGGTCAAGCAGACAGGTCAATGGGCAACAAGGGTGTCGTTTGTCTATTCCAGAAACGATAATTCCGTCTATTATTGTCTAGACAACAGATTTGATGAGATATCCGTTCATGAGTTTGCTAAATTGTAAATAAAGTCTCATAATTGGGGTATGAATATCGGTTATATTTATTGTGAAGATAAAAGAAGGCAAAGCAATGATTAAAGCGCTTTTGTAGGCGCTTTTTTCGTTCTTGGGAGGAAAAAAACGAATGAATTATAACTATGATTTCGATATTGCTGCACTGTTCATCATGATCATTCTGATCCTGATTGCCTTTTTGCGAAAGAATGTTCGTTCAACAAAGATAGAAGTATATAAGGGAATGGCGCTTGTTCATCTATTGGCCATCATCTTTGATATTTTCACAATTTCAACCATCAACGATCCGCAAAGCCATAGCATGGTATACAACTACCTGATAAACCTTGGCTACTACATATTCCATAACGTTACGATTTTCCTTTTCTTCATGTACGGAATAGTGTCTGAACCTGTTGTTCCTCAAAGAGAAAAGGTTATCAAGATATCCAGAGTCATAGCGTTCATAGTATATTTCTTTATTCTGACCACCCCATTCACGAAGCTGGTATTCTACTTTGACGATAACCTGGTATATTCTCATGGTCCTGTTCTGTATTTCCTGTATGCGATATCAGTGTTCACAGTGGGCTATGTGGCTTATCTGAAGATCTTGAACAGAAAATATCATAGCGGCTTTGTGCTGGTGACAAACATCTGCTATACCTTCACTCTTTTGGCAACATTTGCTGTAAACGTCATAGATGGCTCTTTGCTGATAGAGCTGTTTGTCATCGCGGTAGGCTTCTTTGTCATCTACCTTGCACAGGACAATCCGGAATCATACCTATATAAGAATATAAATGTCTATAACAGAAAAGCCTTTGAAGAGAAGATGATTGTAAAGGTGGGCGCTGGCGAAAAGTTCAATGTGCTGGTTTTTGAGCCATCCGAAAGAGCTGTCTTCGATTACATGGACAAGAATGATCTGTTCGTAACCGAAAGATATGTTGTCGACAAGTGCATAGAAGAACTCAAGTGCGACTATTCTCTATATGTATTGGATGAAATGACCTTCGCCATCATCGTCAAGAGCGATCTTGAGCGATATATCGATACAATCGGCAGCATCTTCACCAATTCAGACATTGTGAATCTTAAACCTGTGAACCTGTCTATGGGCATGGGCCTTGTAAGCTATCCAAGCCAAGCCGAGAACTACGATGAAACCATAGCAATTGTCGATGAAACAATCAGAAGACTAAGGAACTATGCTTCAAAGGATGTTCTGGTGGTAGAAAAATCATCCATCGAATCTCAGAACGATAAGGACATAAACGAATCGATCAAGAAGGCTATCGCCAATAATGCCTTCTCTGTCAAATATGAACCGATCTTCAACAACAAACGGAACAACTCGTTTGATGCAGAAGCAAGAATCTCCATCGAATACAATGACGAAGAGCTTTCTTATGAGACGGTATTCCCATATGCCAGCAAGTCGGGCCTGATAGCCGATCTTGATAAGGCAGCATTATTGCACATCAACAAGTTCATCAAAGAAACCGATGTATTTGCCTTCGGCATCAATACTATCGGCATCAATATCTCATCTGTCTATCTGATAGAGAAGGGCTTCTATCAGAAGATGATTGATTTTGCTAGAGAAAACGGCATCCTTGCGGAAAGAATCTGTTTTGAGATATCAAACAGCGAAATCATAACCAACAATGAAATATTGATCGAAAACCTGACCAAGCTGAAGGAATTCGGTTTCCATTTCGCTTTGGATAAGTTTGGCGAATCGCCAGTAAGCTTCTCAAGCCTGCTGAAGCTTCCGATCGATGTCATAAAGGTCGACAGCAAACTCCTTTCTTCAGCAAAGGATCAACAAGGCAGGAAATTCATCAACTCCATATTCAATATGATCAAAAGCGCCAAGATCAGCACGGCGTGCGAAGGAATAGCTGATGAAGAGCTGTACAGCTATGTGCTCAAGGCCAATTGCGAATATTACCAGGGCGATTATGTTTCTGCTCCGCTCGAAGAGAAGGAATACATCAGATTCGTTAAGGAACAGCTAAGACAATCGCTGGAAATGCTGGGAATCAAGTAGTTATATAGTCGGTTATAAATCTTGGCTAAAGCAGTAAAACAATATGCCAAGAGTTTCATGTTTCATACAAAGATGGTAGTATAAAAGAGAGACTTTTCTCGTTGGTTTTTTGCTATGAAAAAGAAAACTTTTATATTGATTCTAGCTTTATCTCTATTATGTGCAGGTCTGTTCGGTTTTTTGACCAGCAAGAAATACGTTGAGGCACAAGAATATTTCGATGACAGCGGCTATATTTTAGGAACTACTGCAGGTGAAGAAGTTGGAGATGAGCGTTACTATTTCGAAAAAGGCAGCAAATATCAGCATACCTATGAAGGATCGATAACGCTGAATGACATAAACAAAAACAAGGTTTCCATCGACTCCAAGAGCTTTGTCCATTATGATAATGGTTCATTGTTTGGTTTGAACGACAGCGTTCTGATGGATACCGACGACATAAACGACAATCAGATATCTTACTACTCGATCTCTAGCGACAGCATTCTGTCCAAGAGCGGTAATTCATACGTTACATCCAATGCCGGCAGTGAAGTGGATTTTTCTAACTTCATCTGGAAAATCTCAAACGAGAGATACATGGTTGTTTCCGATAAGATCATCCTTTTTGCATCCGATAAGAATCAGCAGGAATTTGAAGACTACATCGAACTTGAATATGTGGATGCCGGCGTTGTAAGACTTGTCAATAAAGAAGGAACATATTCAACCATCTCTTCTGATGCATATCTTGAACTTTCAAACGGATACAGACTGTATCTTGGAAGCAAGAACGTTTCTGATGGTGAAGCGATCGTAATGAATCTGACGGAGATGGTCGTTAATTCTGATGACAATATAGAGATCATCCCTGATGAGACATACAAGAAAGAGAATCTCAATCAGCCACAGATCATCGTCAATGCTACCGATGGCGAAGACGGAGCTGAAGGCGAAAGCGGCAACGAAGGCGATGAAGGCGAAGCAAGCGGCGACGGTGCCGATGGAAATTATCTAGGAAGCCTTGGCAATGGCGATAACGGCCGTCCTGGAGAGACATACTATCAGGCAAGCATCGCTGGCAAGATGCTGAAGGAAGATGGAGTCAGCTACTATGAGGATACCGAGGAAGATTATCAGGAATGGTATGATAAGGTACTTTCTGGAGATAACGGCAAGACATACTTTGAGGAATATATCAAAGGACAGAATATAGATGGCATAGTTTATGATGACTATGATAAATGGTACAAAGATAAGCTGACTGGCGAAACCGGTGATGATGGAGCAGGCGGCAAGGCTGGTGACGAAGGCGATCCAGGCGATCCAGGTTCAAAGGGCAATCAAGGTGCAGCAGGTACTGCAGGCACAGTGGGCGAGACCGGTGACCAAGGCAACGACGCAGACAACAGCGGCATCGCTTATATAGAGGATGTAATGCCTTATTTTGGCATTGATGGCGATCTGAATGTGACTGCCTATAGCGTTGATGGATTGATCGAATACGACAACACGTATAAGGATCTTGATGGCGTAGAACAGTCGATAACGATGGGTAGCGGCAAATCAGTTACCTATATGATCATCGATACCGAGACATCGAATATCGTATGGCAAAGGACCCTTGATCCATCAACAGAGCTATCGCTCACAGACCCTAACTATCTGACTGGCACAGCACTGACGGGCGCTGTCCATACCCTGAAGCAGAACACCCAGTATTCGCTGGTAATAAATGCAACCTATGAACCAGTAAGCTATGTTGACGGCGAAAGCTATTCAATGGTGACAAGACAGGTATTCAATCAGCCATTCACCACTTTGGGATATGGCGTTGATATGAGCCTTGATCATACGACTGAACACGAGATATTCATGAACATCAAGATCGACAAGACTGCGATCGATACGATGAATAGTTTTGATGTCGACTTGTATAATTCGCAAAGAGAACTGATGGATTACGCAAACGATTCATATTCGTTCGAGATCGTCAGCGCGAATGTCGATCCAGAATTGTTCGATAGAAGCACAAACAACACAATTTCGCTTGAAGATCTTACTGATGATCTTGATTATCCTATTGAGCTGCAGGTCAAGTTCTCTTCAAGCGCATCTAACGAAATAAAGAAGAATACCGTCTACTACGGAAAGATAAATGTCAATGAATTGATAAACAAGGATGATAAGAGCGCCATTACGATCTATCCTCCTGATTCTTTGGATTTTGTCAGAGCAAAGACCCACAAGACCAGACCAACAATTGCGGTTCCGGTATTGACTGCCTATGACAACGTCAATGCTGTATCTGTAATGCCTGGAGCTATCAATGATCCTGATGGCGGACTGAAGAGCTATCGCTATGTCTTCTATGAAGTGATCGATGGCCATGTGAACAGGGACAATGTCATCCATACTGTCGAAAAGAATACAGCAGAATCCTTCTCGTTGAAGGTATATGAAGAAGGAGATGCCGACAACAGCACCAACCTATTGAAGGGACATACCTATGTCTGCGAGACGATAGGCATCTTTGACAACAATGAATATCTTGAACAGATAAACAGCGGCGAAAGCGATCCTGTCGATTTGACCAACAGTTCAATCTGGCCAGAAGTGACATTCAATTTCAATGTCTACCAATACTATAAGGACAAGGTAGAAGAAGCCAGAAGAGATGAATTCCAGACAATCTACGATAGACAATATAAGGACAAGTCATCTCCAAATGTCGTTGAAGGAACAATCACCATTGAGGATATCGGCGACATCATTGATGAGACATCTGAGCTTGTCATCTCATACATTTCCGAAAGCGGAGATGAATCATTGACCGACTCATATGCAGTTCCTGTTTCTGATGCGACCATCACGAAAGTCAGCCAGAGCGGACATCTTGTCTACACTATGCCTTTCGCATTCACCAACATGAAGGAAGGCACAGATTATAAGCTGAACCTTAGCGTAAATCACGCCATCATCAGAGATCCTGACAATCCTACCGATTATAGGATTGAATCTGGCGTAAAGATAGGCACCGGCTACACTTCAACAGCAAGCTATATGCCTCTATACTTCAGCGGAGTATCATGCGATGAAGAAGATATCGACAACGAAGCCTTCAAGGTAAATCTCTACTTCTCGTTAGATCCAGATAAATATATAGAGCAGGAAGCGATCAAGGTTGTATATAGCGATTATGTCAAATCGATCTTAGGCATTGAAGACACCATTGATCTGTCAGCCAAGTCGCTGCATTCAGTATCGCTCGACCTATTCAAGATCAATTCGGCTACAGACGAACCAATGCTGAGCAACGGCAAACTCAACGAATCTCCTCTCGTCGTATACTTCCCAACCACCTACAACACAAGCGAACATAGCGAAAGCGACAACGAGTCGTACTATGACAACTGGTATAAGCATCTGAATTCCGATGATTTCTACGGAGTCGTAGCAAGAAAGAGCGTCTATGAAACGGTAAGTGATACCGAAGATGTCGATGTATACGCAAGCGCATATATAAAGGAAGATATGGCTAGCTATACATACAACTCCGACAGGTCCAACATCCTAAATGCCAATATGCCAGAGACAGTAGATGGCAACGAAGTATATTACACAATAACGATCAGCGACAAGTCGTTTGTCAACGACGATTCTTTGTCTAACCTCATTGCGGATTACAGAAAGAGCAATCCTGGTCTGGATATCATGATCAGAGCTACTTTGGCTTATGATCATACATACGCAAAAGGCATCAAGAACATTCAGCCTTTCGCCAACGCCAACACAATCCAGATTGGTGAGGCTGCCGATAGCGAATATACAAACGATCTGTATGATAGATGGGTATCAACCGATATCCATGAAACAGTTCCTGAATGGAGAACTGACAAGGAAAGCTACTTCAAGATAAAAGAGCTTCCAAAGAACTACTATAAGAACGGAGTCCTTTACGAAGAGGAAGAAGCGCATAAGTGCTACTCTAACTTGATGGGCAATGCGGACGACAAAGCTGCTCTAACGGCATACTGGAGAGAGAATGTCAGCGGAACCACAACGGTCGGCTATGTAATCCAAGGAAATTCAAGCTGGTTGGCAAGCTACGCTAACGCGGTAAGATACAGCGTATATGATATGGAGGGCAATCTGATTACCCGTTCATACAATGATGATGAAACAAATACCGCAACAGTCTACCTTAACGACGGTGTCGACGGAACAGTTACATACACATATGGAGCAGATGGATGGATCAAGTGCACTGATTCCATGAAACTGCCTGAATGGGTTCTCTACATGAATCAGAGTACTTATACTGTCGGTACAGAAGAGAGAACCTTAAAGCGTGGCGATCAGTTTAAGGTTGAGATGGAAATCTTGCTGAAGGATATTTCGTATAAGGTTGGCGAAAACGTCTACAGCTATCTATATCCATACAACTATGATGAATCCCACGAAAAGCACATCATTAACGACTATCTGATTCCAAAACAGATGCCTTCGATTCTGATGGCACAATATGATGGCAGCACATATGGAAACAACGACCAGTATTATGCGTTCATAAAGGATACAGATAAGGCTCTTGAATACAACAACAACAAACTGGTTGTCTATTGCGGTTCAGATGACAGCAAGATTTTGATAGAGGTCGGTGAAGCACAAAAAGTGGTAACCACACCAGCTATACCATTCCTATACAAGATCACATACGATTCGCATTATGAAACCATGAATGTACGCTACAGTCTGGATAATCGCAACAATGGAACCATTAGATTTGCGAGCGACAACAGGCTGAACAAGGGATCAAGCATAATGCTCCAAGACATCAACATCATAGAAATGAATAAGGTAATGCTAAATATTGGCGACCCTACTCGTTTTGACGAAACAAAGGACTGGGGCAAGGTTCTTGCAACTAACGATTCAGAGAATTCGATCATTAGGATATATGCAGAAAGCGACTGCGATTCAGAAACATTCAAGAGTAGCGTAAAGAGCGTCAAGGTTGATTTCACCAACGGCAACCCTGATGCCGACAGAACCGGAAGAAGCAACACCCTTTCGTTTACCTTCGACATCTCAGATATCGAAAAGGGCGGCTTCCACTCATTCACGGACGGCACAACAGGCAAAGATCACATCATTTTCAGAATGCCTGAAATCGAGTATTCAGATCTTGCAAGCATCTGCAATACTTTGAACTATACCGAGTTCAATGTAGATGTAACGCTATGCTACGAAACAGATAACTATGGTTTGAAATATGCTGATAGAACCTTATTTGGAAGCCTAGAAGATAGAAGATATCTGCTGGAACCTAACAAGGATCTGAGTATCGGTGCAGCAAGCAATACCCTCTATGAATTGGGCGATGTTGTAATTGCCAAGACAAAAGAGGTTGTGAGCGGCGCAAGCGATTACGACGATGAATATAAAGTAAATATATTCGACAATGTTTCGCATGAAATAGCCAGATCTACAATCGATATGTATTCTGCTGGTCTAGAAAATATTCCTAGAGAAATATTGTTCAGCAAAGCAAGCAAAGCTAATATAAACCAACTGATAATTCAGGCTGTAATTCCTGATGCAACAATAACCGAAACCAAGAAGTTCGGTATGTATTCAGGTGCATTCTCAGTACAGCTGAGCAGCAAGGGAACTATCGTTACCGAAAACGGAATTACTGTGAAATTGGATCGTGGCGGCGGAAATGTCGAGACAATTAATCTTGCCTTTGATGGCACATATCCATTAGTAGATGAGGCAAGAGGACTCACTATAGAATATAATGAAGAAACCTTAACCTGGAATATCGAATCACATAAGCTGGTTCCAAATTCAGAATATACAATCAGCGTCAATGCCGACTTCAGATCAAGCGCAACGACAACCGAACAGAAAGAGCTTAATACACTAGATGTAGAAACGCTTAAAGAGTTGGAAATCGCTTCATCTGCGTTATATCGTGTCGTAAATGATGCAAGCGACAGAAGTAAGAAGACCGTTACTGAAAGAGTAGTATTCAACAATCTATATCTTTCGGATGTTCAAGTCGGAGTAAGCAGCGTTTCGTATAGAGTAAACAACACAACTCCAGGCCATGAAGAATTAATCGCCAAGAACGATTGGACCAAGGATGAATTCATCAAGGAATTGATAAGGCAGAATTATCCTGAATGCACAACAGATGCGGCAATAAGCGCAAAGATCGAAGAGATGAAATATGTACCTTGGTCATATACCCTTAGCCATTCCATGAACTGGGCACCAGATGCAAGCGGAAAGCATGTTCTGGGAGAAAATTGGCAATATAAAGGATATATCGACATCAATTACGGCGGCAGCAACCAGACAAGGAATATCAATGCAGTATCTAACTTCAACGATGAACTTGAGCTTGTGAATCCATTCAGAGCAATCGCCAGCATGTCGCAAGAACAGGTCGGCAACAAATACACGATCAATTACGAAATCTCCGGCAACGACGCGAAACGTATCCTGGTCGGAAACAATACCGTCTCATCTGATCCAGACAACGACAACGATGTTACCTATGTTTTGGAACTGCATAAGAAGGATTCTGATGGCGTAGACACCATCGTTGATGTTGAAGACGCTACAGTAGCCGAAGGCAAAGAGGTAGTGACTTTGGCGTATCCATCATTTGAAAAGGTGGCTCCTGATTATTCGGGTGAAGACTACTATACGGATGCTGCCGGAAACAAATATGTAATAAGCGGCTATACAACCCATGACGTATATCTGTTTACTTCAGACATGGTCAACAAGTCCGGAAACGAGGGCGCAAGCATCAGTCCAAAGAACTTCACTTTAATGGGAGACAGCGATTCATCTTACTATGTTAAGGTCTACTGCATCGCCGATATCTATAACCTCGATATTCAAGGTATCACCAAAGACGGAGCAATCCACAATGTCACATATAAGGTAGAAGAAGAGAATGTAACCAACTTGACTTTCGACGCTTTATACAATTTCGATATTGCGGATGCCGAGGTATCTGGCGTATTTGTTGAAGAAAACGGCTCAGTCAAGACACCTTACTACGTATACATCGGTGGCGAAATCAAGACACCATCAAATCCTAATGTTGATATCGAGGCCATAAACCTGTCCCCTCAGGGAGATACCGGTATCGTTGAGATAAGTGGTAACTATCTATATAAGGTTGCCCATGTAAGATATCAGCTGACGGAAGTCGTACGTTCAGAGGGCGAGGATGTCTACCACGAATATGAACTCTATCCAGAAACCGGTCAAGGTTCAGGTGACATCTGGAAGCAGAGTGCCGGTGGTTCAAAGACCTATAACCTGCTGGTAAACAACATGTCAAATCCAGGCAACAAATATTTCATTACAGTATATCTGTATGTAATAGATGCAGCAGGCACGGGCTATGAGCTTGCGGCAACGGTGGAAGGTGTATATACGCCTAGCAATTGGAATTAATGAGATAAGTCATGAGAAAGTTTGAAAAGAAAAATGTCAGATCATTCGGACTGTTCGGTCTATTGATAGCGGCCGCTATTTTGGCTATGTCTTTGGTTGTATACATGAGCGTTTCCAACAGCGACAACAAGACAGCCGTCAATGCTGGAAGCATTCTTTTCATCGACAACGACAAGATCTTGGAAGTCAGCAATGATACCGAAATCGTCAAGAAATGGGACAGCAACTACTATCTGACTCAGGATGGCAAGACCACAAATCTTGGCAAACATGTCGTAATAAATGACAGAAGCAGCGGCAATCTGCAGATATTGGGCAATTCCTATCAGATATATGCTGATGGATCAGTCAAGAAATACAATTCCAATATGGTGATTGAAGATTTGAATACACCACAGATCTATAAGCTTGATGACAGACTGTATCTGTTTGCCGGCAAGAAGATCGCTTCATTTGATGGAACGATTGCAGCAGACAATTTCATCAAGATATCTCTAGACAGAAATGGCAATGGCCTTCTGCAGTCGATTGGTTTGAACAAGAAAACAATCAACCACGTGATACTTGTCTGCGAAGACAGATATTTCGACATCGGATCTGAATTGCTTTATAGCAATGGAATAGAGACGAACTTAAGAAAAGTAATTGGCAGCACCAACGAATATGACGGTGCCCCAGTCCTATATAATTCTACCGGCATTGAAAGGCCAGAAGGCAGCAAGGCCAATGAAAGAGTTCCAGACATAGAGGAATACAACATCACAGGCGGAGCCGGTGGTGATGGCGGCCTTGGAGGAACAGGCGGAGCTGGCGGAACAGGCGGCAAAGGCGGAACTGGTGGCGATGGCGGCATCGGCGGCAAAGGCGGCAATGGTGGTGCCGGCGGTACCGGTGGTGCTGGCGGAACTGGTGGTGCTGGCGGAACTGGTGGAGCTGGTGGTGTCGGTGGATCAGGCGGTACCGGTGGATCCGGCGGTGTCGGTGGTCTTGGTGGCCACGGCGGTACCGGTGGAGCTGGTGGTCTTGGTGGTACCGGTGGTACAGGCGCTGACGGCGGCAAAGGTGGTACCGGTGGCGATGCTGCCAACCCTAAGGAAGACAACACCTTCTCGATTCAGCTTTTAGGTGCTACCTCACAGATCGGTTCAATTACTGCGAACTACAGCGTATATGACCAGGGCAACAATATCGGTCGTGTAGTGCTGAGGGTAAGAGAAAACGATCACAGCAATACCGTATATGAAGATCACATCTTGACCAAATATGGCAATGAATACACCATCTACTCTTTGACAAAAGGCAAGACATACAACCTAGAGCTTGGCTATTACCCTTATGTCATCAGATATACAGATGCCGAAAACAAGACAGGCTACTACGAAGTTGCATTGAACAATAGCGATTTCGTTCCTATCTCTAATATGAATGTCAAGATCAAGTCGGATAATGGCGTAGCCAAGATGACTGAACTTTATTCCGATACGGCAACCTTCAAGCTTACGGCTGAAGGATATAGTCTTGATTTCTCGAACGATGGCGACAACTATGTCAAATACACATTGATCGATGAGATGGGCGATGAGATCGCGTCACAGACCCAGTTTGTCGACAGCGGACTGCTGTCATCAAACGGAAGCTATATCAACGTTCCGCTTGTGATAGAGAAAGACAATCAGAGTTTCACCGCACACAAGGTGCGTATCGATAAGGTTGTAGGAATCCAGACAAGACAGGTCGATGGAAGAACGATCTATGACACCGTCGAGATTCAATTCAATCAAGAGTTCAATGTAGAATAACAGGTAAAACGGAGGTAATCATATGGAGACAGTTTTAGCTTCAACAATATCTGCAATAGGCACAATGCTGGGATTGGCGCTGTTGGGCATCGGCATCGGCTTAGGCCTTCTGGGCTCTAAGGTTGCTGAAGCAGTCGGCAGAAACCCTGAAACCAAGAGCGATGTCACTTCAAGCTCAATGATCGTAATCCTGGCACTAACAATCCTGTTTCTGTTGTTAATAGCTTTGGTTATAGTATTGCTGTTCTTCAATCCAATGACTGTGTAGGTGATTGATGGCTGGAATAATAGCGATTGTATTGGTGATGTTTGTTATTAACTCCTTCATGGTTTATGCAATCATAAGATGCTGGGAAAGAGTGAATGACAAGATAAGGAAATACTTTTTGGATAAAAGCAGCGACTTTTATGTTTCTGGGCAGATGGATGAAAACGAATATGTTGCCGAAGGAAATAAAGCCAATACCGTTGTTGTGAAAGAGAAGCCAGTATATCTTGTTTCACCTGAAGTCGAAAATCCTTCCTACAAGAAAGATTTCAAGGAAGAGTACAAGACAATCAAGCAGAACATGTCTTTCGATAAGGAAGAGGTTCTGGAAAAGGTGGTTGATGACAACAAGGCTGACGATAAATCAGACAGCACAGCCATCGAATTATGCAAGGCGCTTGATTTCGATACGGTATACAATCTTAGCACATTGGAACCTGATAGCCAGAAAGCGATATTGCGCGAAACGTTTACGGAAGGCCAACTGACCATCTTGAACGATTATCTATCAACGATAAATGGCGAGTTCAACATAATCGATTTCTCTGATTATGTTAAGCGTGCAGCCAAGAAAGAAGATCCTAATTTCTATGTCAAGACAGGATGGAAACAGGACAACTTCGATGATGAAGACAAGAAGATCGTCACCATCCATGATGAAGAGATTACAGAAGGCATCAAGATAGTCCATAAAGATAAGCTTTATGATTACAGTCTATAGGGAGGTTAATTATGTCGAAAAATACCAATGATCTAATTAATCAAAAGATAAGCGATATAAAAAGAAAGGTGAATGTCTACTCTATCGGTAGAGTAAACAAGATCCAGAATTATGTACTGCAGGTTAGCGGCTTGGACGAAGCTGCCTTTTTTGAGGAAGTCATCGTCAACGGCACTTCAATCGGCTACGTCGGCGGCATAGCTACAAACTATATAAATGTAATCGTCACAAAGAAGAACGGCGAAATCCATATCGGTGACGAAGTTGTCGCTACCGGCAAGGAATTCTCCGCAAAGTTCTCCAGGTATTCGCTTGGCAAGATCATCGACATGTTCGGCAAAGACAAGATCAAGGATATGGAATTCGATGAGCTTGTCGATATACCTCTTGAGAGCGAAACAACACCAATCATGGACAGAAGCGCTGTCTGCAGACCGCTATATACCGGAATTGCGGGAATTGACCTATTGTATCCAATCGGCAAAGGCCAAAGACAGCTGATCATTGGCGACAAGAAGATAGGCAAGACCCAGATTGCGCTAGATACAATTGCCTCGCTTGTGGGTGATGGCACAATCTGCATCTACTGCGCTGTCGGCAAGACCAAGAAAGAGATCAGAGAAGTCGAATATGAATTGACCAAGCATGGAGCTATGGGCAACACCATCATCATCTGTGCCTTGAATGACGAACTTACACCAGTTCTCTCATTGACGCCATATGCAGCATTGGGCATTGCGGAATACTATCTGAAGCAAAGAAAAGACGTTCTTGTCATCATCGATGACCTGAAGAGACATGCGGATGCATATAGAGAGATATCGCTGATGATGGATAAGGCTCCAGGCAGAGAGGCATATCCTTCCGACATCTTCTATACTCATGCAAGACTGCTGGAAAAGGGCTGTCAGCACATCAACGGCGGTTCCATCACAATCTTGCCGATTGTTGAGACAAAGACGGCAGATATTACCGACTATATTTCCACAAACATCATTTCCATCACAGATGGACAGATAGTTCTTTCCAAGAAGAACTTCGATAAGGGCATGAGGCCAGCCATCGATTATGGTCTGTCCGTATCCAGACTTGGCGGTGCTGTTCAGTCAAAGAAGATATCCAAGCTTGGTTCAAAGATCAGAAGAGAACTATTGGCCTATATGGAAAAGCGTGATGTCTATGAGCTTGCCAACAAGGATGAGATGTCCGATGAAATGAGAGAATTGCTGGAAAAAGGCGAAAAGATACTGGATTGCTTGAACCAATACAAGTTCGAGAAGAAAGACGAAGAAGAGATTATAAGAACATTTGAGAATTTAGCAGATTAATCATGAGAGTCAAGAACGTAGTTAAAGTAATGAATTTCCACTCCCTCTTGCGCGTCGATAAGGCAAGAAGAGAGGCCGAAAAGTATTTCGAGGTCGAGACCGAATTGAGAAATATGATCGATTCGCTTACCAACAACCGAAATATCATTTTGGACAAGGCAATTCTAAGAGCACCAAAAGACAAGCCGGCTTTGAATGTATTCATAGGATCTGACTTGGGCTTTTGCGGTTCATACAACTACGTGATCAACAGCTCAATAAAGAAAGATGATTCAGAAAAGATCATCATCGGCAAGAAGATCAACAAGAATGTCGATAATGTGAAGCTGGCTATCACCAAGGATGAATATACACAGAATCCGAAAGTCGTTTCTGACCTGATTCAGAACGGCATCAAGAACAACATGTATTCCGAAATCAATGTCTTCTACAACAACTATGAAAACATCACAAACATCAACTGGCTGAAGAAAAGGATCTATCCTTTTGAGCTAAGCGATGCCAAGAGAGTCAACTATACTGAAGACTATGTATCCGAAAACGATATAGGCGAACTGATACTGAGCATGATCTGTACATACGTCGATTATGAGCTGCAGATCCTGATCAAGAATTCATTCGCTTCCGAGAATGTCATGAGACAGAACTCAACCAATGAATCACTCAAGAAGATTGAGGAGATTGAGGAAGAGAATGTCCAGACTGAAAGAAAGAACAAGATGATGATCGCTTCGGCGAAGAATATAGAGAGATATGTGAAACGCAGATCTAGAAAGATGATGGAAAGTGGCAGCTAAGGTTATTGCGATTATTAATCAGAAAGGTGGAGTTGGAAAGACAACCACAACTTTTGAGTTGTGTTCGATTTTCAAGTCCGCAAACTGCAGAGTGCTTGCGATAGACATGGATCCGCAATGCAGCCTGTCCAGTCTGATGAAGGCTGATATGAAGGCTTATTCCATTCTGGATGCCATGTTGGGAAACTGCGATGCAGAACATATCATCCAGCACTGCAAGTATGGTGATATCCTGACATCCAACGGAAACCTCGCCTCTTACGAGAAGCGTTTCAATGGCAAGGCACGCGAATACAGACTGAAGGAAGTCATCGCTCCATTGAAGGAGAAATACGATTTCATCTTCATTGATTCGCCTCCGGCTTTGGGCATCTTGACCGTTGGCCTTCTGACGGCGTCTGATGGATTTGTGATTCCGGCAGCAGCTGATATCTTCTCGCTGGAAGGCATCAAGCAGATCTATGAGACATACAAGGCTGTAAAGACATACACCAATCCTGATCTGCAGATCTATGGTGTACTGCTTACAAGATATAACTTCGATTTCGACAAGAAGGTATATGCCTTGATCTATAACCTGTGCAAGAAGCTAGGAATTGATCTATTCCCGGCAATAATCGCTGAAGCGGTTGAGGTAAGAGAATCGCTGGTATATTCCAAGAGCCTATTGGACTATGCGCCAGAAAGCAAGGCATGTGAAAGTTATAAGGTATTTGCGAAATATCTAGCAAGGAAAGCGAAAGGAGGACAGAACTGATGACTGAGATTATCGACAAAAACAATCCTGCATTGAACTTCATTACAGGCATGGAACCAGACCTGAATGTCAAAGCAAAACAGGAACAGAACATCCAGATAGGAAACGGCGTAATCGGCAAGATAACATCAATTTCATCAATAAAGATTGAAATCCTTTTGGCGGACGCGGATGTTTCGGTTCATGATGTCGTATGCACAAAGATCGACGACAAGCTATATCAGTTTGAGATAGAAGAGATCAAGGGATCGATTGCGACTGCCATCTGTTTCGGCATGACCAATGGTCTAAAAAGAGGCATGGACCTCCATAAGGTTGTGGGTGGCGTATCGATGCCATATGACGACAAGATACTCGGACATATGTTCTCGTCATTCGGCCAGAGCATCGACAATACAGGCATCAACATCGTCAAGAAGAGAAACATATATGACTGCAACCTGAGCCTCAATGAAGTTACCATCAATGGCGGCATCATGTGGACAGGCATCAAGGTTCTGGACTTCTTTGCGCCAATGAGAAAAGGCTTCAAGATGGGTCTGCTTGGCGGTGCCGGTGTCGGCAAGACCGTACTGATCAAGGAACTGATCCACAACGTCTACACAAAACTGAATTCCAATTCTGTCTTCGTCGGTGTCGGCGAACGTTCAAGAGAAGGACAGGAACTGTATCAGGAAATGAAAGAAGGAAAGCTGCTGGATAAGATGTCCATGGTATTTGGTCAGATGGGCGAATCGCCTACATCCAGATCGAAAGCGATCTTCTCCGGATTGACCCTGGCAGAATACCTGCGTGACCAGAAGAATCAGGATGTGCTGGTATTCATCGACAACATCTATAGATTCATCCAGGCATCCAGCGAAATATCTTCTGAACTTGGCTATATGTCGGTCGAGAACGGCTACCCTTCGCAGATGCTTTCTGATATCGCGACCGTCGAGGAAAGAATCAACTCCACCGACAAAGGTTCAATCACTTCCTTCCAGGCCATCTACATTCCAGCCGATGATATCTATGATGAGGCTGTAAGAGCCATTTCGAGCCACCTGGATGGACAGGTCGTTCTGGACAGAAAACAGGCTGAAAAAGGCTTCTATCCAGCCATCGATGTCTTCAAGACCACCAGCAAGCTTATCGATGCTGATGTGATCGGACAGAAACATTATGATCTGGTCAAGAAATCATTGCAGTATCTGGCAAGATACTACGAACTGGAAGAGATCATTGCGGTACTTGGTATTGACGAATTGTCTGCGCAGGACCAGGCTATCTTCTATAGATCAAGAAAGCTGATGTACTATTTCACTCAGCCAATGTTTGTTGCCGAGAACTATACAGGCATCAAGGGCGAACTGGTAGACATCAAGGATGTCCTTGCGGATGTCGAGCACATCCTCAGCGGCGACTACGATACTATTCCTGAATCAAGATTCGCATTCATAGGAGCATACGGTAAGTAATGGGAAAGATCAACGCAAAAATATATTCGTTGCTGGATGGCTATCAGCATATGCAGAATCTAAGCGCCATCAAGATTGTATCCAAGACCTACAATCTTTTGATCATGGAAGACTATATACCTGTAATAGGCGAGATAGATGGAGACATCATCTTCGTATCAGATAAAGGAGAAAAGGTCATAGACAATATGACCGGTTTCTATAAGCATTCCCACAACAATTTCGAGCTATTGATAAAGACAGATGATTAGAGATGTTATAGATGAAATTATTAACTATAGATGGGTTATCGTAATATACTGCATAATCATCGTTTTGTTTTGCGCAATTCTTTGGGCACTGACGACAAGATTCTCCTGGAAGACGAAGGGGATCGTTCCTTTTGCCTTGATGTATGACCTGTCGAAGAAGCAGGCAATCGAGTTTGCGTTGCTGATGGGAAGAGCGTGCTTTGTGCTGGCAAGCGCCATAGTCTGCAGGAACATAAATGTCGGCTATCTGGTCATACTATGTCTGTTTTCGCTGGCGATATTCATTCTGAACAGAGATCTCAAAGGCTTCTTTATCAACCTTCTGAACAGCCTTGCGATATTTGTGCTGCTGTATGTCCAAAGTTCTTTGTTGAACTACTATCAGACAATCGAATCCTTGACGATCATATTCGTGATGCTGATCATGATCGGAATTTTCTGTGTGCTATATTCGTTATTGCAGCTTCTTAATGCATATGAGGGTATACTGAATGCAAACAATTAAGAAGAGAATAAAGATCATTGTCCTGCTGTCTGTACTTATATGCATAGGTCTATCTATCATCTTTTTGGATAACCTCAATTCCTATACCTTCAAGAAGGATGCCTCATACTATATCAATGGCATGGAATATGAGATAGGCAAAGGTTCGAAGGTCAAGATCGATTCAAACGAAAAGGCAACCCTTCTGCTTGGCAACAAGAAGCAGCTTGAGATAGGCGGCTTGCCAGCCTTCTTTGATGACAACCAGATCGTCACATTGAACAAGATGATCTACTATTATCCATCTTTTGACGATAAGTTTGAGAAATATAGAATACCTTCTTTCGTTAACATCGAATACAATCCTGAAACAGATTTTGCCACCTTCTCTAAAAACAGCACCAGAAAGGAGAACCAGAAAGGTTTCCTTTATGATGGACATAATACATATGTGTTCTTAGAGAATATGACAATTTATTTCAATGACAAAAAGGTCAATGTGACGCCTTTGTCGTTTGCGGTCGTGGAATACAACAACTGGATCCAGCTGTTTGACTATAAGACCAAGACCTACACATTCGAGAACATCGTCGGTCATGCGACAGGCAAGAACAGCGAGTATTCGATTGATTTGACCTATTCGACCATCACCTATAACGGCAATGAAAGTCTGATGCCATGCAACACCGATCTGCTTAGAGACTATCTGGGAGAGAAAGAATGAAGAAGATTCTTATCATCGCCGTTCTTTTGATTGTCTCAATATTCTATATCTCTACAACTTCATTCAACGTTGTAGATTATTTTAAAAATGAAGGATATATCTTCACCAACAATGAAATTCAGACAAATCTCTATTCTGGAAATCTGAAGAAAGTCGTTACGCCTTCTTTTGTGGAAGAAGATCAGGAAATTCTTGAGAGATGGGGAACCTTATATGCCGATGTCGATGGCAGAAAGAAGATCAATACCGTCTATCCTATGCATATCACGGATGGTGCCGGCATCCAGTTTCTGGATTACGACAATATCCTATATGATGCTAGTCTAAGGGTCTATGATGGCTATAAAGGCCTGAACATCAACAACGGCGAAGGCTACAACAACAGCTTTGAAAGAGCGGATACCAATGAGTATACTTTGGCAAGGCTCAACAACAATCTTTACGTCAATGTCCAGGAGATGGATGTAAAGACGATAGCCAACAACTATAAGGTCAAGCTTAACTCCTATCTGTACCTGACACCAGATCATATCAATTATGCCTATTATGACTATGGAACATTCAGGTTCGATATCATTGATGATGTAAATGAAGATTCTTTGATAAGAATCGGATCAATGGAGATCAGGTATGGAGATCTGCTGCTTTCGTTGGGTGAAATGGCCATTGTGGAAGAAACTCCAAAGCAGGAAGAAGAGCCTCAGGACCAGCAATACATAATCGAAGACATCTCTTATCAGGGCAAAGCCAAGGTTCAGCATCTCAAGAACAGAGAAGCTGGCTCCTCTATCAAGAAGACCGGCGGTCAGCCAGGCAAGAAAGCCAGCAAAAAGACTGAACAGCAAATAGTGCTTGCTCCAGTAAGAGCCAATATCATCGTTGAAAAGATAATCGATGTACTATATGATGAACCAGAAACCGCTAAGGTCTTTGCGTTCAATGTCTATGATGAAGATGGCGAACTCATTAATTCCTTAAATACAATCGGTGAAGACAGCGCAAGTTTTGCGCTAGAATTCGATAAGGAAGGCTTCTATACATACTATATTTCAGAAGTGGATTATGGCTATGAAGACTATGCCTTTGATGATTCGATAAAGACTCTTGAAATAGAAGTTACAAGAATCGATAACAAGCTGGCTATCAACAGAATAGCTGTAGATAGCTACGAAACCAATGTCGCAACCTTCGTCAATTCATATTCGCATATCAAGATTGATGGAGAGGTTGAAGGTTCTGTATATATCAGAAAAAGCTTCGACAGCAGCAGTGCCGAAAGACCAGACAATAAGAATTTCTCTTTCACAATAGTCAAGGCCAGCAATTTCGCTCCAAACCCAAATAATGCCAATCCGACTGTATATGATGAAGGATTGACCGGCACAAGCTTCAAATTCACCAAAGAAGGCACATATGAATATGTTATAAAAGAAAACGATCTTGGCTACACCAACTATGATTTCGACAGCAGCAGCCATATCGTCAGGTTCGTGCTGAAGAAGGAAGACGATATCCTGAAGATCGTTGATCAGACCGTTGATGGCGTCAAGACAAACACCGTAACATTCACCAACAAATACAACGGCATAAGTCAAATCAACGTCGATCTCATCATCAAGAACAACATCACCGATGTCGGCAATATGAGAACCAGAAACAAGATATTCACCTACAATGTCGATCTTGGAGAGGGAACATATATTGAACCTGCAAGCAGCGAGCTGCAGATAAGCGATGTAGGTACCAGCAAGATTTCTTTGACTTTCGATAGGCCTGGAGTATATGAATATAAGGTTACGCAGCTAGATAGCATCTTGGATCCAACATATGATCCATACATGGAACTGCCTAGAGAGCTCGTCAAGATAAACAACAGCGAAATCTATCATTACTATGTAGATGACAATCCTAGAGATGGAGCATATGACTATTACGATTATGGCGAAGATAAAGCCCGTCTATACTATGGCTTGGATGATTCTGAATATGCAATCAAGATCACTGTAACCGAACTGAATGAACGTCTCTATGTGGAAAAAGAGATAACAAGAACCCAAAACGGTGTCACAAGATCCGCAAAGGACATCATTTTCAGCAACATCTTCTGCAGTGCACACGGCACAGGATCAGAGGGTGAAGAAAGCGCTGGATCAAGTACCTCTTCTTGTCTTGTCTGCACCTTCGATATTGAAGGTGGCGGACACGGCAGTGGCGGACATTCGACTGGCGAACATGAATATGAGAAGATTCCTGCCGATCCAGAAGCTCCAGATACACCTACTGGAGATGTAAATCCTGAGCAGCAGCACGAACATGAAGACGATCCAATCCCTCCAATCATTCCGGAGTGGGCAATGCCTACCATCACGCTTGTTGAAGAATATGACCCAACCACATATACAGTCACCACCAAAGTGAAGATAGTGGATCCTGCCGGCGTCATTCAGGACAACAAGGTAACATATGAAATAATCCTCAATGAAGGCGAAAATGCCGGAAAGACATATAAGCGTGTCTCTTTTGATGCTGGATATGGTGAACATGAATATACGATCAACGGACTAAGAGCCGATACAGAATACATAATCAAGGGCTATTTCAGATATCGCGATGAGATGGATAAGCTTGTCACGACACCTGTATACTTCGATGAAGGAACACCAATCAAGACAAAGGACATCGGAGATTTGGGCTCTATATACATCAATCCTATCGATATGACTGATAGCCAGATTCTATCTAATCAGGTAAATATCCCTTATCTGTCGTTCGATATCTCTGAAGGCAAGTCCAGCAAGGATGCCTTGAGCAGCGTCAGCACCGTTACGGTCGAATTGACGGATGAAGAAGGCAATACCCATCTGTTCAGACTGCCAGATGACAGCGTAAGCAGACTGATAAATGGACTTAGCGTCTCATACACCACAAAGAATTCTCTAACCAGCGGCATGAACTATACCGGAAAGATTGTCTGCTACGACATGTACGGAAATCTGATTGATGTGGTAAATGATACATTCACTGCCCACACCTGCAAGAAGCTTCCAAAGGCTAACGTGAAGATTACATATCCTAGTCTGGATACCGCAACCATCAATACCACCATCACAATTCCTGACACAGGCGAATATGTTACCGAATACAATAACCTAAGGGCTGTCATTACCGACTCCAAAGGAAATGTCATTCCTTTCGATGGCGTAGGCTACAAAGAGATTGTGTCAGGCGAACCTTTCACTGTCGATGGCTTAGGCCTCAACAAGACATATACCGTAACCATCCTGATGGATTGCGATAATGGAGACGGCACAGGCGTCAATACCAAGCAGCTGTATTCAAAGCCATTCGTTACTGGCAGACTGTCTGATCTTGGTAGCCTGTATCTTAATGTTTCCAATGTAACAAAAGAAAAGTTCAGTTCAGATGATGTGCAGGACAAGAAGAATCTAGCGACCCGTGCTGTTTTGAATGTTCAATTGAACGACAGGTCAACCAAGGAAGATCTGCTGAACTTTGTCGATGAACTGTACATCACATTAACGCATGACACAGACAGATATCAATACAAACTGACCGACGAAGAACTGGCGATCCTTTTGAGCGACGATCCAGAAAACAACATCGTTGAGATCGATACAAGCAAGTTCATTCCTGAAGGATTATTGTCTAATACAGAATATGCGTTAAGCTATCAGGCAAAATACACACCTGAAGGCGATGAGGCGTTAGACATCGCTGTCAGGTCATCATTGAACAAGCTCAAGACCAACAGAATGCCTCTGATCACAAAGATCGATTCTTTGGATGCATACACTGGTTTCATAGTATCCAAATTCAAGGTTGAAGATATTGACGATATCATTGAAGGCGAAACCTACATACTGCGTGTCGTAAAGATCGAAGATGACGGAAAGATGACGATCGTTGGTTCCTATAACATAAACAAGAACGAAGATTTCGAACTTAACATGTTTGCGGATCCCGAATCATCTACTGATGGTCTATCGCATATAATCGAAGGCAATTCAGACTATGCATTCAGATTCATAGCAAAAGAAGCAAATCTAGATACAGGCGTAGAGACCGGATATCTGTTCCATGAAGAAAGATTCTCGACAAGACAGTCGTTACAAGGCGACATTAATTTGATTGGTTTAGATGAAATCAAATATCGCGGCAACGAGCTTCCTGATGGATACACGCAGGTAGAGTATGTGGAGACCTCCGGCACGGAATACATAGATACCGGAGTAGTCGCTACCAACAGCAGCGCCGACATGGTTCTGCAGCTCACAAGCAGTGCAGCAAGCGGCCAGGCTGTCTTCGGCGCAAGAGCGACCGCCGGAACGGTTAACTCGGGAACATATTCTTTCTTCTATAACGTCTCCAGCTCGAAGACGTTCAGGAGGGACTGGACAGGATCTGCAACTAACGTCGGAGCTCCTGAGCTGGACGTGGATATCCCGATATCCCTTAATAAGGACGGCAGCATGGACATCGATAATGTCCACTACAATGTGGCCGTGACGAAGACAGCGTGCGACAGGACGCTCTATGTCGGAAATCTGAACAACGCAGGGTCCCCATACACTACAGGCGTAAGCGCAAAGTGGAAAGCTGTCAGAATATATTCTAACGACATCCTTGTCCGCGACCTCGTTCCCGTTGTCAGCGATGCAGGTGAGTACGGCTTTATCGATGTCGCCGACCCTGGCAAGAAGTTCTATCCGGCAGCCGCAGGAAAGTTCAAGGGCGGAAAAAAGATAGAACAATCTCAATACAGCGAATATAATGCTAGCGAGTACTATATCTCTAGATTGGGAGTTGATCTATTTGAAGATATTTCAGAAGGAGATTGGTACACAGAGAACGTGGCCTATGTGAATGTCTATAGGCATAGTTTTGTCGATGGAAAAGAAACCATTGAATTAGATAATGAGGAACCGATCAAAATTAATTACGAAGGCGAAGGCGGTTATTTTGAGCTAGAGTATCCTGTATTGATTGATAGAAACGAAAATGATTATTACTCGTTTGAGCTTTTCTATGATTTTGAACTTAAAGACAAAGAAGCAATCCATATTTACTTGGATTCTACTGAATTCTCTACTGAGGAACCTATCTACACCATCTCCAATATTGATGAATTCTTTGCGGTAGGTTCTTCCACTCATAAATACGTAGTCATCGACGATCTGTATTTTGATGCTATGTATAAAGGAAGAGATGATACTGCAGTCTATAAGGACGAAGAAGGAAAAGACAATTATCTGCATTGGAAAACAAGCCCAATGAACGCGCAGATTGATTTCCAGGGTCACTCAATGAATCTTGATGGAACCGGAACCCTGATTTATGAAATGTCCAAAACCGCAAAGATAGAAAATATGGTTTTGAACATAGATAAAGATTTCATCGAATCTACCAGCGTCGTTGTCGGTGGCGGCACATTCGTCAATAACAACAGAGGAACGATATCAAACATTCTTGTAAGATACGGCGAAGAACAGATTCCTGAAGAATACTACAAATATGGAAGCTACTACACAAAGACCAATGAAGTCAATGCTGTACATTACATGTACAACAGATCTGGCGGCCTATGCATCAACAACTATGGAACCATAGAGAATTTCGCAATCGATGTTCAGACAGATACAACCAGTACGGGCTGGAGCGGTTTTGCGGTAATCGATAACTGTTCGGGCGGCGTATTGAGAAATGGCTATGTATACAGCAGCAGAACCGACGAAAATGGGGAACCATTCAACGACAACAAGGCCACAGTTAACATTTTGGGAAGTGCAGCTGCCAGCAACTTCGGTATTGTGGTCGGAAGAAACCAGACTAATGCCGTAGTCGAGAATGTATTTGCCCTAGGTGATATCAATCTGGAATCAGTAACCTGCAACGCAACAGGCATCATTGCCGGCAATAACGTCGGCATCATCAGAAACTGTTATGCTGTCGGCGATACGATGTACAATTTCGCAACCTATCCAAGCATCAATATGAAGTCTACAACATATGGACCAGCAATAGGTACATCCGGCAATTATGTTAACCAGAACATCTACTACATTTCTGACAATATCTATTCAAGCGCAAGCAGTACCCCATACAACAGCGTGGCTTCTATCATGTCTTTAAGAAACAAGTCATGGCAGAATACCATATTGAACACCAAGTCTACTGATGTGTTTACTGTAGATAGCTTGATTGAATCTAACTGCTATCCACAGGTTATTTATACCAGCGATGCAATGCCTCAACAGGACTACATCGAATTGATGAGCGCTCCTAGCTATTCGGCTGTCGATCTTATCTACTCATATGCTTATGAACTTGGTTCCGATAAGAACATCGATGATATGTTTGAGGACTATGAAAGCATAAATGGCCTGATCAGCGATATCGGAACCACTGTTTGGGATTATGAAATAAACGATGATGGCATATTCTCCAATACGCAGCGCTTTATTGCGCTTGTTTCAAACAAGAGCGAGTTGCCGATCGATTCAATGAGTGTCAGTGGACTAGAGACAAAAGTCATAGCCAATATAAATGATGGTACTGGCATAACAACGGTTCTTGGATATTGCTACAATCCTATAAAGGCATATAGCAGCTATAATGTGCTAAAGCTTGTGATCAAGGACTACGATGTGGACAGCTATACAGAAGTTCCTTTGGATACAGGAAGAAAACTGTTTGTTGAATACTATCGAGCTATCGAAGATGTGGATGGATGGATTGAGCATCTGCACAAGACAGCAGACAAGGAAGTTGACCAGAACTTCATATTAGAGAACAACATCGATTTCAATGAAGAATACTATTTGAATGATGTGTATGTAAATGATATATATACCGGCAAATTTGATGGAAACGGCAAGACCGTAGGCAATACAAAATTCACTGTTTTTGATTATGCAAAAGAAGGCATCGCCAAGGCATCGCCAATCGGTCTATTCAAGCAGATCAATGGCTATGTTCATGATCTGAAGATCGACGATATCCACTTTGAAGGCGGCAAGTATGCTGGCGTACTCACAGGTGAAATAGGTGGCGGCTCAGTCGACAACATCTTCATCAGCGATTCATCTGTTGTCGGCGGCAACTACACAGGCGGTTTAGCAGGATACACATTGGCTGGTACAACCATCAGCAATTCAGGTGTCAAGAACACCAAGATAAGTTCAAACGGCACAACTGACAGCAGCGATCTTACTGTTTCAACAGGAGGATTGGTTGGCTATGAAGGCGGATTGACCTTGATTGATTCTTCATATGCCCAGAACATATATATCGAGAACTGGATAGTGACTCATTCTTGTGGAGTAGGTGGCATTGTTGGCTGGAACGGCAGCTCGAATTATGGAGGTGTCACCAACAGCTACGCAACTGGTGTAATAGTCGGCGCTGCAGATGGCATGGGCGGCATCTATGGCATTGCCCAAGGCATAGCCAATGTCGATAACTGCTATAGCGATGTCGATATAATCTGCTACAACGGAAATTCCGGAGGAATAATCGGAAGAGCGATCAACAGTGCCCAGAATGTCTCAGATTGCATAACTTTTGGCAATGTCATATCAGGAAATATTCTGGATGATTCAGATGACATGAGGATTCCTTCTGTCGATCTCATAAATGTCGATACAAACAGATTTGACACAGGCTATAACTACGAAGACGCTGTTCTTGATCTAAGATATAGAGACTTATCAGGCAACATCCTGTCCATGAGTGACTCTTTGATGCATCAGGGAACGTTCTCTAACGATTGTTCAGCATATCTGAACAACACAATATTTGAATGCAGAGATAACTATTTGCCTTTATTGCTTGATAGCGAAGGCAATAGGCTATATGGACAGGAAGATGAATACATCTCTGAAGATAATCCAGACATTACCCTGCAGGAGGTAAGTGTAGATGGCAACAAGATAAAGGTTGTCGTATCAAGAGATCGCAGCATCAAGATTGAAGGATTTGAGACAGATTATTGTTTCTATGAGGCTGTAACCCAAACAGATGGCAATGGCATAAATGCTCTATCGCATCATGAAGCGCTCGATTTCTCTAGACAGGATGTCAGCATAAACGACATGTTGGTAAGACCTATCGATACGTTCACATATACCATTGGCGATTACGCAAGCGCATATGACTTATACAGGATAACCGCAATCAAGTATTCTGATGAGAATGGTACACATTATCTGAGAGTCAACAGAACATTGGATCTGCCTCAGCAGTATAAAGAGATAGACAGCTTTACCAAGTGGAATAATCTCTTCCACAACAACCAGTCTTTTGCCGAAAACATTAGAATTACAGGAGACATTGACTTCTCGTCTAATCAAGACAAATACAATAGTGAAGGAAACGTAAACGTTACTATAAATAGATTAGAAGGAAAAGTTGAAAATAGCGAAGCCAATTACCTTGATGTTAAGAACAATAAGAAACCATATTACTGTCTATCTAACGCAACAATCGATACCACAAAAGACAGCAGCAAGAATCCATGGCTATTTAATGGTTGGGTAGGACTTGTAAGAACAACAATCACCAACTGTGAGAATGTTTCCTTTGAAAACAACAGCACAACATATGAAGCCAACGCTGCAATCGTTGCCTTGCCGGTTGGTACTGCTGATAATTTGACATTTGACAACTGCAGCATTGCGACAACGGGTCCATCAGGCAGCTCTGGCTTCAGTGGCACGTTTGGATTCACGAACTGCAACATCGAAAATATCTATATCAGAAATGCCAAGGTAAATTCAAAGACTACCAATACTGGCATAATGGCTGGATATATTACCAACGGAAAACTCAGAAACATCTTCAAGAATATTGTAATAGAAGATAGCGAACTCATCTCCAGCAGCACATATTCTGGAGCTATCGCTGGACAGTTGACCAATCCTGGCAGAAACTTCCTGATCAACAAGGACTACTCAGCTTTGACAAGCGGAATCTCTGCATCATTGAGCGATTCCACGATCACTAACGTAAGCATACAGTCCACTAATACATATGCCGGTGGATTGGCCGGTCTCATCAACTATGGAACCTATGTTGAACACTGCAACGTCATTGACAGCAATATCAAGGGAACACAATATGTTGGAGGCATTACGGGCTATGGCGGCAGTAACAACATATACATCAACGAAGACTATGTCTACAACTCTAAGGTGTGGGGAACAACAAGCTACGTTGGTGGCATCAGCGGCATCTATGGTAGAGTGTGGAACTGTGTTGTAGAAGACTGTGAAGTTGCATCACCATCGTATGTCGGTGGCCTATGGGGAAGAGGACAGACATGGATTGATCGCACAAATCAGGATACAGCCGATAATACATCAGTCTGCGGTTGGGTCAAGAACACCAAGATTTATGGCAGTAACAGAGTCGGTGGCATCATGGGCTACACTGAAGCCAGCGTCGATGCATTGGGCTTTGTCGAGAACTGCGAAATATACGGAAATACATATGTCGGCGGCGCTGTCGGATACATAAATAGATATTGGATTGGAACTCCTTATGTATCAGACACAATCATCTCTCCAATAAAAGCCAATAAGTACAATATCGCTGCATCATCTTCACCTACATATTTCGGCGGTTTGATCGGATATGGCGGACGAGCAGCCGGTTTTGTCGAGAACTGCGTAATCGGTTCACAGAATGTTTCTTATGTCGGTGGTCTTCAGGGAGAAATGGATTATTATGAATCGGCAACAGCCGTTCAGTCTGTAGGCCTATGCAAAGATAGTGTCGTATATGGCTATGACTATGTCGGCGGCATGTTTGGTCAAGTCATCACTATATCAAACAGCTATGATATCGTATCGTTCGACAACTATTCGAATGCCTATGTTGTTGGTCATGACTATGTTGCCGGCATTGCCGGAACTGTATCTGGCATGGCAACCAAAGTCAGCAACGTCGATACCTATGTAAGAAATCCATATCTAGAATATTCGTACTTCACAGGCTCTCTTAAGGCTTCTGAAAGAGCTAGTGCTTTCTATGGAAAGGTAATAGGCAATACAACGAGCTTGTCGATGGCTGGTCTGGTTTCGATACCATATTCAATTTCCGGAAAGAATGTTGAAGTTGTATTGATAGACGGTGATCTAAGCGAAAACAAATTCTATTATAATTATTCGAATCTTGAAAACGAATCAGCGAATCTGAAACTGAGTGTTGCAGATCAGACGAAGATCTATATCGATGGCAATGATTCCATCACAAACATGGAACAGCTGCTTGCGGAATCCAAATATATCAATCACGTAGCAAGCGATTATTCGCTGATTGAAGCAGACTTTACTGGCGGAAAGAAAATCGATAGAAAATTCATATATCTATACACAAAAGGTGGAAATACATTTAATCCAGGAGAATCTGGAGTAGAGTATTACGGATATCGTGGCAACGAGCTTCCTGAGGGATATACCCAAGTAGAGTATGTGGAATCGTTTGGTACGGAATACATCGATACCGGAGTGGTCGCTACTAACAGCAGCGCAGAGATTCTCATGCAACTCACAAGCAGTGCAGCAAGCGGCCAGGCTGTCTTCGGCGCAAGGG